>RFFU01000045.1 GCA_003697085.1 Candidatus Hydrogenedentota bacterium
GCTCGGGACAGGCTCCGCGAGGAATCCCCGCCGCAGGGTATCCCGCCGTGGTGCCAATACGCCCCCCTCACCCCAACCCTCCCTGCCTGTGCCGCGATGCGTCGCGGCAGGCAGGTCCCCCGAGGGGCGAGGGAGAACGAGGCGGTTGTCAGCAATCTCGGGGGATTCCTCGTCGGCCTCCGGCCTCCTCGGAATGACACCAGGGGGGAGCAATGCGACACACTGGTGTCATCCCGTGCAGGGGGGCGCGCCAACAGAGGTGGGCGACTACCGGTTGCGCCACCAGGCCGCGATCGGATGGATCCGCTTCCTTTTCACCACCGTTTTTCGCAGACTGGAGAGTCTGCGCTCCACATCTCCTGTTCTCTTTTCCCTTTTGCCTTTTCCCTTTTGCCTTTTGCCTTTTGACCTTTTCCTTTTTCCTTCTGCCTTTTTCCTTTTGCCTTTTTCTTCGCCCCTCTCCTTCCCCTTCCCGATATCCGTATCCTGCTCCTTACGCTCTCGGAGCGCACGAAATGGGAAGACCGAGGGCAATGCGAATACGGCGGCAGTTAACCTATTCCCAGCGAGTCGCTTGATGTACGATATATTGAATGGAAATGCAGCCCGCAGACCTTGCTCCAACGCCAAGAAGATGTCATCCATCCCTGCGATTTCATCCTGTTGCGGTGTTCTTCCAGGCGATCCTTCTCTTCTTCGGTACGGGTGGTTTCGTCTTCTTTTCAGTCACCGCTTCGGCCGCGTCTCGAGAGGTGTTCGCCGCCGGGGCGGCCACGCCTGCCTCACGGTCACCCGACTCAGCCCCTTCCCCTTATCCGATTCTCAGACTCGGGAACGGATGGTTCTTTGCCTCCGGCGATGATCCCGCCTGGAAGTATTCTCCCCCCGACTCCGTCGCGCCTCTTGCCATTGGAACGCCGTGGGAAGTTCAGGGATACAAATCCCTTGACGGCTGGGGATGGTATTTTCGGCGGTTCAAGACCCCCGACGAACTTCCCGCCGACAGCGTTCTCTTTCTCTTTCTCGGCGAGATCGACGATGCCGATGAAACGTATCTCGACGGAGAACTTTTGGGACAGACCGGCTCTTTTCCACCTCGATTCCGATCCGCGTGGAACAAATGGAGGATTTATGCCGTGCCCCGCGCGCTTTTCTTCTCGAAGAAGGAACATCTCCTGGCCGTCCGCGTTTACGACAACTCCGGAAAGGGAGGAATGCTCGCGGGAATTCCGGGAGTTTTCACGAAGGTATCCCTCGAACTCTTTATGAAGAATCTCCACGCCGCACGCCGCACCTTTCATCAACTCCCTCTCGCCAACGGTCTCGTTTCCGCGAAACTCAACCTTGAAACCCGGCGATTCGATAGTTTCCGAAACCACATCTATTCGCGATACGATCCGTTCACTCCGACGCGCGACTTTCTCGACGGCCTTTGGCTCGCCTTCGATTCTTCCCCGGAACCACCTCAAATCACGGGAGCGGCTTACGAGACGGGAAGCGGCATCGTCCAATACCAAATCT
Organism: Candidatus Hydrogenedentota bacterium; assembly: GCA_003697085.1. GTDB lineage: Bacteria > UBA8481 > UBA8481 > UBA8481 > J006 > J006. The sequence continues at coordinate 1,522 of RFFU01000045.1, forward strand.
CCTCTCCGCTTGGTCCTCTTCAGGCCTACGCCTTCACACCTCAGTCCCGAAGGGACCGCGCGCTCGTGCTCCTCTATCGAGTCGATTCCGGCCTTCCTCCCGGCGCGCATTTTCGTCTCTCTCTCGACGGAAGCAACTTCACCACCTGGGAGGGAAGAGACACGATCTTCGTCCGGCGCGATCCCTGGACCGGTGATTATCTCTCTTTCCGCATTCTTTCTTCTTCGGGGACCTTGACCGCGGAACCCGAGGGCAATGCCCTGCGGCTGCGAAGAGGTTCCGACGCGGAGCGCTACTTTGGACTGGCCCTCATTTGGTCGCGAGACGGAGCGGCGCTTTCCCCGCTTCCCGCGCCCGAAAACCTCTTGTTCGGAGAACGCATGTTCTGGCGGCGTTTTCAGGAGACGGCGCGGAGACCCGATTTTCGATCACCGGACGAGGCTGCCGTCTTCCGCCAGTCGCTTGCTCTCCTCAAGATGGCGCAGTGCCGCGAAGAGGGGAGCCCTTACGGGCAGATCGTCGCCAGCCTTCCTCCGGGCCGCTGGAACATCTGCTGGATCCGCGACGCCTCCTACGCCATCGACGGGCTCGTTTATGCCGGAAAATTCGCCGAAGCGCGCGCGGCTCTGCAGTTTTTTCTCCGTGCGGACTTCGGTCGTTATCAGCGGTTTCTCCTCGACGGGAAAGACTACGGCATCGGGAAGCCCTATCAAATCTCGGTCTGCCGATATTACGGGAACGGAACGGAGGAATCGGACGGCGGGACCGATCCCAATATCGAACTCGACGGTTTCGGCCTCTTCCTCTGGGCTCTCGACCGCTATGTTTCGGAGAGCGGAGACGAGGTTCTGCTCGATCGATACGGCGATAGAATCTTCTCCCAGGTCGCCGACGTTCTTCTTGATCTCATCGACCCGGAACTCGATATCCTCCGTCCGGGTTCCGGTCCTTGGGAGCGCCATTTGAAAAAACGAGGAGTGAACGGAGCGCGGCGGTTCTCATATTCCTCGGCGACGGCCTACCGAGGTCTCCGCGGCGCGGAAGATTTGGCGCGGCGCGCGGGGAGACTCGAAAAGGCCCGGCGGTATGCGGCCGCGGCGCGGCGATTGCGGTGGGGATTTCGAAAACATTTCCTCGATTCGAAGGGATTCGTGCGGGGAAGTTACGAGGACACCGTTCTTCCCAAAAGCGTCGATGCCTCGGCCGTCGAAGCAGTCAACTTCTCTGTCGTGGACGATTCCACGGCGCGGAAGACCCTGGAGGCCTTCGATCGTTATCTGAAAATGCCCTACACCATCGGTTACCGTCGCAACAACGACGGCTCGGACTATGACGAGCAGGAATGGGTCGTCGTCGATCTGCGAATCGCAGCAGCGCTGGCGAAGTTGGGAGAGACGGAGCGGAGCGAGCGACTCCTTCGCTGGGTCACGCGTCAAGCCGCCGCGAATCATCTGCTCATCGCCGAACTTTATTCCTCCGAGAACGCCTCTTACGCCGGAGCGGTTCCGATGTGCGGGTTCGGGCCGGGAGCCTATATCTCCGCGCTCTTTATGCGCGACTCGGCACGCTCAGATCCCGGGCTTTCCCTCCTCCTCCAGGAAGAACCTTCCGATAAAACAAATCCGAGGAACCTCCGGTAACGCTCAATGTCTATCTCCTCGGGGCGGAGAGTGGGGTTGATCCCCGCTTTTTCCATCGCCGCGTCCCCTCCTTCGATCCCCGAGACCGCGTTTCGAAAGGTTTTCCTGCGACGGGAAAAAATCTTCTTCAGAATCTCCTCCGTGCCGCTTCGTCTCCACCGTCTTTCGAGCGGAGTGATTTCCAGCACCGTCGAACGAACCTCCGGAACGGGATAAAACGCCGAGGGGGGGATCGAAAGAATCTTGCGCACCTCGGCGCGTAAACGCACCGCGATCGTAAGCGCTCCGTACGTGCTTCTCCCCGGCCTTGCCAAAATCCGTTTCCCGACCTCTTCCTGGACGGTGACGACGAGTCGCTTCCACGGCAACTCTTCCTCCAAGAAGCGAAATAAGATCGGCGTCGTGACGGAATACGGAAGATTGCCGACGACGACCGGTTCGCCCCAACCGGCGATTTCTTCCCGTTTCAACGCTAAAACATCCTTTTCGATCAGATGAAAACGGCGTTGCCCTTCGAGAACAAATTTCAGCGGCGCCAGAAGATGGCGGGACTTCTCAACGCCGACCACGGAATCCGCTTTCTCCACCAGGCGGCGCGTCAACGCCCCCAATCCGGGTCCGATCTCGAGCACGAACTCGCCGTCCACGGCCGCCCTCTCCACGAAGGTGTCCCGAATCCTCCGGTCACAGAGGAAGTTCTGTCCCAGCCGCCGTGACGGCCGAAATGCGAACTCCCTCAACAACGTCTTCAGAAAACGTCGCGAAACGGGATCGCGCTCAAAATTCGAAATTCCGCCACCGCCTCCTCGCCTCGAAGGCACGCTCCCCTTTCTTCTCAACGCCTCCTCCGTTCCGAAAACTCCACCGCCCATTCGATGGCGGAAACCATACTCGATTCATCCGCTTCCCCTTTGCCGGCAATATCGAAGGCCGTTCCGTGATCGGGTGAGACGCGAAGGAACGGTAAACCCAAAGTCACGTTGACCCCCGTACCTCCTGTCACCGCCTTGAAGACGGGCAATACCTGATCGTGGTACATTCCGACGACGAGATCGAAACGGCGGCGAACCCGTTCCGTAAAAGCCGTGTCGGCGGGCAGAGGACCCTCGATGATCACATTTCGCCAGCGGTTTCGACATTCCCCCAAGACCGGCTCCAGGATCTCCTTCTCTTCGCTCCCGATCCGGCCTTTTTCACCGGCGTGGGGATTGAGCCCGAGCACGGCCAAACGCGGCGTCACAAACCCGAAACGGTCTCTCATCTCCTTCACAACGATTTCCAACGTCCTTACGAGCCTTTCCTTCTCCACCAATTCTGGAACCCGTCGCAGGGGAGAATGGATCGTAAGAAGTGCTATTCGCCATGGCGTTCCGGAAGCGTCGCGCCCGAAGAAGGCCATCACCGGTTGCGCCTTCGAAAGACGGCCGAGGAGTTCCGTGTGTCCGGGGTCCTTGATCCCCGCCGCCTCCCAGGCGGCCTTCGATATCGGAGCGGTGACAAGCGCCTCCGCTTCGCCGTCGAGAACGGAGCGGGCGGCGGCCGCCACGGCTTCGAAGGAAGCCCTTCCCGCGGCCGCTTCGACCCTCCCGCACTCGAAGAGCCCGCTGGAACAATCCCCGACCGGCCTCAGGGCAATATTTCGCGCAAGCCTTCCGTACCGCTCGACGGCCGTTTCGAGAGCCGTCTTCGGTCCGAACAAGAGAAATCGTTCCTCGGGAAACCGGGTCAACGCCCGGAATGTTACCTCCGGACCGATCCCGCAGACATCGCCGATTGTAACCGCAGTCACGGAATTCGGTTTATGGGAATCCGAACAAACCCTCGGGATCTTCGTCAATCCAGTTGTGCCAGAGCGCCTTCCCGGAATTGAACATAGGCGCGCGCGCGCAATTCTTCGATATATTTCCGCAATTTCTTCTGCATCTTTCTTGCGAAGAGTTCCTGATAGATTTTGTCTCGCATCTTCTCGTCGAAAGGCGGTGGTTCCTTCTCGCGCCGATCGAGACATTGGATCACGTGATAACCGAACTGGGTCTTTACGACGGGAGAAATCTCTCCGGGTTTCAAGGCGAAGGCCGCTTTTTCGAATTCTTCGACCATCATTCCCCGCCGGACCCAGCCGAGGTCGGTTGCTTCGATCGTCGTAACGGAGGCCGCGACAAGATCGAAGTCCTCTCCGTCGACGAGCCTCCGGCGTACCGTTTCCGCCGTCGCGGAATCAGAAACGAGAATATGACGGACCCGCACCTCCTTGCCGTATTGGCGATACGCATTCAGAACCTGGCTGTCGCTGATGCGGATTTTCGAGCGAATGTCGCGGTCGATCAATTTCCGCCTGAGGATTTCCGCCTCGGCTTGTTTTTCGTATCGTTCACGAAGGCGATCCGGCGTCATAAACTCCTGCGCCAGGGCTCGTTCAAACGCAGCATCCGTGGGAAACTGAGAGCGGATCCGATCGATCGCCGTCTTCGATTCCTCTTCGATCTCCGCCGGGCTCGCGGTGATTCCACTTCGACGCGCTTTTTGAAGCAAGAGGGAATCCGTGACCAGTTTTTCAAGAGCGCGGTCGACAAGCATTTCGCGTTCCGCGTGGGAAAGCCGTTCCGGATTCATCCCGGCCGCGGCCGCATTGCGCCGCACCTCTTCCGCCACCTCGGAAAACGTGATCACATCCGCATCCACGACCGCCACGATCCACTCGGCCGGCTTCTCCACGGCGCCCGCCGAACCGGGAAGAAGAAAAAGAAACGCGAAGAGAAGAGCTTCGAAAAAGCGCGGGCGTTTCCCGGCACTCAGCCGTCCTATCGTCACTTTTTCTTCTTCCTTCCTCCGCGTCCCGACCGGCGGCGCGTTCGTCGAACGGAACGGGAGGCGGAACCGCGAGGCCTACGAATGCGCCGGGCTGGTTCTCCTTCTCGAACGACGACTCCCGCCGCCCGGCGTTTCGTTTCTTCCAAGACCGCCTCGACGTGTCCCTCGACCTTCACGCGAGGCCATATCTTTTCGATCCGGCCATCCGGTCCCACGAGGATCGTCGTTCGCGTGATTCCGCGGACCGTTTTGCCGGCCAGTTTCTTCTCCCCGTAAACGCCGAATCTCCGGGCCACTTGATAATCCTCATCGGCAAGGAGGCCGATCTTGAGATTGTTCTTCGTCTTGAATTTTCTCTTCGCTTCGAGACTCCCGCCGGAGACTCCCACCACTGTGGCGCCGACCCGATGAAAACGAGCCAAGGCCAGGGAGAATTCGCAAGCCTCGCGGGTGCATCCCGGAGTCATATCCCGCGGATAGAAGAAAAGAACCCACCGGCGTCCCAAATACCGGTCGGGCGAGATCAGACGGCCCGCGGTATCTTTCAATGTGAACCGCGGAAGAAGTCGCCCTTCTTGGATCACGCTCGAATCCCGGGAGTAAAATACGCTCCCTTCTCCGTCCGCGCGCGGATCTCCTCCGCGGGTCGCAAACGGGGCCTTTCTCCTCGAATGATCTTCTGGAGTTCCATGACTCCATCGATCAACGCCTCGGGGCGGGGAGGACAGCCGCCGACATAAACATCCACCGGAATCACGCGGTCCACACCCTGAACGACATTGTAGACGCGGTACATTCCGCCGGTCGAGGCGCAGACGCCCATCGCAATCACCCATTTCGGCTCGGCCATCTGGTCATACAATCGTTTGACCAACGGCGCCATCTTCTTGTTGACCGTTCCGGCCACGATCATAAGGTCCGCCTGGCGCGGGCTGGCCCGGAAAACCTCGGATCCGAATCGTGAAAGGTCGAACTTCGGATCCATCGTCGCCATCATCTCGATAGCACAACAGGCCAGGCCGAACGTAAGCGGCCAGAGTGAGTTTGACCGCGCCCAGTTGACGGCGTCCTCCAACCTCAAAAGACGTACTCCCAAGGCCATATCCCGCTCGTGAACGCCGGGATGCTCGGGAACACCGGGATCGGGGCCGGGGAGACGTTCCTTCACTCTCCACCCCGCGGGAGGGCTCTGAACCGGCTCTGAAATCGCTTCCTCCATCACGGTTATTCTATCAGACTCCTGTCCGAAAACAAGCGCTCCAAAGGGAGCGCTTGGGAAGGGGGGGCAAGGCGAAAAATGGGAACCTTTTTCCGGATTGTGTCAGTCCGCTGATGGGCGCCGCCCCCGCGTATGATCGGGGCGGCCGAAAGGCGGTCCTCTACGGACCCGTTTTTGCAGACAAGATGCCTGCCGGCCGGCAGGCCTGCGCTCCCGGGAATTGCGCTCCTTGCTGGTTTTGTTGCAGGCAGGGATGCCTGCGCTCCCAGGAAGGCCTCTCTGCAGGAAATTTGATCCTGCCCACAATTTGCCATGCTCTCCCATTCTTTCCTTGATGTCCGTACATTTGTACGGTACAATCTCTTTCGGAACAATGAGAAAGCGGGCTCTCTTTTATACAACTCCTATCGAACCTCAAAGACCTCCTTTCGCTTCGAGAAGAGGTACGCGGCGGCCATCGGTGAAATACCGCCGACGAATCCGAACCCTCCCTCGAGGAGTCGTTACAGCCGAGAGGCTCCTCGCCTCTCTTCCCAACGCCGAATTCCGCTGGACACCCTCCTCGGTTGCCGGACGCGTCATTGAACTTCTTCCCGCATTTTCCGCTCACGTTGCAACCTCAAATGCTTCTTCCTCGCCGCCTTTCCTTCCCCCCAACACGGTATTCCCTGCTCCGCTTCTCTCGCCGGCCGCGCTTCTCACGCTCCGTTTTCAACATTCCGGAAAACCTTCCGCTTGGATCGTCTCACGTGCGGCCTTTCCTTATCCTCCCGATCTCGAACAAATCGGCCTCGATCTCGACGCGCTCCTCTTCGTCAGGCTCGATGAATGTCGAAACGCCTACCGCGCCGCCGAGATTCTCCTTCACCAATCCGAAACGCTGGTCGTTCTCGATCTCTTCTTTCCCCGCATCGTTCCCTGCCCGAAACCTCTCGAAGCCCGCATTCTCGCTACGGCACGACGTTTCCGTTCCACACTCCTCGTGCTTCTTCCCCTCTCTGCTCGAAACATAGAATCGAACGTAAAAATGTCCGCCCTTTCTTCAAAATCCAAGCCTCGCGGAGGGGCGTTCCTTGATCCGTCCTTCAAACGACCGTCCTCCCGCCGTTCCAATGTCATCTCTTCTCCCATCTCATATCCCCGTGCCTTTCCCAACGCTTCTCTTCGGCTCCTCTCCTTCTCTTCCTCTTCCGCTCTTTCCTCCCGGCCTTCCGAAAATCACCGGCTTCTCTTATGGCGCGCCGTCCTTCTCAAAAGCAAAGGCTTTCTTCCGAAAAACAACATCACGGAGCCGTTTTATGACGCACACGATCTGCCTTGAAATTCCGAATCCGGGAATCCGAATTCTCGAATTTCGCGGGCTCATCAGGGATGATCAGCCCGGGGGCATTCTTTCCGGAGGGCGGAATCCGCACCTCGTCGAAGTCAACGATTCCGCCCGAAAAATCGGAATCCTCCCTGGAACCTCACTTTCCACGATCCTCGCCCTTCATCCTTCCTTCCAGACCTTCAGGCTTTCCCAACGGGAATTATTCGAGGAACATGCTCGTATAGCCGAAATACTCTTCTCCTTCACCCCCAATCTCTTTTTCACCGTCGATTTCCTCTTCCTCTTCTGGATAACACTCCCTGGAACCTCGCCCCAGAACCGCAAGATTTTTCTCAAAGAGATTCATTCGGTCCTCGCGAAGCAAGGATTTCCGACCCGCATCTCCGAAGCCTCAACTCGTTTCGCCTCACGGCTGCTCTGTCTTACGATGCCGATCGGTGCGGAAAGGGATTTCTCAACCGCATTTCGATCCCTTCCCGAGGAGCAATCCGACCACTTTCTTCAACAGACTCCGCTCGAATCTTTTCGCTCTTTTCCGTCCTCTTTTTCCCAATCCTCTTCCTCGGAAATTCTTCTCTCCGACGAAACTCTTTCCTCGCTCGAGGCGCTCGGAGTTCGGACGCTTCAAGACCTCCTCTCCTTGCCGGAACAGGGTCTTCTCGAACGATACGAGCCGGCCTTGCATCGGCTTTATCGCCTTGGACGGGGCTGGGAGGATCTGCCGGTCATTCTTTATCGCCCCGCCGATATTCCCACGGCCCGGCGCCACTTCGAACCCGCAATCGAGGACGGCCGAAGGCTCATGAACGAAATACTCTCTCTTTTGGAAGAAACCCTGACGGTTCTTGAAGAGCAAGGCCGGGCCGTGAAAACAATCCACATTCTCTTCGAGAGAGACTCTTTCTTCGAATCCCCGTCTCGCATTCGCACCCCTTCCTTCTCTCCCTTACTCCTCACCATCACTCCGGCGGAACCAACGACCGATCGAAAGCGTCTCGGCAATCTCCTCCATCTTCATTTTGAAAGGAATTTTCTTTCTTCCCGGAGGAAACGGGATTCGCACCAAGCCCCCCGCCACACCAAAGAAACTCCTTCTCCTGCTGGGAACACCTCCCGGAATCTTTCCTCCTTTTCCTGTTCGCAAATCGAAATTCTTCTCCTTCCGACAATACCCCCACTCGACACGGATTCTCCTCTTCTTTTCGATGAGACGCCCTCCCGCCCTTTGCTCGAATCCGTTTCCTCGTCTCCTCCCGCCTTCTTGCTCGATAAACCATCCCCCTTTGAGTCGTTCGGAGCCCGCATTGGAAACGCCCCTCCGAATCGGCCTTCCGGGATTTCACCTCGGATTCTCGAGAGCCTCTCCGCCTCCTTCGGCGCGGATGTCGTCGGGTTTCTCCGCGTCAACGATCTCTTCCCGCCGGAAGATCGGTTTACCTTCGTCACCGAACCGGATTTTCGCCTCTCCTTAAAGGCGTTTCGCGAACCCTCCGCGCGTCCTCCTTCCACCATTCGCAGATTCCTGCTCGAACCGCTTCCTTTTCCCGAAGCCGAAGTGTTTTTCGAAGAGAAAAAGAATCTTGTTCGCGCCAACGGACGGTGGTGGGATGCTCCTTTCTCCTTTGAAGCCCTTCTCTTCGAGAGAGGCGACACGGGGTCGAAAGATTCCCGCGGTACTTCTCTTCCTTTCGGATTATGGATTCTCCGAAAAGCCGGAGAAGGAATCCGCATGATCGGCTGGCGGGAATGAAAAGCGAACCGCCTGTTCTTCTGGGCTGCCGCACCCACTTCTCCCTTCTGGAAGGCGCTTCTTCTCCCGAAGAGATCGTCCGAAGCGCCGCGGCGGCCGGCTACCGAACCATTGCGATTACGGATACCGCCACGGTAGGAGGAATTGTCCAGGCCCACGAGATTGCCTGCGAGACCGGAATCTCCCTCATCATCGGAACTCGGCTCGCTCTCGAGGAAGGTGATCACTTTCTGCTCCTTGCCAAAAACCGGTCCGGTTACGCCGCGCTCTGCCGGATCATCACAAAAGGCCGTCTCCGTGGCGAAAAGGGTACGGGATGTTACACACGTCGAGATCTACTCGAGGACGCCCGCGATCTCGTTCTCCTCTGGCTTCCCTCTCTCGCCGGAAATCCCTCTCCCTTCAAAGAGACGAAGAACTTCATTCGTGGATTGTTCCTTTGCGCGGAGGGCGATCTTTACATCGCCTACTCGCGTCATTTTCGTGAAGGCGATGCCTTTCGAGAGCGCCTCTTGCGCGCGCTCGCCTCAGAACTCGGCTTGCACCTCGTTCCCGTCCCCGAGGTCTTCTACCATCGTCCCGAGAGGCGAAGGCTTCAGGACCTTCTCACCGCCGTGCGGCTCAAACGTTCTCTCGACGCCTGCGGGCGAGCGCTCCTGCCGAACGACTCCTTTTTTCTTCCTCCTCCCTCTCTCTTCCTTGAACTTTACGCCGACGTCCCTTCCGAGATTCGAAGAACGCAGACCATCGCGCAAAAATGCACCTTCTCTCTGGAGGAAATTTCCCATCGCTACCCGAAGGAAGCCGCGGGAGATCGGGAGAGTCTCGGGTATCTTCGTGAATTGACATTTCAAGGTGGAAGAGAACGTTTCCCCGAGGGACTCTCTCCCGAGATGGTTTGCCAGGTCGAACGGGAACTGGCTTTGATCGGCGAACTCAATTACGCCGACTACTTCCTCACAATGTATGACATTGTTCGGTTCTGTCGGAGAGAAGGGATTCTCTGCCAGGGGCGGGGGTCCGCCGCCAATTCCACCGTCTGCTATCTTCTTGGAATAACCGCTGTCGATCCTGTCCGAATGGACCTTCTCTTCGAACGGTTTCTTTCGCGGGAGCGGGCCGAGCCGCCGGACATCGATCTGGACATCGAACACAAGCGGAGGGAAGAAGTTATCCAATACGTTTACCGCCGCTATGGGCGCGAGCGGGCCGCGATGGTGGGATGCGTGATTCGTTTCCGCACTCGACAGGCCTTGCGGGACACGGGACGAGCCTTTTCCTTTTCCGAGGATATAACAGAGCGCCTCATCCGCGCTGCGGAGGATTGTGGAGGAATCGAACCCGGCATAGCGAAAACCGCGGGCTTGGAAGACACTCCGCGAATGCAAGCCGCGCTCCAGGTCGCCGCGGAACTTCTTCGCCGGCCCCGTCACCTCTCGATCCATCCCGGGGGTTTCCTGATCGGCCGCGATCCCGTAAGCCACATCGTTCCCATTGAAAACGCCGCGATGCCCGATCGGACTGTCATTCAGTGGGACAAGGATGATCTCGAATCCCTCGATCTCTTCAAGGTCGATCTTCTGGGGTTGGGCGCCTTGACACAGATTCGTATGACACTCGAACTCGTCCGAAAACACTATGGCCGCGCGCTGGATCTCTCTTCGATTCCGCCGGAGGACCCTTCCGTTTACGCTATGCTCCGCAAGGCCGACACGGTCGGCGTCTTTCAGCTCGAAAGCCGAGCCCAGATGAATATGCTTCCGCGGCTCAAACCGAGGACCTTCTTCGATCTCGTGGTTGAGATAAGCCTCATTCGGCCCGGGCCCATCACCGGAGGAATGGTCCATCCCTACCTCAGACGGCGCAACGGCCTCGAACCCGTCTCCTTCCCTCATCCCTGCCTTGAACCTGTCCTCAAAAAGACGCTCGGCGTGCCGCTCTTTCAGGAACAGGTGATGAAACTCGCCGTCGTCGCCGCGGATTACTCCCCCGGAGAAGCCGATCAACTCCGCCGCGATATGGCTGCTTGGAGAAAAAACGGAAGAATCGACCGCCATCGCGAACGCCTCCTTTCCCGAATGAAGAAGAAGGGAATCCCCGAGGAATTCGCCTTGCGCATCTTCGAACAGATTCGAGGTTTCGGAGAATACGGTTTTCCCGAAAGTCACGCCGCGGGTTTTGCGCTTCTCGCCTATGCCGCCGCCTATCTCAAACGGTACTTTCCCGCCGCATTCACCTGCGCACTTCTCAATGCCCAACCGATGGGCTTTTACTCCCCAGCAACCATCATCAACGACGCTCGGAGGCACGGGATCACCGTTCTTCCCGTCTCGGTCACCCGAAGTTTCGAATACGCCACGCTCGAAAGACTTCCGAGCGGCTCTCTCGGTATCCGCCTCGGACTCGATAGAGTCCGCGCCCTTCCGGAAAACGCAATTCGAAGCATCCTCGAGGAGCGAAACCGACAGCCCTTCGGTTCGCTCGAGGATTTCGCGGCGCGCACCAGGCTGAACCGAGACCACCTCGCGGCCTTGGCCCGCGCCGGCGCGCTGGCCCCCTTCGAACCCGACCGGAAGCGCGCTCTTTGGATCGCCCGCCGTCTGGCGCGAACAGCCCCCAAGCCCCTCGCTCTCCCTGAAGAAACCCTTCCTCTCTTCGCTGAACTGCGTGAGGATGAAGAGGTTCTCTGGGATTACCACGCTACCGATTGCAGTCCCCGGAATCATCCCCTCGCTTTTTGGAGAAAACGTCTTCACCAGAGCAAGGTCTCTTCGGCAAGCCATATCAATGCGACTCCTCCGCGCACGCGTGTTCGTTTCGCCGGCTTTGTCATCTGCCGACAACGACCTCCCACCGCCAAGGGAACCGTCTTTCTCACGCTGGAAGATGAAACCGGTCTCGTCAATGTCCTCTGTCGCAAGACGCTCTTCGAGCAAAACCGCTTTCTCGTCAAATACCGCCCCTTTCTCGGAGTCACCGGGCGGATTCAAAAAGAAGGAAGCGCCGTCCAGATCATCGCCGAGGAATTCTGGTCTCCGGAACACACCAAAACCACGAAATAAGGAAGAACCACGGACCACGCGGAAACCACGGAAGGAAAACGAACCACGGAATACGGGGAAACCACGGAAAGAAAACGAACTACGGAATACCCGGAATGCACGGAAGAGGCCGAAAGATAAGAATCCGATTTCCGAGCACGTTGAAAACCCGCGCTCCGTTTCAACAAGCAGGCCTGTGCTCCCAGGCGGGCGCTCCCTTTCTATTTCTCCCTTCCCGCTGGTTGGACCTCGCCCCATTCTCTCTTCCTCTCTTCCTTCTTCCTTTTGCCTTTCTCCTTTCGCCTTCCCCCTTTTGCCTCCTGCTTTTTCCTTCGTTCTCCCTGTCGGCCAGGTTCCCCGCGCCGAGATACCTGCTGAAATATCCCTGATGCGGCGCAGTTCCCTCTCCGGCCTTTTTATCCCCACAGCCGCGATTTCCATTGACTTTCCTTCCGGAGTACTGCATATTTTTGTTATGCAAGCGCTTGCGCATTTATTTGATCGGAGTAACGAATCCTTGTCGATTCACCTTGCTCTCGAGGGATGTGGAAATCGTTTTCGGAAAACACCCGCTTTTCGTACAGGCTTCCCGAATGTCCGAAAGCCTGGAAGAGGAAAAAAGCGGGCTGGAAACCTGCGCTCTCCCTGAAGCGCCGGAAATCCACCATGCCGCCACCGTCAACCAACTCATCCCGTAACGGAAAGAAGAAATACCTTCTTCTGTTGTTGCTGCTGTTGCTTCTTGCGGCCGCATTCTATTCATTTTTTCGATGGTTCATCAAAACAGAGACCTCTCCGAAAACGATTCTTCAATCCCAAACCAACCATCCGAAAGGCGGTATCAGCGAGGGGCCTGTACAAGTCCGCGGACGAAAGTTATACGTCGATGGAAAGCCCTATCTTATAAAAGGGGTCGGCTATCATCCCGTGCCGATCGGAAAGGGGCCCGGGTTCAATTTTCTGCAGAGACCCGAAATCTGGAAGAGGGATCTTCCTCTTCTGAGAAAGATGGGTTGCAACACGATCCGTCTCTGGGCCGGAACGCCTCCCCGTGAATTCCTTGACGCCTGCTGGAACGACGGCCGGAAGCCGATTCGGGTCGTTATGGGCTTCTGGATCCCTTACGACGTCGATCTCAGCGAACCGGGCAATCGAAAGCGTCTCAAGCGTCGTTTCGCCGAATTCGTTCTTCACTACAAGGATCACCCCGCCGTGCTCTTCTGGGCGCTCGGAAATGAGAACAACTACTTCTACACGGCCAGTATGCTGAAGGATTTCTACAAATTCTGCAACGAACTCGCCTATATGGCCTGGAAGGCCGAGGGAGAACGTTACCATCCTGTCGCGATCGTCAACGGAGGGCTCTTTGCACATAAGGGTTTTTGGCGGCCGGGGGGTGAGGTGGGGGAGGAGAAAAACGGCACAGACGACACATCACTCAAATACATTGACATCTGGGGAGCCAACCTCTATCCCGGAAAACACCTCACGGATATCTTTCATCGCTATGAACGCGCTTCGAAGAAACCTCTTTGGGTCTCTGAATTCGGTGTGGACGCGTGGAACTCGAGAAGGGGACGGACACAGGAGACCGAGCAGGCGCGTTGGACCCTGACTCTGTGGAGGGACATCGCTCACTCGAAGATCGCCATCGGCGGAACGGTTATGGCATGGTCCGACGAGTGGTGGAAGGATTCGAACGGAAGTCCCTTCACCCATGACTATGGCGGTTATGCCAACCCGAGGGGCCATCCCGATGGCTACTCAAACGAGGAGTGGTACGGCATTATGGAAACCATCGCCGATCCGTCGGGTCTGGATCGACTCCGCCCCCGAAAACTCTATTACGTTTTAGCGAAGGAATGGAACCGCTCTTCTTGAAAAAGAGAGTTATTCCAGATCCTCCTCCCGAATCAGGCTTCCGCTCGAAATCTCCCGTCTCACGCGCCGCCCCAGGACACGCTCTTCTTGCCCCACCGGGATCCCCGTTCCGGGCCGCAACCACGTAATCGCCGACTCCGTAATCGGTTCTCCTTTTTTCAGATCGCGTGCCGCCGCGATCGAGCGCCGCGCCGCCCGAGCCACTTCCCGTTCGGAAGCAAGCCGCTCCGGAGGGCGTCTCAAAAAGGCCTCGACCCGCCGAATCCTCCGTATCATTTCCACCATCTCTTCCGGCTCCGCCGACAATTTATGATCCGGCCAATCCGACTGATTCTTGTCCAAGGTGAAATGCTTCTCGATGATTCGAGCCCCCAACGCCACCGCCGCCACACAGGCCTCGATCCCCAGCGTGTGGTCCGAATATCCCACGGGCAATCCTGCCTTCTCGAGGTCGCGAATCCGCAACAAATTCGCTCCGTCATCGGGAGTTGGATAACTTGAGACGCAATGCAAAAGCGCGGCTTGAAAGGGCACCGAGGCTTCCTCCGCCGTTTTCCGCATATCGGAAAGAATCCCGCGTAATTCCCCGCCCTCGATGATTCCCGTGGAGAGGAGCACCGGTTTTCCGGTTCGCACCGCCGCACGGATCAAGGGAAGAAAATCGTTGTCTCCCGACGCGATCTTGACCGCCGGCATCAACGGTGCCAGAAAGGCCAGACTCTCCAGATCGAACGGCGTTGAAAGAAAGAGAACTCCCCGCCGTTCGCACTCCTGAGCCAACCGAGCATACTGATCGAGGGAAAACGCCACGCGCCTCAACGCCCGCAATCGGGCCTCCTCGCTCTTCGCCACCAGGCGTTCCGGAACGATCGTCTGAAATTTCACGGCTGACACACCGGAAGAAGCGGCGGCGTCCACCATTTCGAGCGCCCGCACGAAATCGCCCTCGTGATTCATTCCAATCTCGGCGATCACGAAGACCTCCTCTTCCACGTCCCGCGCGCCGATCTTCATTCCCAATCCTTCCCTTCCCCGTTTCCTCCCCTTCTCCCCGTCAAAATCAAGCCTCCGTTTCGGGCCAAATCCGAATTCCGGCGTGCCGGAACGGCGTCTGTTTCGAGATATTGAGTCGAATCAGAATCGAGGTGATCGCCTCGACGCACCGCGCCTGTTCCGCTAAACCGGCATTGTAGGCTCGGCACCCCAATTTCTCCACCAAAGCCATCACTTTCTTCTTCGCCTCGAGATTATTGCCGCAGACCAAAACATCGCAGTTGATGGGCCGGTCGATCTCATCGAAAACCTGAGCCGATACATTCTGGAGAGCCGCCACGACGGGGACCTCCTCACCGACCAAGGCCTGCGCCTCCTCCGTCGCCGATCCTTCCGGCGGCATTGCAACACGTTTCGGATTTTCCGGATCGAGCGGTACCGCGACATCGACCAATATCTTTCCCTTTAATTCATCGCGGATCGACTCGATCGTTGCCCGATGTGCCGAAAAGGGAACCGTCAATACGACAAACTCTTCTGCCGCCCGGACCGCCTCCTGGTTCGTCGTTCCCGTGACGGCGGCGTCATCGGAGCCCAGGCGGTCCGCCAATTCCCGCGCGATACGCTCCCCTTTCTCTTTTTGTCGCGAACCGACCACGACTTCCACTCCGGCCTTGGCCCACCGCAAGGCCAACCCCCTTCCCTGGGGGCCCGTCCCCCCCAAAATTGCAATCTTCATCTCCTTTTTCCGTCCTCCTTCCTCGATTCTTCAGATTTCAAGACCTCAATTATATCAGTCTCCTTTCCGCAAGTCGCGTAGAGAAAATCTTCGAGAATCCCAAAAAATCGCCGCTTTGTGCCAACCTCTTCATAAAACCCGCGTTTCCCGCGAATCTACTGAAGGGAGTACGGTCCCTCCCGTCGGCAAATGGAACGTGAACTCTCCAGTCCGCGAAGAGAACCCGGACTTTCTTTCCGGAAATCGCTTCCGCCAAATATTTGTCATCGCCTCGGCTTGACATCCCGCTCTCACTCGATAACCTTCCTTTCTTGAATCATCGGTAGTTCGCTTTTCTGGAAAGATCACAGAGGGTATTGGTTATGGCGACAACCTTGGGCGTGCTCGGGGCAGGACACTGGGGGGGGAATCTGATTCGTGTTTTTGCGGAACTCGCCGGCCAAAATCTCAAGAAGGTCGTGGACCCCGACGCTTCCCGCCTCAACAAGATTCGGGCCAATTTCCCTTTTATCGAGACCTCGACGGACCCGGAAGCGGTGTTCCAGGATGAATCGATCGATGCCGTGGTCATTGCCACTCCCGCCTCGGATCACTATCCTTCGGCCCTCAAAGCACTCTCTTCGGGGAAACACACCTTCGTCGAAAAACCTCTGGCGTTGAACCGAGCAGAATGTGCGGAGCTGATAGCAAAAGCCGAATCTTCTCGTCTCACGCTGATGGTGGGGCACACCTTTCTCTACAATGCAGCCGTAAGGAAATTACGGGAACTCATCTCGGACGGAACGATCGGAGATGTCTTCTATCTCTATTCCCAACGCCTGAATCTCGGCCGTATTCGTCGTGACGTGGATGCCCTCTGGAATTTTGCTCCTCATGACATCTCCATCGCGATGTACATTCTCGACGCTGTTCCCGAACGGGTAGCCGCGCGTGGCTTCTCCTATCTCCAAAACGGGGTGGACGATGTTTCCTTCTTGACTCTCTATTTCTCCGGCGGCATCGCCGCTCAAATCCACGTCTCCTGGCTCGACCCTCGGAAGGTCCGTCAAATGACGGTCGTCGGCTCCCGAAAGATGGTGCTCTATGACGATGTGGCCCCCGATGCCAAGATCGTCATTTATGACAAGGGTGTTTATTCCGAGCAACCCGAGCGGGAGGATGTCGCGACGTTCGGCGAGTTCCAACTCTTGACTCGATCAGGCGACGTAACAATCCCTCAAATCAAGTTCACGGAACCCCTCAAGACCGAAGCGGCGCATTTTCTCGAATGCATCGAGAAAAACGGAAAACCGTTGAGCGACGGAGAAAACGGCCGCCTTGTCGTGGCCGTTCTCGAAGCCGCCGACCGCTCGCGGAAGAAAGGCGGAGTTCCTGTCCCTCTCGAATCAACGTGACCACACCGCTTGAAAACGCCGAGCGAGCCTGCCGCGGAAAGGCGGTTCTCGTCACCGGAGCGGCTGGGTTTATCGGAAGTCATGTCTGCGAATTGGCTTTGGAGGGCGGCGCCCGCCGTGTCTTGGGTCTGGACAATTTCGTTTCCGGACTTCCGCGGAACCTCGATCCCTTTCGGAACGACCCGAGGTTCGATTTCACCGAGGGAGATGTTCGGGATTTCAATACGATTGCTCCGCTTGTTCGAGAAGCGGATCTCGTGATCCATGAAGCCGCCTCGAAACTCGTAGCCTCCCGTGACAACCCGCGCGTCGATCTGGAAACTAACATTCTCGGAACATTCAACGTTTTGGAGGCGGCGCGAGAGAAGGCCGTTCCCGTCGTCCATGTCTCGACGGGAAGTGTTCTCGGGAACGCGCCGGAAGGCTCGATGCGGGAAGACCACCCCAAACGACCGTCCACCCTCTACGGAATCTCAAAATCCGCCGGTGAGGAATACGCGCTTTTTTACGCCCGCGAGTTCGGCGTGCCCGCGCGTGTGATTCGTTATTTCCACGTTTTCGGACCGCGTCAGGATTACAGCGGCGATGCAGGGGTCGTCAGCATCTTTTTGGCCCGGGCGATGCGCGGCCAAACACTCTTCATCCATGGCTCGGGAGAACAGATACGTTGTTTCACGTTCGTCCGTGACACGGTCGCCGCTACGTTTCTCCTGGCGGCACGCGAGGACACTCTCGGCGAAGTCTACAATGTCGCCTCGAGAAACCGCGTCTCCGTGAAGGAACTGGCCGGGATCGTTTTGGAAAGATATGGGGCGGCGGGGGCGTCGATCGAACATGACGCGCCGAGACCCGGGGAAAACCTACGACCCATTCCGCTCACCGAGAAAATCGAATCCCTCGGCTGGAAGGCGATGGTCTCCTTCGACGAAGGGCTCGAGGCGACCGCGGAGTGGGTTCGCGCCACGCTCTGAATTATGTACAAATCCCACAGGATTGCCGTCATCATCCCCGCCTATAACGAACCGGGAAAGACCGTGCGCGTTGTGGAAAATATCCCGCGGGATCTTGTGGACAAAACGATCGTCGTCAATGACGGTTCGACCGATTCTACCCCGCGGGAATGTGAAGAAGCCGGTGCTTTTCTTCTCCATCACGAACGCCGCCGGGGAATCGGAGCGGCGATTCGCACGGGGTTCCGTTATGCTCTGGATAACAACTTCGACATCCTCGTCGCAATGGCCGGCAACGGAAAGGATGATCCGAAACAAATTTTCCGCTTGGTGCAACCCCTCGTCGATGAGGGATACGATTTCGTTCAAGGATCACGGTACCTTCGGGGAGGCGAGGCCGGCGTTATGCCGGCTCATCGCCGCATCGTGACGCGCGTCTATCCACTTCTGGTTCGCCTCACCACCGGATTTCCGGCCACCGATTCCACGAACGGCTTCCGCGCGTTCAAACGTCACGTAATCGAAGACCCCCGCATCAATCTCGACCAAGATTGGCTCGACGATCCCTTGGAGTATTACCTTTATCTCAAGATTCTCAAGATTAGAGATTTTAAGGTGAAGGAGGTACCGGTAAGTAAAATTTATCCCAAAGGTGTTCCCTATCACCAGTACACGAAGGTCCGGCCGGGACACGACTGGATCCCTCGGCTGCTTCCGCTCTTCTATCTCACCTTCGGAATCAAGAAATAAATTCCCGCTCCTTTTTCCCCCTTATCCTTCGGAGAGGACATCCTCCTTTTCGATGATCTCCTTGAATATCGCGACGAGCCGGGGATCGAAGTGAGTTCCGGCGCAACGTTCGAGTTCTTCCAAAGCCTGCAATGATCCGATCGCCTTTCGATACGGTCGGTCCGACGTCATGGCGTCGTAGGCATCCACGATGGCGAAGAGCCGGGCCGCGAGGGGAATCTCTTCCCCCCGCAAGCCTCCGGGGTATCCCGAACCGTCATACTTTTCGTGGTGATGTCGAATAATGGGCAAGGCACTTCGCAGGAAGGCGATGTCCTTGAGCATTCGATAACCCCATTCCGGATGCTCCCGGATTACCTCCATTTCCCCCGTCGTCAGTGAGGCCGGCTTTTTCAAAATCGAATCCGGAACACCCACCTTCCCCACATCGTGCAGGAGCGCCCCGCGCCGTACGGCTTCCACCTCCGGAGGCGAAAAACCGAGTCGCTTCGCGAATTTCTCGGCCAAATCCATTACGCGAAGCGAATGTCCCTCCGTCTCGGTATCGCGTAAATCCAGGGCGCGGCAAAGAGCGCGTACCGTGTCATCGTAAGCCGTTCGAATCTCCTCCTTAGCCCGGTGAACCCGATCCAGTTGCTCCTCCAGCTTGCTCATAATTCCGCGCATCCGGGAGCTGAATCTCCGAAGAACGATTCTTGCCGCGCGCGGGTTCCTCTCGAAGAAATCACAGAACCCGTCCTGATCCAGTTCAAGCAGCAGAACAGGTGTCTTCGCTCTTACGGAGGCCGACCGGGGTTGCCGATCCAGCACCGCCATTTCTCCGAAAAAATCCCCCGAACGGAGAACGTTCAATTCGAACTCCCCCGAGGCCGCCGATCTCACGACCTCGAGAGTCCCCTCCGCGATAAAGAATACGGATTCCCCGGGCTCACCCTCCCGGACAATCTCCTGGGGCGGATCGATCCGATGAAGCCTCATCACGGAACTCATCTCTCCCAGTTCCGATGCCGAGAGACCTTCGAAGAGTTCGATCCTCTTTAACAACGATGTCGCGACAGGCTCTCCTCTTATCAGATCCGACGTCATTTCTTTTCCTTTCCCGCTTTCCACCGGTTTGCTCTTCCGTTCTTCCCTTCTTACCCGCACCTTATAAAATTCTATGGACATACTGAAGTTCCTGAACACTTTTTTCGGAAAAAGATCGCCCCGTTCTTCTCCCCCTCTTCCTTTTTTCCTTCCACCGTTTCCGAGGACTCTGTTTTCGTTTCTACCCCCGTGCCATCTGAACGAAAAGATCCGCCTTCGCAAACTCATCCGGAAGAACGGCCAAAATCCCCTTCAAGCGTCCTTCGTCCAATCCCAATTTTTCCCACGCCGCCGGGTCGAGCGGGGGGACCTTCGCATCACCGCCGGAACCGAGTTTTCTCGTCCGCGCCAAAATATCGGCGACGTGCACGACAGCCGTCTGTTTCGGAGCCCGCTGCGCGTTCGCGGGTTGATGATGGTAAAAGATGACATCGACGATCTCCGCAGGAAGACCCCATTTCATTCCCAACCAACGCCCTACCTGCGCATGGCTCGACCCCAATACCGCCCGCTCGGCTTCGTAAATCAAACAGTTCTTCTCCTGGACGTAGGCGAGAACCCTGTCGAAATCGCCGGGGGCATACTGATCCAGCACCACCTTTCCGATGTCGTGGATCACGCCGCACATAAAGGACTCCTCGATCTCCTTCATTCGGCACTCCCGCGCCAACAGTCTCGCCGCGACGCCCGTGGCGATGGAATGACGCCAAAAAGCATCCCGATCAAAGTTTTTTCTTCCTCCCGCAAAGGCCGTGAAAACCGTCGCGGAAAGCGCCACCGATTTGATCGTGTCGAATCCCAGGATTACGACCGCCTGGTGCAATGTCTTGATCTTCCCGGCGTAACCGTAAAACGCGGAATTAACGAGTTTCATCACCTTTGTGGAAAGAGATTGATCGCGGCCGAGAATCATCTGGACGTCCGCGGCATTCGACTCGGGATCATGAACCAACTTCAAAATCCGAGTTACCACCGTGGGAAGCGTCGGTAAGTCCTGAATCCGTTCGACAATTCTCTTCAGACCCGGATTCGCCATCGTTCACTCCTTAGGACCGCCGGCCCCGCCGCGATCCTCCTCTCCTTCTTCCTTCCCATCACACCCATCACAACTCCGAATGATCCCGGACCAATCGACATTGCACGCCCACGCCGAGCCGGGGTCCGAAGAATACGGGACGATTCCTCGAATCGCAACCGCGGTCTTTTCGGCGATAATGGCTGCGTTTTCGCGCGCGTCTTCCTCCGTGACTCCTCCCGTCCCGTCGGCGAAAACAACGCCGACCGTCTCTATTTCTCGGATCCGGAGAGCCTCCAGTGTCAAAAGCGTGTGATTCAAGGTCCCCAATCCGGACCGCGCAATCAGAAGCGCGGGCCACGAATGGCGCGCCTGCAGGTCCAACCAGGTGTTCTGACGATCCAAGGGGACCATAACGCCCCCGATTCCTTCGATGATTCCCCAGTCGTGACCGCGAAGAGCATTCGAGAGATACTCTTCCACATCGGAAATCGGGATGGACGGTTCTCCACGACGAACGGCTCCGTAGGGGGAAAGCGCCGCGCGAAACCGCGCGGGAGGATAGTCCTTTTCCTCTATTCCGAGCCGGTCCAGATCCTCCCAGCGTTCGCCGATGCTTCCGGAGACGTACGGTTTGATCGGAACGGCGTCTTCCCCCCCCCTTCGTAGAAAGGACACCAAAGCCCTGACCGCCTCCGTCTTTCCCACACCGGTGTCCGTTCCCACGACGGCCAGAACACGCCCGTCCCTCCGCTTCCCACTCCGGTAACCCTTACCGTTGCAACCGGAAAAAGCGCCCGTGTCAGCGGCCATAGATCGTGATCAGGATGTTGACGAGAATGATAAAACCAAGAATAACATAAATATAAACCTCCACATGCGTGGCCAAATTGCTCATTCGACGCACCTTCCGGCGCCGGCGTTTCTTTCTTGGTCGCTTTGTCAGCACCCTCGTCCTCCCACCGTTCTCTTTTCCTCTTCCCCCTCGGAAGAACCTCTCCCATCGTTCATCGTTCGAACGTACCGCTCCTCCCTCCTTTTTTGGAAAGCAGTTGGATTCGTTCGATCACGGCGCCGCGTTCCACTCCCTTGATCATATCGTAAAGCGCCAGGCAGGCCGTCATTACCGCAGTCAACGCCTCCATCTCCACCCCGGTCCTGCTCGTCGTCACCACTTCCGCGGTCACCCGAACGCCCGCCTCCTCCATTTCGACCTCCACCGTCACACCCTCGATCGGGATGGGATGGCACAACGGGACGAGTTCACTCGTCCTCTTTGCGCCCTGAATCCCCGCCAGCCGCGCTACGGCGAGAACATCGCCTTTCTTCACATTCTTGCTTCGGATCTTCTCGATCGTTGTGGAGGTCAGCCTTACGAAACCCTCGGCCTTCGCTTCGCGCCGGGTCGGTTCCTTCTCAGCAACATTCACCATCCGCGCCGCGCCTGAGGAGTCCAAATGGGTCAAATCGCCGAGATCTCCGCTCAACGCACTTCCGCTCCCGGCTCCGGCTCGCCGTCGGTGGTAATCAAGGATAATTTTCGTTCTCGTCCGGTGGGGAGAGGCGCCGCAAGCAACATCCCCTGGGACTCGATTCCGCGGATCCGAGCCGGCTTCAGATTCGCCGCGAGCACGATTCTCCTCCCCACCAATTCCTCCGGAGCATACGATTCCGCTATTCCCGCGACGATCGTGCGTTCCTCCCGGCCCAGATCGACGTTCAATTTCAGAAGGCGGTCGGCCCCCTTCACTCGTTCCGCCTGTTTCACAACTGCGATTTTAAGATCCAGTTTCTTTACATCATCGAGAGTTGCCCATTCTCTTTCCGTCTTTTCCGCCGGAACTGATTTCTTCTCGGCCGGACCGTCCGGTGCGCGGCGGTGAGGGCGCGGGAAGATGGGCGCGCCTTTGGTCACCACCGCGGGAAACGGTTCGAGAACCGTCTTCAGCGAGAGGTCACGCAACCCGATCCGCTCGGCCGCCAAGGCCATCGAACGCGGCATCATGGGATGAAGCAGGACCGTAAGAATACGCAATCCCGCGGCAACACGAGCCAGAACCGAGGGGGCCTCTTCTCGATGGGACCACGGTGCCCTCTCTTGGATGTACTGATTCAGTGTTCGAGCAAAGGCGACCGCCTCCGAGCACGCGTCGTGAAATCGAAACGATTCCATCGCCTCCCTGTATCGTTCCATCACAGCGGCATCCTCGGGGACGGGAACGGAGTTCACGGCCCCTCCCAAAATCTTTCCCGTGAGAGACTGGAACCGGGAATAGAGATTCCCGATGTCGTTGGAGAGATTCGCCGTCCACCTCCGCTCGAACGCCTCGAGAGAGAAAGTTCCGTCCAGACCGAAGGTCACCTCGCCCACCACGAAATATCGGAAGGCATCGACCGCGCAGCGCTCGTCCTCTCCGCCGTATTCCTCGAAGAGCCGGAGGGGATCGACGACGTTCCCGCGGGATTTCGACATCTTTTCCCCGGAGAAATTCCACCATCCATGCGCCACGACGCGCCGGGGAAGAGGAATATCGAGCGCAGAGAGCATAGCCGGCCAATAGACACAGTGCGTGGTCAGGATATCCTTTCCGATCAAGTGGGCGTAAGCCGGCCACCAGGATTCGATTCCCGCAGAACGAGCCAAGGATTCTCCCAGGAATTGCGGTCCGGAAACGTAGTTCAACAGTGCGTCGAACCAGACATAGGTCACATAATCCTCGTCAAAAGGAAGGGGAACTCCCCACGACAGTCGCTTTTTCGGCCGGCTGATGCAGAGATCCCCCAACCCTTGTTCCAGAAAACCGAGGACTTCATTCTTGCGACTTGCGGGAATGATCTCCATCTCGCCGCTTTCGACCGCTTTTCGAATCCGGCCGGCATATCGGCTCATTAAGAAGAAGTAGTTCTTTTCTTTGAGCAATTCGAGCGGCCGGCGGCAATCGGGGCAGGTCGAATCCGGGGCATCCTTCTCCGTCCAATACCGCTCACAAGGGGTGCAGTACCATCCCTCGAAATCTCTCTGCACGATGAGGTTTCGTTCGTGGAGTTTCCGCAACGCCTCTTGAACGATCCTTTTATGGCGAGGATCGGTCGTTCGAATGAACGCGTCGTTCGAGATGCAAAGCCGTTTCCAGAGTTCCGCGAAACGGGGAGCCATTTCGTCACAATGGTCTTGCGGGGAGATTCCCCGTGCCCGGGCCGCCTTCTCGACCTTCTGACCGTGTTCGTCCACTCCTGTCAGGAAAAAGACGTGGCGGCCGAGGGAACGGTGGAAACGCGCCAGAACGTCCGCGGCGATCGTGGTATAAGCGTGTCCAATGTGCGGTTTGTCGTTCACATAGTAGATCGGCGTAGTGAGGTAAACCGCCTCTTCGCCTTTCCGCTCTCTTTCTTCTTTCAAATCCTTCCTCCCTTTCCGCGTTCTTTCCTCAAATCGAAGTGTTGTACTTTCGAAGTTTGTCGTGGCCGAACCGGAGAACCATTATCCACGAAACACGCCTTGTGTCACTCCTCCGGTGATGCCGGGTCGGTAGGCCGAGACATCCCGTGTTTCTCCTCCCACGCGACCGCCGAAGCAACGATCTCTTCGAGAGAAAAAGTCGGGTGCCAATCCAAAAGGCTCTCGGCCTTCTTGGGACTTGCAACGAGAACCGGAAGGTCCCCCTGACGGCGTTCCTTTTCATAAACGGTGATCTTGCGACCCGTCACCGTCTCGACCGCTTCCAAAACCTCGCGAACCGAGTGGCCCCGGCCGCTGCCCAGATTCACCGTCAGGCTTTCCTCGCGGTCCAAAACCCGCTGATGAGCCGCCGCGATATCCTCGACGTGAACGAAATCCCGAACCGCCGTGCCGTCCGGAGTGGGATAGTCGGTTCCGAAGATCGCGAACGGTTCCCCCGTCCGAGCCGCACGAATCGCTCGAGGAATGAGATGCGTCTCGGGCCTGTGCGCCTCGCCGATCCGTCCCGAAGCCGAAGCCCCGGCGGCATTGAAATAGCGCAAGACGGCTACGGTCCACCCGTAACGCGTTCCGTACGCCTCCGCTGCATACTCCATCGCCAGTTTGGTTCTCCCATACACTGATTCCGGCTGGCGGGGACTTTCTTCCTTCAACGGTTCTTTTTGGTTTCCGTATACGGCGCAGGAAGACGAAAGAACGATCCGCCGCACTCCTGTTCGCCGCATCGCTTCGAACAACGACAAACTTCCTTGAACATTGCAAAGAAAGTATTCCGAGGGGCGAACCGCGTCCTCACCGATGAGAATCCGTGAGGCGAAGTGCATCACGCCTTCTATACGGTGGCTGTATAGAATCTCCGCCATCCGCTCCGTTTCGAGAATGCTCCGGCGATAAAATGGCACGTTCTTCGGAACAAACTCCCCGTGGCCCGTCGAGAGATCATCTACAACGACGATGTTTTCTCCGGAATCGAGGAGCCGTTCGATGACGTGGCTTCCGATATATCCCGCTCCGCCCGTGATTAAAAGATTCATTCCAACCTCGAAGACATACTACAATTCTCTTGATGGAATATGAAGCCTCTTGCTCGACGAAAACAACATTGCTTTGGAAAAGGCCTCGCCCTCCTCTTCCTTCCTCTCTTGGCGTTTCTTTTCTTCTCGTGCGGGCGGAGTTCGCCGCGGGGAGGGCAAAACGACGAGGTCGAACGGCTCGAAAAAAAGGCCGAACGATATGCGCGCGAGATTGACCGAATGGTCTCTCTTTATGAAAGAGAGGCGGCGGTTCAGGCTCGGCTGGGGCACATTCTTATGCAACGCAGAAATTTCGGCGCGGCTTTGGAACATCTGCAAGAGGCTGAAAGCCTCCGTCCCACCGATCCCGACATTCGGCTCGACCTTGCCATCTGCTTCGCCAATCTCTCCCGCTTGGATTCCTCCTACCTCGAGAAAGCGGAAAAGGAATACTTCAACGTTCTCAAACTCGATCCAAAAAACTCCCAGGCTCATTACGGATTGGCTCAACTCTTTCGGTTCGAAGGCAAGATCAGGGAGGCGAAGGACCATTGCCGGAAGGCTCTCGCGATCGATCCCGGTTATCCGCAGGCTCACGCTCTCACCGCCGCGTTGGCGGCGGAAGAAGGAAATCTCCCTCTCGCCGCTGCTCATTATCGCTCCGCGCTCGACGCCTTTCCGAAGAATTCCGCCGAAATCGTCTCGGTGGCGCGCGCCTATGCCGATGTCCTCCGCGCGATGGGAAAACCGAACGAGGCTCGGGAAATACTCGACCGCTTCGTTCCTTGACACTAATGGAGGATTTTCGGGGAAAAACTCATCCACCTTCGGCGTCCCCAAAAGCGCGCCGCCCTGATATCGATGGCCTTCCGCGGGAAACCCTTGTCGCCCTCAATCTCTTTCCTTCGCTCTCCCCGCTCCGGAAGACGCGGCTTGCTGCGGCTCATCGGGATCCGGATTCTCTCTGGAAAGAACTCCTCTCCCAAAATGCCTTCCAGGGTGAACGAAATGTTCGCCGGCGGTTGGAAACGGAGGCGCGACAAGAGATGCGCCGCGCTCGTGAACTGGGGATCTCGATTCTCATTCAATCCGATCCGGAATATCCGTCGCTTCTAAAAGAGATTCCCGACCCTCCGATCGTTCTTTATTCGCAGGGGGCGCCGCTTTCGGCAGACGCCCTCACGATCGTCGGCACGCGCCGTGCCTCACCCTACGGGCTCAAGTACACCGAACGGTTCTGTCGCGAATTGGCTTCCGCGGGCTGCCTGCTCGTCTCCGGCCTCGCTCGTGGAATCGACTCAGCGGTTCATCGAACCGCACTTGACGTTCAAAAACAGTCCTGCGCTGTGCTTCCGACGGGGCTTCTTTCCCTTTACCCCGCCGTCAATCGCGACTTGGCGAAAAGAATACTTTCCAACGGCGGCACCCTCCTCTCGGAATTCCCGCTCGAACGCTCCGTACGAAAATTTCACTTCCCCGTTCGAAATAGAATTCTTGCGGGAATAACCCGAGGAACCTTCGTTACCGAAGCACCGGCAAAGTCGGGAGCCTTGATCACGGCTTTCCTGGCCGTCGAATATGATCGGCTCGTCTGGACGCTCCCCCATTCGCTCGGTCGATTCTCGGGTGTCGGATGCTTGAGATTGTTACGTTGCGGAGCAATACCGGTGACGGCGGCATCGGAAATACTCGAGGATCTTCGGATTCCCGTCGCGCGTTCTTCTTCTTCTTCTTCACAACAGGATGCGACCAACAATGCCGACATCAAAAAAATCTTGGAAGTTCTCGACCCCGACGGCGGTACGATCGAGGAATTGATGGAAGCCACCGCCCTTGAACCGGGAACGCTCTACACATATTTGATGAGACTCGAACTTGCGGGACAAATCCATTGCGACTTCCACGGACGATACCGCATCAGGGGATGACGCTTTTTTTTTTTTTTTTTTTTTTTTTTTTTTGGTTGGTTTTTTACGGAGAAAAATTTTTTTAA
>RFFU01000046.1 GCA_003697085.1 Candidatus Hydrogenedentota bacterium
AGGCTCTTTACCATCCTTCCTTCCTCGAAGACCTTCCTTGAATCCCGGATCTTCCGAATGGCTTTTCGGATATGCGCCCGAAGCACCTGATCTTGATCTTTTTCCTTCTTCTCCGCGGACGGAACGTTGTTTGCGACGAAGGCCAATCGCGTCTCGGCCTCCTGAAGCGCGACGAGATAGGCCGCTCGATCCAGATAGAATGTGAGATCCCGCCCTTCCTCCGCCCGCGCCCCGACTCCGATGCCGACAACAAGCAACATGGCCGCAAGAAGGACCGGGCCGAAACGCCGTTGGAAGAAAAGCGTAATTTGAGTCAAAACTCTACCCCTCCTCGGATACCGCGCGGCACTTCGTGTCTTATCGCGAGCATCCCTGATAATCGAAACCCCTCCCGCCTTCCGCCTCGTTCGCAAAAGAGGAACGTTCTTTACTTATTCTATTCTACCCCCCCCCCGCGCGTGTCAACTTCCGGAGGAGTTTTTTTGCGGGCGGGATGCCTGCGCTGCCGTCAGGCAGGCCCGCGCTCCCAGGGATTGCGTTTTTTGGTGGGCCAACAGAGCAGGCAGGATGCCTGCGCCACGGGGGACGGCCCGCTCCGTGTCATTCCGAAAATCGCCGCAAGGCGATTGAGGAATCCCCGCCGCACGGTATCCCGCACAGGGGGGCGGTCGCACCAACACGGTGGGCCTACCCCGGCGGAATTCGTTGTCGGGGCGTGCCTGCCTTCGTTCATCGCTGCAGGCAGGATGCCTGCGCTCCCAGATTCCCCTCCTCCCCTTTTCCCTTTTGCCTTTCTCCTGCCCCTGCCGTTGTCCTTGCCCTTGCGCTTGCCCTCCCTCTTTCCGTGTCTTCCGTGTGTTCCGTGGTTTAACTCTTCGCAGACAAGAGTGTCTGCGCTCCACCTTTTCCTTTTTCCTTTTGCCTTTTGCTTTTCCCCTCCCCTCTTCCCTGTCGCGCTATTCCAACACCAGAAGAAGGGAATCGGCATCGACGGCAAGCGGATGGTCGGGGTAGTCGCGGACAAGTTCGTTGATCAGTGTGCGAGCGGCGTCCTTTTCACCGCGGGCGGCCAGCACGATCGCCAACGGCATTCCGGCGGCAAATCGAAGCGCCGGATCGGTCGCCCGTGCCAATACCCGCTTCAGAACGGGTTCCGCTTTCTCGAATTCCCCCCTCCGGAAGGCTTCCACCGCCAAACCGATCCGGGCCCGCAGCAGTTCGCGACCGCGCGCGCCCGCCAACACCGCCTCGCCGTACAAACGCTCCGCCGCATCGTATTTCCCTTCTTCCTCCGCTTTCCCGGCCCTCTCGAGAAGTCCGGCGATGTCCGGCCGCCCCTTCCAGTAGAGTTCCTCCGGCCGCGCCCGCGCGCCCCGCACGCCCGCAACCGCCACCGGCTCCGAAAGAAGCATCACATTTCGCTTCCGTATATACTTCAGCGCTTTAAGGCTCCACTTCGGTGCCGCAATCATAGTCGGTTTTTTCCGAGGCACCTCCTTTGCAAGAACGGACGGCGCCGATGCTCCGCCGAGCAGGCTTGCCGCCAAAATCACCGCCGCCCAACCCCAGCCTCTTCGAAAAAGTTCCCTGCGAAAGGTATTCCCCCTTCCTGCCTCCGAGCATCCCATCACTTCGCCTCCTCCAGCATCTTCCTCGCGTGCTCGATGTTTCTTCGAATTCCGGCATCCTCCGGATCAAGAGCCGCCGCCTTCTCGTAGTCCTTCAGCGCCTCTTCCCACCGCTCTTCGATCGCGGCAATGTTCCCGAGATTGTTCCAGGCCGCCGCGTCCTCCGGAGCCTTCCGGAACCATTCCTTCGCTTCCTTCCATAACTGCGCATCGGCGTAGATCAGTCCCACCCGGTTCGCGTATCCCGGTTCTCCCACCTTCCGTTCCATCGCACGCAACAAGGCATTGACCCTTTTCCAGCGAAGACTCTCCCATTCTCCCCGTGTTCCCGCCGGCAAAGGAGGTACTTCCGGTCTCCATGCCTCGGATGGAGTCGTCACCGGAGGATAATCTTCCCAGGCACGATCCAACGGAAGGATCCGAGCCTGCTCCCCGCTCTCCCGCAGCCTCCTGGCTCCTTCCTCTATCGCCTTCTCCAAGGGAGCCCGCGTTAACGTCGCTTCGATGGGAATCCAAAGCGTTCCCTCGTACTCGTAACACTTCTCCGAAAGCCCCAGCCGCGCCGCCGCTTGCGGCGGCAGTTCCGAATCCACAAGCAGCAGAAGATGCTGGGGAAGATCGACAACGGCCGTGCGGACACCGATGTTTTCGAGCAACGCCGCCATCAAAACGACGAGATCGTCGCAATCTCCGGACCTGTTCCGCAGCGTCTCGCGCGGCAATTGCACGTGGTCGACCCGCTCACTCTCCGACACGACGGCATACGGCGTCACGGGGTCGGGAAGATAGGAGAGGCCGGCGGCGGCAAGTTCTTCACGGAGAACCAATACCGCCCGCAACGGATACTCCAGGACCTCGGGGAGTTTCGCGGCATTGGCCAGTGCACCGCGGGCAAAAGCCGCGACCGCCGGATCACGCACGGTAACGAAGGAGGCGACACGACGAGGATCCGACCAGACGATCGCGTTCCGCGCATAGAGTCGAACGGCAAACGACCGGCGGATTGATACCGGTTCTCCCGAGCGATAATACGTCACCCGCATCTCGGCCTGCTTCGTATCATCTTCCGTGTTCTCGAGAACCTCGTTCGCCAAGACGATCGAAAGCGCTCGAACCGTGGTCTCCCCCGGCTTCAATTCCTCGATGAGAGCATCCGACGGGAAATCCATCGCCTCCCGAATAAAGAGGCTGACGCGAACCCTGTGCAACGTCTGATCCCCCGTATTCCGGATCGTGACCGTTCCGATCGTATCGCTCATATTCTTCTTGTAGAGCGCCGGAAAGATCGGCTGAAGCCTCGCGGAAAGTATCTCGACACGCGGCCGATTCCGGCCGTATTCCTCCCGTTTCCGGCGGGCATCCTCGAGCGCTTCGCGGTTCCGGGAGATCGGTGCCCGGGCGACCGCCTCGGTCAAGAGCGCCACGGCGGTGTCATACCGGTGTCGCGCCAGTGCCGTCATTCCCGAGAGATAAAAGTATTCCGGATCGTCGGCCGCCGACGCCTTCAAATCCTCTACCAGTTCCTCCGCCTTGTCCCAGTCCTCGCGAACCACCGCCAGGCGAGCCAGCCCCAGAAGCGCCATCGTTTCTCCGGAATCCAGTTCCCGCACCTTCTCGTACGCTCGCTCCGCTTCCGCGAATCGTTCCAGCCGTTCGCTCACCTCCCCCAGCCATCTCCAGGCGAAGAGCGACCGCGGGTTCTCGCGCGTGGCCTGATAGAGTTTGAGCGACGCCGTCGGATAATCACCGCTGATCATCGCAACCCGCCCCGCCGCGGCCTTGTTCTCAACCGCTTCCGAGGCCGCCCCGACTTTCCCGTCATCGGACACCGAACGTATCCGAAAGAAGATATCCGTGCCCAACGGCAATCTCACCGGGCCGACCGCCGAACGCGCAACCTCGTGGTACTCCCGACCGTCGCTCGATCCCTCGATGAGATACTCCGCCACGTACGTTCGTCCGCTCGGCTCCCACGTAATTTCGATCTCTCTTCCGTTCTTCGAAAGTCTGGTCTTCAGTTTCCGCGGAGGCGAAAGGTCCAACGGCGCCGTTCGGAAGACGATCTCCGGTCCCGCCGGGCCGGGCCGGCCAAAGGAATTGAGTGTTCGAATTCGAACGGCGTACTCGGTCTCTTCCTTCAATCCCTTCACGACCGCGCTTTCCGCCGCCACCGTCAACGCAATCTCCTTTCCCTCGATCCGATACCCATAAAAAGGCATTCGCGTCGGGCGCGTCCAACAAATCGCAGCGGAACGGGCCCGCGCCTCGACCGTTGCCGTCTCGGGCGGAGCCAGAGGGAGATCGAGCCGGAAGGACGAAAGGCCGGCTTGAGCCGAGACGAAAAGGCGGTCTCCCACAATCGCCAATCCGTTCGCCTTCCGAAGTTCCTTCATCCTCCATCGTCCCACCCCCAACGCCCCGATCTGATTCACATTCGCATTGAGAAAGATCACCTGGGGGCCCTCTTCGTCGAGCACGTAAAGCCGTCCCTCTTCATCCCCCGTCATTCCGATCGGCCGAAGGAAAGCCCGAAGTTGTTCGGTATAATTGCCGGAAGCATTGTAGATCCCCACGCGCTCGAACTTCCGATCCGCCACGGCAAGATACCCATTCGGCTCAAAATGAATCCCCACCGGGCGCACGATCGCTCCGGGCGCTTCGTCATCCTCCGGACCGACGCGCCCCAGGAAAGCCCCGTCCGGACCGAAGAGTTCGACCTTGTCCGCGTCCGCGATCGCAATCACGCCTTTGGAGGAGATCGCGATCCCCACGGGACTCTTCAATTTTCCCGTTCCTCCCCGGAAGAAGAGGATCCGGTTCCCCTTCCCAAAATCGAAGAGTTTTCGCCCAGCGCGGTCATAAGCCCGCACAACTCCGGCGGACCGATCCACGACGTATATCTTTCCTTCCGGAGACACCGCCGCGGCGACCGGATTTTTCATTTCGGGGTCGTTGATGCGAAGCACGTCCCGCCCTGTCGCCGCTTGGCGCAGAACCACCGTTTTTTTATCGGCCAATACGAGAAGGCCTTTTCCTCCTCCCAAGACCCGCGCCTTCTCGGGTACCGTTTTTTCTTTGTAAACCGAGACGGCCGGCTGAACGATCTGCTCGGAAATTTCGCCCGGCGGCCAATCGAGGAGGTGAAAGGACCGGTTCTTTCGGTCTACGACAGCGATCCTTCCTTCCGGTCCCACGGCAATTCCCGAAAGACCTCGAAACTGCCCGCGCGCCCGTCCCTTGTTACCGAACATTCCCTTCCCCGCTCCGGTCGCCGTGAATCGTTGAATCCTGTTCTCTCCCGCTTCGGCCAGGTACACTAACCCGTAACGATCCACGGCCAACCCGACCGGACGGCGAAACGGTCCGATCTCCCGCTTGAAGAATCGGTTCCTTCGATAGACAGCCACTCGATCGTGCCCTGCATCGAGTATGAAGATGTTGCCGAAACGATCCACCGCCACGTCAGTCGGATTCTTCAGTTTGGCAATCTCCGGTTCCTCACGCCCGATCGTTCCCATCGGAGTCCCATCCGGGCTGATCACGAACACGAGATCGCGACCGGCGTCGGCCACATAGAGATTTCCGACATCGTCGAAACCCAGACCGCGGATCGAGCCGAACGGAACCCGATCCCCGTCCGCCACAACCCGCTCCAGTTTTCCCTCCTCGGTAAAACGCAGGATCCGCTCGTCCTCGGCGACGACGATCTTCATTTTCCACGCGGCAATAGCCCGGGGCTTGCAGGCGATCCTGATCCGCCGTCCGTCCGGACGCCGAATCACCACCCGATCCTTCGCCCGATCCATCAACACGAGCGAACCGTCCTCCAAAATCGCCACGCCGTCGGGCCGCTTCACCAAAGGCGCGCCGCTCGTGCCATCGAAAACCTCGTAATCGACGATCTTGACCGCCTCGAAACCGTTCGCCGGCACCAGGAATAAGAAAAACGCCGCGGTAATTCCGAACCATAAGGCGCACCCGCGGTAGGCTCTCCTCCAACGGAACGAACCCGCGAAACCTTTCTCCCGACGGCTCTCTCTCTCCATCCGCCTCCCTCTCCCTTTTCGCCTTCTCAAAGCCTGCTTGTCACCATAACGTTATTCTTATGAGAAGATTTTCCTTCGGCAATATCGAGATTTCCCTTCACTTTCCGCCCGACGTCCGTACCGATTCTCTTCCCCTCTTTATTCAGTCTTTCTCCGCACCGTACCTTCCTTCGCACGAAATCTCAATCGCTTTCCGCCAAATCTCCCCCTGCTCCGAGCGCCTTCCCCCCGTTCCAAAACACTTCGGACTCCACGGTTTTTATGAACGCGAAGGAGACCGATGGACCGTCCATTGCCGGCTTCCCATCGGACCGCAACGCCCGGACGCGTTGCCGGTCCTCGTCGTCACGCCGACGCTCTTCTTCGTTCTGGCTCATTATGGAATCGCCTCGCTTCACGCCGCTGCGGTTCTGCTTTCGCCGCCGACTCGGTCCATCTCCCTTCCGGAAGCACTCGTCTTCGTCGGCCCGAGCGGATGTGGAAAGACGACGGCCTCGAAAGCGATGCTTTCGCGCGGGGCGGCGTTTCTCGCCGATGACCGCCTTCTTCTCCATCAAAGCGGCAAAACGCTCCTTCTCTGCCCCTCTTTCGAACGACCGAATCCCTTTCGTCTCTGGAACCGCCGTGACCCCCTCCACGATCCCCCCCCTGAGGAACCTCCCGAGCCATCCTACGGTCTCTTCGCCGTTCCAAGAGTCCTGCTTTTCCCCGCGGTCTCTCCCGGCGAACCTTCCCGGCAGGAAATCCTCTCCCCGGGGGCGACAATGGCGCGCCTCCAGATCTCCTCCCGAGGCCTTTCCGACTTGCCAGAAACGCCTTTGCCCCCCCGCGTCTTGACCCTCGGAAAAAAGGCGGATAGGCTCTTCGACACGTTGGCCGAAGAATTCGGATTGGAAACGAGGAATTATCGAGCACCTTGATTCGGTGGCTCTTCCGGAAAGGCAAGTACTTCTCCGATGAAACATCCTTGACGAATTCCCTCGGCGCTCCGCAACCAAATCTCGTTTGCGAGGTGGACGGTTTTTGACTAGGGAAACGAATCTGGAAGGGGTAAATCTCGTTGTCGCCGGGGTGACCGGCGCGGTCGGTCAAGAGTTCCTGAGAGTATTGGAGGAACGGAACTTCCCCATCAGGCGACTGGCTCTGCTCGCCTCTCCCCGCTCCGCCGGGAAGATCATCCCCTTTCGCGGAAAAGAATACACCGTCGAGACGCTCGAGAACTTCGATCCTTCCGGTTACGACATCGCGCTTTTCTCCGCCGGCGGCGGCGTTTCCAAAGCGCAGGCTCCGCGTTTCGCCGACGCCGGAGTCGTCGTGGTGGACAATTCCAGCGCGTTCCGGATGGAGCCGGACGTCCCGCTGGTCATTCCTGAGGTGAATCCCGAATCGGTAAACAAACGGAAACGGAATATCATCGCCAATCCCAATTGCTCAACGATCATCGCACTCGTCCCGTTGTGGCCGCTCCACCGACATTTCGGGTTGAAACGTGTCGTAATCGCGACCTACCAAGCCGTCTCCGGAGCCGGAGCCCGTGCGTTGGAGGAACTTCGCCGGCAGACGGAGCGCGTCCTGCGCGGCGAGGATGCGCGGCCCGAGGTCTTTCCTCATCCGATCGCTTTCAATCTCTTTTCCCATAATTCCGAGATCGACGATGAGGGTTTCAATCTTGAAGAGCGCAAAATGATCCGGGAAACACACAAGATCTTCGAGGATGAAACGATCGGCGTCTGTGCGACCTGCATCCGCGTTCCCACCTTCCGTTCCCATGCCGAAGCCATCAATACAGAATTCGCGGAACCGGTCGATCTCGAGGAAGTCCGCTTTCTGTTGGGAAAGGCTCCCGGGGTCCGCATCGTTGACGATCGAGCCTCGAACCATTTCCCGATGCCGCTCGAGGCCTCCGATCAGGATGATATCTTGGTCGGGAGAATCCGGCGGGACCCCTCGGCACCGCGACCGGAAAACGCTTTGGCTTTCTTCGTCGCAGGAGACCAGTTGCGCAAGGGCGCGGCCACAAACGCGGTTCAAATCGCGGAACTCATTCTCCAAGAAAGGAGTCGTTGACTATGTCTGATTCGATCGTTCAACTGAATGACGAGAACTTCGAAAGCGAGGTTCTCCAGTCGAAAATTCCCGTTCTTGTCGATTTTTGGGCGCCGTGGTGCGGCCCCTGCCGTATGATCGCCCCGACGCTCGAAGAACTCTCTTCCGAATACGCCGGAAAGATCAAGATCGCCAAGTACAATGTGGACGACTACAACAAATACGCCGTCGAACACGGTATCCGCAGTATCCCGGCATTGCTCATCTTCAAAGGAGGGCAGGTCGCCGAGAGCCTCGTCGGGGCCCTCCCCAAATCGGCCATCGCCCAGAAGATCGACGCCGTCGTCGGGTGACCACGAAGGACACGGAAGAAAAAACCACGGAAGACTCGGAATGACGCGGAAGAAAGAAGGAACCACGGAACACGCAGAATAACACGGAAGAATGAACGAACCACGGAACACGCGGAAGGACACGGAACAGAAGAAAGGCAAAAGAAAAAAGGGAAGGGCGGACCAAAAAAACCCAGATTAGAGAGTTCACGCTCCATTGCAGTGCCGTGAATTTCTACCAGCAGGCAGATTGCCCGCTCGCCCGTGCCGCCCCCTTCCTCCTCCCCCCTGCTTTCCCCCCGTTTTTTTCTTTTTCCTTCTCCCTTTCCTTCCTCCAGCCGGCTCACCAGTTCCCCTTGCATTCCCAAAAACCGCCTTTTCGACTTCAAATCTTCCTCCGGATTCCATACCATTATGTTTCGTGGGTTCGTTTTCTCGAAAACCAATGCGTTCTCGAACGGTCTTTTCCGCTCTCGTTCTTGCGGTCCTTGTTCTTCCGGGGATCATTGCTCCGCCGGTCCGTGCCGAAAAACCGCTCACGATCGACAGCATCGATCTCAACGGCCAGTACGACCGCACCATCGTCGTCCGTCCGGGTCAACTCATCGAGGGAACCGTCGTCGTGACGACCAGTTCGGGTTCATGGTTCAACGAACACACGGGCGTATGGTTGCCTTCCTGGCACAAGGTCGAGTCGGAGTTGCGGGTTTTTCTCTTCTCCCTGATGGGCGGCAACACGACGACGGAGGTGCCGATCGAGATTCGAGCGCCGGCGACTCCGGGAACCTACTACCTTCTCTTCTGCTTCGACAAGAAGTTGAAGAATGAAATGATAAACGAGATGTCGATGCGCACGGACGAACAGGTCTTCGCCAACGGACGTGCCATCAGAGTCATCGTCGATCCCGTCCGGCCGATTCCCGAACAACCTACCAGCAGGGAGAACGCCGTCGCTCTCGTGATCGACGGCCCGACGATGCGCGGCCATGTCTCCAACGGCCGCTCCTATTGGTTCCGCGTCTTCGTCCCGCGCAGCTGGGATCAGAACAACAACGCCCTCGTCTTCTATCTCGAGGGCGCCGATCCGACCTCGGACATCGATATGGAGGTGCTCGATGAATCCGGAAAACGGCGCGGGTTCTCCGGCAAGGAAGGCAGTCGCCGGGAACGATCCGCCGTTCACGCCTTTCCCGGAGAAATCCTTTTCGTCCGCGTCTATCCCTTCAAGAGAGAGACGAAAAACAATTTTTCTCTCACCGCCTTCACCCGCCCCCTTTTGATGGAGACACGTGATCCCTCCTCGGGTCGGGCCCGGAGGGTCGGCCTTCCGTACCACGGCGCCGCCGCCGCGGGCCAAGGAGTCGAGGGGTCTGCGTGGTACCGTATCGTCCTCCCGCAGCGAGGTTCCCTCGCCGTCGGAATCGAGGGGAAAAACCCGGCGAATGACATCGACATCTGGATCTATGACGCCTTCGGAAACGTGCGCGCGCGAAGCCGCGCCGACGGGAGTCGCCGGGAGACCTCTCTGCTCGAAAACGCCGAGGCGGGTGATTACTTCGTCCGCGTCGGAGCCTTCCGAACCGCCACCCCCTATCCCGTCTCTGTTTCCATCTCGACGAAAACGACGGATCTCTTTCCCTCTTCGCAACCCACCGATGCGAATACCAACGGCGCGCCGCCTCCTTCCGCCGCCCCCTCCGATACAGGACGAAAACCTCCGGTCCCCTTCGACGTCTGGAAGGGACACAAATTCGAGGCCTGGTTCCGCGTAGCG
This sequence comes from Candidatus Hydrogenedentota bacterium, assembly GCA_003697085.1. Lineage (GTDB taxonomy): Bacteria > UBA8481 > UBA8481 > UBA8481 > J006 > J006. The sequence goes on from RFFU01000046.1 coordinate 9,827, forward strand.
AAGGAATCCGGCTTTCTGCTCGAGGTTTATACCGGCTGGGGCGATGCGGGAAAACTCGATGCTTTACGTCTCGAAGATCCCAAAGGGAAGATCATCTGGAATGTGGTCCCGGAAGGGCGGGGCTGGGAAGCCCGGCGTTTCTCTTCCCCCACTCCGGGATGGTATCACCTCACCGTGGAATACAACGGCGAGATTCGGCGCCATGGCCGAGTGAATATCGAAGGGCTCGACGAGAATCTCCTTTATTTCACGCCTCCCGGGTCTTCCGGACTCGGTACCGGCGGAAAAGGACTCGATCCCGCCGAACGCGCCGTACTGAGAAAACTCTATGAAATGTTCCGCATCCGTGCTACAAACGGAATCGATACCGAAGAGCAACGGCGTCTCGAGGATCTCGAGAAGTATTTCGAGGAAAACTAGAAGAGAAAAAAAGAGGGAGGACATCCGAAAAATGAAACCATTTCATCCGCTCCGCGTCCTATCCGCGGGAGTAATCGCCCTTTCGGTAATCGGTTGCCAGACGTTTCCGGCCGCGTACACGGTCGAATCGCATCCGCGGGTCTCGGCCTCCGCTCCGACCGTTCTGGTCAAGACCCTCCGTGACGAACGACCGGAAGAAGAGAAGACGGGAGAAGGGGCCGGATTCCTGAACCGCTCGACCAAGGACTCCCTTTACTCCGAACCCGTGGCGGACGGATTGACCCGGGCTCTGATTGAGGAATTGCGTGCGCGAAACATCAACGCCGTCACCGACGGATCCGCTCCCTACGTTCTCGAAGGATCCGTCAAATCCTACCGCGCCATGCTCGTTCCTCCGCGGACCGCCTTCATTCCCTACATCAGTTACGTCACCTGGATGTGGACCCACGATATCATCTCCGCCGGCGTCACGGTCGATCTCAAACTTTCCGGTCCGGAAGGAACGCTCATCGACGACACCTACGCCCTCAATAAGGACACAACCACCTGGGTGGGGTTGGCCGGGTTGTCCTCGAGCGCGCGGCGGATGGATCGCACGGAATTGGTGAAATTCCTCCACGCGGGAGCAAAGGACGTTCTCGGACGCGCCGCCGACGACATCGCCGCTCGGGTAAAGTAACGACTCGAAAGGTTCCCTTCGCATTGTAGAAAAAAATTCTCGGCGGCGAGCAGGATATCTTTGTCTAAAAAAAAAGGCCATTCCTCAAAACGATTCTTCCCGGCCGGAAGATGATCAAACTCTCTCTTGAAGATGACAGAACAGGAATCTGCCAAAGCGAGGAAGGGTTCTTCTTCCTCCCGTTATTCCTCCCCTCCGTTACTCCTCCCAGCGGTGATGCCGGATAATCTCCCCCTCGACCATAAAGACAACGTCCTCGGCGATATTCGTCGCCAGATCACCGATTCGTTCCAAATGCCGCGACACACTGAGCGTATGGACGGCACGTTCGACCGTCTCCGGATCGGTCCGCATCAACTGCTGTAAAATATCGTACATCTCCCGGTTCCGTTCGTCGATCTCATCGTCACAACGACAGACCTCGCGCGCCAGCACGGCATCCTGGCGGACAAGAGCATCGAGGCTGCGCCTCACTTGTCCTCGAACCGCCGTCACCATCCCCTCGAAGTCCACGGGGGCATCGAGCGGTTCGCGTTTTGAGAGAAAGGCCGCTCGCTCCGCGATATCCACCGCCAAATCGCCGATCCTTTCCAGGTCATTGTTCACTTTCATCACGGCAATTATGAAGCGCAGATCCGCCGCAACCGGTTGGTGAAGAGCCAGAACCTTCAGACAATCCGACTCGATCTCGACTTCGCTCTCGTCGATCCGCTCATCCCCCACCAGTACTTTCTTGGCAAGTTCCCGGTCCCTCTTGATCACGGCTCGCGTCGCCTGTTGAAAAGCGTCCTCGACCAACCTCCCCTCGGCAAGAATCGCCTTTTTGAGTTCCTCGAGATCCCGTTGAAAATGCTTGGTCATTCCTCCATCCTTTCTGCCGTTCTTCTCCTCGGACTCGCGAATACTCTTCCTCGATTCCCCACGGAATCTTAAGCCAAATCCCTTAAACTTTCGTTAAAGATCCGATGAAATTTCCATCGGGATGCGAATACGAAAGAGCGCCCCGCCCGTGCTCCCGCGGTGGACCGAAATCGTCCCCCGATGGCGCAGAACGATATCCTTGACTATGGAAAGCCCGAGGCCGCTGCCGCCTTCCTCCCGCGTTCGGCTCCGCTCGATCCGATAAAACCGTTCGAAAATCCGCTCCCGCTCCTCCTCCGGTATCCCCGGCCCGTCATCCTCCACCTCGATCTCGGCCTCGCCGTCTCGTTCGCGAATCCTCACCCGAATCCACTCTCCTCCAGCCGCATGGCGCACGGCATTCTCGAGAAGATTCCGTAAGGCCCGTTCCAACAACCGCCGCGCCGCCGTCACCGGTACGGGAGCCCCGGACGTTTCGATCTCGAGCCGCGGACCTTCCGAAGAAGACGCCGCCTCGAACTCCTTCCCAACCTCCGACAATTCGCGAAGATCGAACCCTTCTCTCTCTCCGGCGGTCGCATCCGCATCCAACCGAGAAAGCGTCAACACATCCTCGACGATCTCCTCGAGTCGCGACCCGTGGCGGTGGGCCATTTCGAGGAACGGCTTTCCGTCTTCGCCGACGAATTCCTGCAGCGTCTCGAGCGCACCGCGGATCGCGGTCACGGGGGTCCGCAACTCGTGAGATGCATTCGCGACGAATTTCCTTCGCATTTCCTCGTTCCTCCGTCGCTCCGTTACATCCTCGATCACCATCACGGCTCCCATCACTCGTCCCTCCTCCGAACGAATCGGATTCGCCGAATAGCGGACGTAGGATTCGCCGGAGGGGAGTTCCACCTGTCCTTCGCCGCGAACCGTTCTTCCTTCTTGAAGAGCCGTTCGAAAGGCGTTGCAAAATCGTGGATTTCGAATCTCCTCCCAATACTTTTTTCCATGGAAGGGCTCGACGAGGTCGAGCAGCCGCCGGGCCGCGGCGTTTCCGAAAAGAATCCGCTCCTGCTCGTCCACCGCCACAACCCCCTCGTTCATCTCGCGAAAGATCGTTTCGAGCCGTTCGCGGCCATCTCTTTCCTTCTTCCAGTTCTCCTCGAACCGGTCGGTCAGTTCATTGAGCGAATTTCCGAGTCTTCCCAACTCGTCCTCGTCAAGCACCACCCACCTCCGTTCGGCTCTCCCCTCCGCCATCTCCTCCGCAAGCTTCGTCAACGCTCGCAAGGGGCGAATCATTCGCCGAGCGGTTCGAAAGGAGACAAGAGCCAGAAGAAACTCGGCCAGAAGAAAAACTAGCCCGCACCGTTTCAGATCGCCTCTGATATCGTTCCACGGAAAAGCCGGCCTCCAGGAGTGGAAAATCACTTCTTGCTCTCTCATACGACCGAACGGGATCGCGAAGAAAAGCGCATCCTGCTTGAGGGCCGGGTCCCAGCGGCGCGCCCGCCCGATTCGTCCCGCCAGCGCCTGCTGGACCTCCGGTGGATAGGGACCACGCGAAACCGTTTTCCGAATATTCCCTTCTTCTCCAAGATTGTTGGAAGACCGCCCCCTCGCCGTTTCCTTTGCCTCCTCCCTTGATGGCGAAACCACAAGTTCAAAATACCAGTCCCGAAATTCCTCCTTCCCGGCGAGTTCGGAGAGAAATTTCTCCCGATTCGCCGTGCTCGCGGTGGCCGCCGCTTCGAGAACGGCAATGATCCGATTCGTTTCCTTTCGGTGGAACGCGATGCGGGAATCGACGGACAGACCTCCCAGAGCGAGAATAACCAGCAGCAACGCCGTCGTTCCGGAAAGAAAAAGTTGGCGAAAACGCCGTCGAAAAAGTGGAGATTCCCAATCTCTCTTCAAGAGGCGGGTTGATCGACTTTCATCGTGATTTTCCTTCATTGCGACTCCTCGAGGCACGGAACCGATACCCGATTCCGCGAACCGTTTCTACCACGCCGGCTCGATCCCCGAGTTTCTTTCGAATCGAGCGGATATGAACATCGACGTTTCGTTCGACCACCGCGGTTCCCGCCGCGGCGCAGCGCGAGAGAATCTCCCTGCGAGTCATCACCGCCCCGTCCCTTTCCATCAGGTTCTCCAGGATATTCCATTCGGTAACCGTAAGGGAAATCTCTCGTCCGTTCACACTGGCGCGATGGGAATTTCTGTCGAGGCGGACGCCGGCCCTTTCGAGGCATCCTCCCTTTTTTTCCTCGAGCCGTTTACGCTCCGAACGCCGGAGAAGCGCCTTGACGCGAGCCACGAGTTCCTTCGTTCCGAACGGCTTTCTCACGTAATCGTCGGCGCCCAACGCCAACCCCACGACCACATCGGTCTCCTCCGTCTTGGCCGTCAACATCAAGATCGGTATCGATTCCGTGAGGGAATCCGCCTTCAGCAAGCGGCAGACCTCGTCTCCGTCAAGCCCGGGAACCATGCGATCGAGGATCAGCAGTTCGATCGGCAGGTCTCGAGCGAGACGAAGCCCATCCGTTCCCGACCCGGCTTCGATGACACGAAACCCTTCCTTTTCGAGATGGAAACGGATGAGGCTTCGGATATCCTCCTCATCCTCCACAACAAGAATGGTGTTATCAACCTGTTCCCGCATTTTCGCGTCCGGGGATTAATATCGCCGACATCGTCTCCGCTGTCCAATTGGAAAGATTCTCGTTCAGCAAAAGCCGCGTTGGAAAAATAAGACTTGCCTCCCACCGAAGTCCGCCGCGGACTTCGTTTCCTCCAACGCCTCTTACGATCTGGGTCGTTTCCTCATAACGACTCCTGCCGCCCCGTCCGTTCCCCGATTGCGCCTAAAGCGTATTGTTGAAGGCCTGGATTTCCGACCGCGTGAAGTTTTTCCAGCTCAACGTACCGCCGTTGATCGGATGGAAACTATCGAGCATGTCGTACGTTACACTTCCCGCGAGGAACGAATCGAGCGAAAAGGGCAGGCTTGGGAAATTCGCGATCGACGCATTCTTGAGCGTGTCGAGTTTGTTCGTCTGCTCGATTTGCGAGGCTGCGGATTTGATCTTCCCATTCGCTGGGTTCTTGATATTTTGAACCGTGACGATTTCCTCTCCCGCTTTCTTCTTCGTTTTTTGACTGATCGTCCCTCGTTTAACGTTCGAGCCCTGTTGCGTTCCCGTTCCCGCGGCCCCTCCACTGGAAATCGTAATCATCTGTCCTGCGCCGACGTTGATCGCCGTCCCACCCAGCTGGCTCTTCCGCCAAACCTGGATGAGACCGGAAATCACCGCATACCGGACCAGCCCGTTGAAATCCGAGGACCTGTTAATCACGCTCCGAACGATTTCATCGAGCGCCTGGTGCGCCGCGGACTGCAACGCGAGATCGACCATCAGATTCAGTGTGTTTACGGGCATCGGAGAAAAGGGATCGACATTAGAGAAGAATTCCGTTCCGCGAACTGCGGCCACGGAAACGGGAGTGACGACTCGATACTCGGACCCGTTCCTCATTCCTCGAGCGAAATGCCCCATCTCGCCTTGCAACTGGTAGAGAACGATATCTTTCTTTTCCTGACCCGTCGCGAAGAGTTTTCGGAATCCCGTCTTCTTTCCCAGGGCCTCAATCGGTTTCGCGCGGGCCGCCAGGATAACGGCCGTCGTCTTCTCGGAAAGAACCGTGTGGTTCCGCTTTCCGAACCTCAAGATCGCGCTCGCTCCCCGCCCCGTCCGGATCGCGTCTCCTTCCCGAAGCGGCATTCGTTCGTGCGCGATGGTCCAAACCTTTTTTCCGTTGAGACGGACCTTCACGTCTCCGCTGGTTTTGAGGACCGTAAAGAAGAAGTCCCCCGCCACCGCACTCGAACCACTCGTGAGCGGCAGAACGACCACGAGACTCAAAAACAGAAACCGACGGCCCACCTTCCCTAATGAAAACCCTTTCATCAGAACGCCACCACCGTTTGTAGAATGAACTGGTCGTTCGGTATTCCTTCATCCGGAACAGCCAGCGTCGAAATTGTTTCCCTGTTGAACTCATACAACGCCTGAATCTGAATATTCGGAGTGTATTCGTAGGTCCCGCCGAGCTGCCAGCGCTTTCGCTCCCACGAGGCCTGCAGATTGAACGGCATCACCAGATTGTTGTTTTTCAGACGGTCGTACCCGAGGAGGAACTCCGCTTTCCCCCAGCGATAGGCTCCCGAGATGTTGTAGGTCGTGAGCCGAAGGTCTCCCTCGACCGCGGAGACATATTCCCCAAAGAGGCGGAACGGCCCGTAGGTATAATCGGCCAGCGCCGAAGCGACGTGCCGGTTCTTGCTTCCCCGTTCGTTGACGATCCCCATCGCTTTGATCAAATCGCGGTCCGCCCGTGTCATCCTGCCGTATGTGTATTCGCCTCCCAGAACCAAACTTCCCCATTCGCCTCCCGCGCGCCAACCCAGGTGGCCGTACACATCGAAAGCATTGTCTTGAAGGTTCGCATTCGGATTCGGCCTCGAAAAAGCGAAGGTGTTGCCGATGACCGTTCCCGCCGCGCTCAAGGGATTGTTGTCGACCACCCCCGCCTCCCACGTCCACGCCCCCCGCTCGAAATCCGCCTTGACCCCCTTCCAGGTCGGGGTGTGATAGAGCAGCGCCGGAAAGGTCAGCGTCGCCGTCAGAAGCGGCTCTCCCTGCGGTTTGTAGAATTGACCGATTGTTAGCGTTCCATCGTACGGAAGTCCATCATAGGCGACCCACGCCTCCGAAATGCTCAGACCGTTTCCAGCCACGTTCACGCGCGTGAAACCGCGGAAATCGTTCGACCACTGGTCCGAAAACGTCAGTGTCCCCTGAACGAAGCGAATCCGCCCGTGCTCCGTATTGGCGATCAGGCCGTTGGAAACGCTCCCTTGCGCTTCCGCATACTCGACGATCCCCGCACCTCCTATCTCGACGGCATGAACCCTCGATCCGTGAATCCCCGACAGCGAGAGTAACACAACTCCCGCAACCAGACATCCCGCCCGACACTTCCCACCAAAGGTCATAGCACAAAACCTCTCTTCTCCGGATCGCCCCCGGATCGTTTTTTCGAACTTCGCCTTTCCCGAAGCGCACCCGGCGCGCGCTTCGACCACTTCTTTCACCCCACCATTCTTTCCTCCCTCCGAAACAACGAGGACGAAAGAGCAACAGCGGGTTCCTTCCCAACGAAAAAAAGAAACAGAGAAAGGGATTTTCACCCAAAATCGAAAGGTATGTCAAATTCTTTTTCGGTCCGCGGGATACCGCGAAGAACAGGAGGCCCAAGTAAATCGAGAAAGCCAATTTTTGGGGGCTCCCGTCGTCTTCCCTCCCCCCGTTTTGTTGCCCCAGCCGTCTCATTCCGTCCCGCTCCAGGTGGCTCACCATGTACCTGTACATTTCTTTCCGCTCTCTAACCTCGACGTCCTTGTCTTTCCGTCCTCTCTGCCATACCCTTCCGCCCTATGAAACGTACTCTCAAGGTTTATGTCTCCGCGCCGCGAGGGTTTTGCGCCGGGGTCGATCGCGCCATCGACGTCGTCGAAAAGTGCCTCGAGCTCTTTCCTCCTCCGATCTACGTCCGGCACGAGATCGTTCACAATCGTTTCGTCGTCGAACGCCTCCGCCGAAAAGGCGTCGTGTTCGTTGAGAACCTCGACGATGTCCCTGACGGCGCGGTTCTGATCTTTTCCGCGCACGGTGTTTCCCGCGCGGTCCGCGAGGAAGCCAAGTCGCGGCCATTGAGGCTCATCGATGCCACATGCCCGCTCGTGACAAAGGTCCATCTCGAGGTTCATCGACTCGCCAAGGAAGGATACGACATCATTCTGATCGGCCACGCCGGACACGTGGAAGTCGAAGGAACGATGGGGCAACTTCCTCCCGGCGGCATTACGCTCGTTCAGAAACCCGCGGACGTGGAGCGGCTCGAGGTCGCTCATCCTGAAAAGATCGCTTACGTTACCCAAACGACTCTTTCGATCGACGAAACCTCCGAGGTGGTGGCCGCCTTGAAGAAACGGTTCCCCGCCATTACCGGCCCCCACAAGAACGACATCTGCTACGCAACTCAAAACCGCCAGAACGCCGTCAAGGCGCTCCTGGGAAAGATTGATCTCCTTCTCGTCATCGGTTCCCAGAATTCCTCCAACTCGAATCGCCTCGTTGAAGTGGCCCGCGCGGCGGGGGTCAGCGCGTACCTCTTTGATCATCCGGACGAGATGAAAGCCGAATGGTTCGAAAATGTCGAAAGCGTCGGCTTGACCGCCGGCGCCTCGGCCCCCGAGGACATCGTCGAGGCGACAAAGGCGGAATTGGCCGAACGCTTCGATGCCCGGTTCGAGGAATTCCGTTACACGGAAGAATCCATTGAATTCAATCTTCCCAAGGAATTGGCGCATATCTCCTCACCGGAGTCGTAAAGAAGGATTCGCCTCGGAGATCGCGGAGAAAGGCAAAGGGAAAAGAAAGGGAGAAAGAAAAACGGAAGAAGGAATAGCGGGAAGGGGAAAGGGGATTTCAGAACAAAAAGTCCCTTTTCCGTCTCCACTTCCTTCCCCCTTCCAGGTGGCTCACCATGGACCGATGCCTTCCCACGGTAAAGGAGATTTTTTCTTGCAATCGAACAGAAAGGAAATAGACTGTCGGCCATGGAAGTTATTATCGAGAAATTGCTCGAGGCAACCGAGGGATCGAAGTACGTCTTGGCCGCCGCCGCGTCACTCCGAGCGAAACAGATCAACGCCGGCGGCAAGATCTTCGTCGATGCCCACGGGGAGAAGCCCGACGTGATCGCGCTCCAGGAGTTGGCCCAGGGACGAATCCGTGTCCGCCTTCTGACTCCGGAGGAGCGGGCCTTGAAAGCAGGAAAGGAAGCACCAAAGAAGAAGGAGAAGAAATAGGACGTCCGCCGTCTTCTTGAAATCTCTCTCTTCATTTCTATTTCTTCTTTATTCTATTTTCGCGCTCTTTACGTCCGTACTGTTTTCGTCGAGGCGGCGGCTGTTCCCGATCGAACCAAGGACGTGACCGGAAAGGGAGGGTGCTCGTGATCGAAGAGATATTGAAGGAAACTCCTCCTCGCATCTCGATGCCCCGGAAAATCCTTCTCGGTGTCTCCGGCTCCATCGCCGCATACAAAGCGGCCGAAATCGCACGGCGGCTGATCGAGGACGGTTTCGACGTTTACGCCGCCATGACCCCTGCCGCAACACGCTTTCTCGGCCCGATGACGCTTGAAGCCATCACGGGTCATCCCGTTGCTCGCGATCCGGCCTCGCTTTCGCCCTGGACAACGGAATCGGACACCGAACGTTCGTCGGAAGCCGATTCGTACGACGATTACGAAAATCGTTCGAACCTATCCCCCCCCATTCCCCACACCGAGCGAACGCGCGGCGCTTTGGCGCTTCTGGTCGCTCCCGCCTCGGCCGATATTCTGGCGAAACTCGCGCACGGTTTCGCTGATGACAGCGTCTCTCTGGCCGCCTTGGCTTTGGGACGCTCGGAGAGACTTATTCTCGCCCCGGCCATGAATCCGAGGATGTGGAAACACGCGGCTGTCCGCGCCAACGTGAGCCTCCTAAAGGAACGCGGCGCGGTCTTCGTCGGTCCCGAGACCGGCTCCACGGCCTGTGGAGAAACGGGAACGGGACGAATGGCCGAGCCGGAGGTGATCGTCGAGAGGGTGTGGGCTCTGACGGGGCGATGGACAAGGACGGCGCGGGCGCCACGCGCGCTTCTTTTGGCCGGGCCGACGCGGGAACCCATCGACGCCGTCCGATATATCAGTAACGGTTCCTCAGGACGCATGGCGCGCGCGTTGGCCCGCGCCGCACTCCGAGCGGGCTGGAATCTCCACGTCATCGCCGGACCCGGTGCCTTCCCTTCTCCTCTCAACGCCGTTGCTGATTTAGTGGAATACGTGACAACCGCTGAGGAAATGTTGAATGCGGCAAGAAAAGCTCTCGAAGATTCCTTTTTCGATCTTCTCCTCTCGCCCGCGGCAATCGCCGACTTCCGTCCCACTGCCCCTGTTCCCGACAAACCTCCCAAAACCGAACGTCTCACGCTCGAACTCGAACCCACCCCCGATGTCCTTTCGGCCTTGACCTCTTCTCCCCGCCGGCCGCGCCTCGTCGTCGCTTTCGCCGCCGAGGCGGTATCGTTTCGGCGCGCTCCCGTCCTCGACAAGGGAAGACGAAAAAACGCCGACTGGATCGTCTTCAATCGAATCGAGACGATCGACGCCGAAAACGTCGAGGCCGTTCTCGTCGATTGTCATTCGGGGAAAAGCGTCTCTCTTCCTTCTCTCTCCAAACAACGCTTCGCCGACCGCCTCGTTGCTTTTCTCGATAAGCAGTTGACCCAGGCTCGATGATCTTACCACGAGTGAAGAGAACATGGAGAAGTCCCCGCCAGATCCGCGCTCGCCTCAAGAACGATCGAGCTCTCATCCGCCGCGCGCGCCGGCTCAAAAAACGCCGCTCTTCTTCGGACATTTCCCTCTCTCCGAAGCACCCTGTCTCTCTTCTTGCTGTCTCTGTCCTGCTCCTCGCCTCGGCTCGCCTTCTCATCCACCAAACCTTTCCGCTTACATCTTCCGGTGCCTCGGCCATGGAGCGTCTTCGTGAGAAAAGTGTTTCCCCGGCGAATTCGGCCTGTGCCACAGCCGAATTC
>RFFU01000047.1 GCA_003697085.1 Candidatus Hydrogenedentota bacterium
CGCTTCTCCTCCAGCTCCGCAATCTCGCCCCGCAGAGCCTTGAGCCGGTCGCGAACCAGCGCCAATTCCGCATCGTAGGCGCCGCGTTGAACTTGGAGTCGATCGAGATCTTTCCGCAAAGCCGCGGCTTCCTTCTCGGCGCGCGCCGCCTCCTCCCACGCGTTCCTTGCCTTCTCGGCCGCCTCATCGATCGAAGACGCCTCTCGTTGCGCTTCCTCCAATTTCTCCGCGGCCTCTTTCAGTTTCGCCTCCAATTCCACCAACTGCTTCTCTTTCCGCTCCCGTTCGTTCTCCGCCCGAACCAGGGCGGCCGATGCCTCTTTTAATCGCTCTTCCGTCTCAGAAAGCCGCCCCCGGATCTCTCTTAGGTTCCCCTCCGCGGCCAAGCGCTCTTCCTCGACCCGAGCACACTCGCGCCGCAGTTCCGGAAGTTCCTTGCCGGCCCGCTCCGCTTCCTCCTCGATCTCTTTCATCCGCTTCTTCGCCGCTTGACATCTCTTTTCCAATCCCTCCGCCTTGGCATTGAGTTGATCCAGCGTGGATTTCGCGCGCGCAACCGCCACCTCGAGTTTCTTCTTTCTTCCCTCGAGAACAACGATCGTCGCCTCCCTCCTCGCAACCTCTTCCCTCTCCCCCACCCGCGGTTTTCCTTCGCCGTCATCCGTTTTCGGTTCTCTTTCCGTGGGGACTTTTTCCGCGCCTAAATGTGGTTCAGTATTAAAAGACTTTTCGTCTTTTGACGAATCCGAAACCGCCCCCTCCTTTTTCAACGAATAATCCCCCTCCGGAGAAGCCTCATTCGAAATCCGTGCGCCCACCGCCAATGGAACCGAAAAGGATCCCGCCGAAGATATGTCCCTGATAACTTGACGTCTTTCCTTGACTCCATCCGACGCGGAATCGTGAATTTCCTTGATCAACGTCGGTTCCTTCTCCCGCGGAAGTTCCCGCTTCCCCGAACAATCACGAAGAAGAATCGAAAAGGCTGGATGCTCGGCCGCGGAACACCATGCTCCACTTCCCTCGTTCCAGATCCAAGATTCCGCGGTGACCCGCCCCGCACGAACCCAATCCTGGGCCTCGTCGGCCGAAAGCGGTCCGATACTTTCCTCGTCAACAGCCACGTAGAATTGCTGCGTTCCCTCCGACATCGCACGCCTCCCTCACACCTCGCGGTGGTTTCGAAATCGCCTGAAACGAATATGGACCATTTTTATTGAATTGTAAAGGATAAAAAAGGAGTGTTTTTTTGACTCTGCTTTCAGTGCTTTTCCCCCTCCCTCTTTGGTACGGTTACGGTGTTCCAGACCGGCGGCTACTTGACATCCGTGGGGGATTCCTTGTCGGTCAGGACCTTTCTGTCCAACCCGCCGGCGGATACGGCGTCAGGCAGGGCGAAGTCCAGATAACAATTGGGGAGGGTGACCCGCCGGTCGCCCCTATCCTTTCCTCCCTTTTTGCTTTTCAATCGATGATTGCCGCGTCCCTGGCCTTTCCCTTTGCGCTTGTTCTTGCCCTCAACCCTGCCCTTGCCTTCTTCCCTTTGCCCTTTGCCTTTTGACTTTTGCCTTTTGCCTTTTCCGTGTCTTCCGTGTGCCCCGGGGTTTTTCTCTCCGCAGAGAAGAGTGTCTGCGTTCCACATTTCCTTTTCACTTTTGCCTTTTGACTTTTGCTTTTTTCCTTTTCCGCCCCTTCCGTGTGCTCCGCGGTTTTTCGGCGTTGAACACGCTTCTTTTGGGCATCGAATTAAGGTAAAATCTGACGGAAGTTGAGTTTTCGCTATGAGGAGCGAAAAAGCGGGAGGTATCGGATGCCGACGGTTTCCTTCGAGATATCTGAGAGTGTTTTGGCGGGTCTGCGGGACGATCCGGACCAATTCGGAAGGGACCTGCGCCTTGCAGCAGCCGTAAAGTGGTATGAAACAGGAAAGGTGAGTCAAGGAAGGGCGGCGGAAATCGCCGGACTTTCGAGAGCGGAGTTCCTCGTGGCTTTGGCTCGTTTCGGAACGACCCCGTTTCAAGCATCTCCAAGGGAGATATCGAAAGAAATTTCAAGTGGATGAACTTTGGGTTCTCGACGCATCGCCGTTGATTGTCCTTGCAAGAATTGGACGGCTCGATCTTCTCTCCGAAACCTGCAAAACCGTGCTCATACCGGAAGCGGTTATCACCGAAATCGCGCGAGGCCCTTCCGATGATCCCGCCCGCCAGGCCCTGGAGTCCGGATGGAGTAAGAAATCGATTTCCGTCGAACCGGATTCTGAAATCTTGGAATGGGGACTCGGCGCCGGCGAAACCGCTGTTCTCACTCTTGCACGTCACCGACACGGTAGGGCGGTGGTGGACGATAGAGCTGCGCGAACGGCCTGTTCGGCATTCGGAATTCGCCATATTGGAACCCTCGGAATAATCCTGCGTGCGAAGCAAAGAGGGAAAATTCCTTCGTCCGTTGAGGTGCTTCGTGAATTGGTAGAAGCAGGCTTCCGTCTCGATGATCGTACGATCCATGCCGTGTTGAAAGAGACAACGGGGGAAAAATGGCCTGAATAAGGGTTCTCGATTCTGACTGCGGCCTTTTGTAGGTTTTCTCCATCGCCACGCCTTCTCAACTTCTCGGGCTTTCTGTTTTCGCCGCCCGTAGTTCCTCTGGACGAACCTCCCTGCGTCCCTCCCTCTTCCTTTTTTTCTTATTCGTTTCGAATATTGCAGCGCCGCTGGCCTTTCCCTTTGCGCTTGTCCTAGCCCTCAACCCTGCCCTTGCCTTCTTCTCTTTGCTTTTTGCCTTTTGACTTTTGCCTTTTTCCTTCTCCGTGTTATTCCGTGTGCTCCGTGGTTCGTTAGGGATCCCCCGAAAACGGCGCACCTCCTGTCAATTCCTCCCAGAGGAGACCAAGGAGATAAAGGGATCCGGTCACCAAAAGAAGAGAGTCGGTACGAACGGCTTCGGCACGCGCCAATTCCAACGCTCGAAACGGATCTTCCTCCCAAAAGATGTTCGATACGGGAAGCGCGCGGGGAAGAGTCCCGCGAGGCGAAGGCGGTCGCGTGATGATCCATCGCGTTACCAGTGAATCAAAGGCTTGAACGAACCCCGCTGCGTCCTTATCTTCAAGAAAACCCGCCAGTGCCGTTACAGGCTTTTCCGGGAACGAAAGCCGCAATCGGGCCGCCAGATAGTGAGCCGCGCCGGGATTGTGAGCCGCATCGATCAGAATCGTCGGTCTCCCCTCGAGAATCTGAAAACGCCCGGGCCAAATCAGCCGGCCGGCGCAATAATCGTCCCTCACCTGTCGAATGACGGCCTCGTCGATGGGAATCTCGAGAGCCTTACAAAACTCCTCCGCCGCTCTCCGCGCCGTCGCGAAATTTTCCCATCCGGGCCGCGGACGTTCTTCTCCGGTTCTTTTCGCTTCAAAGCCTCTGGAAACATCATTACACGCAATAAAAACGCGCGCGCCCGTCTCCGCCGCCGCCTCTCGCAGGGCCTTGGCATCGGAACCGAGAATAAGCGGACGTCCCAGCCGCGAAACAGCAACCTTCTCCCGCGCAATCTCCTCCAACGTCTTTCCAAGATACTTCGTGTGTTCCCGCGATACATTCGTAACGACGCTGACGGCAGGATCCCACGCGTTGAAGGCGTCAAGCCGGCCGCCGAGACCGATCTCGATCACCGCCGCATCGATCCCACCGTCCTGAAAGAGAAGATGCGTCGTCAGTGCAACAGCCTCGAAATAGGTCGCCCGGTCCTCGTCCGCCTCCGCAAACCGCCGGTAGGCCCGAGCAAATGTCCCCCGATCGGGCATCTTTCCGTCGATAAGTACGCGTTCTCTCACATCGCGAAGGTGTGGAGAAGTGGCCAGGCCGACGCGGAACCCGAATCGGCGTAACATTTCCGAGAGCAAAAACGCGACCGTTCCCTTTCCGTTCGTCCCGGCGACGAGAACGACGGGGTAGGTTGGCTCTCCCAGCCGCCCGAGGGTCTTCCGGACTCCCTCGAGCGAAAGCCGCCAACCTCGGCCGGTTCGGCGATCGAGATCCCCCAGAACATCGTCAAATGTCATAGCACTTTCCCGCCTCCTCAGAGCCCGTCGTCTTCCGGGGTTCTTCGTTTCTCCGTGCCTTCCGTGCGATTCGTGGTTCTGCGCAGGCTCCTCTGCAGACAAGAGTGTCTGCGCTCCACATTTCCTTTTCACCTTTGCCTTTTGACTTTTGCCTTTTTCCTTTTCCGCGTGTTCCGTGTGCTCCGTGGTTTTCTTCTCTTTTGTGTCTTCCGCGGTTTTTCAAAGTGAGCCGCCGCCGAAAAAGTTCGTGGTAGGAGAATTGCCGCGTCAGGAAAGAGTTGCAAATTCAATCAATCGTCGAATAACCGCCCGTTGTTCGTTCCGATCAACAATACGATCCACCATTCCGTGTTCGAGCAGAAACTCGCTCTGTTGAAACCCCTCGGGAAGTTTCTGGCGAATCGTCTGCTCGATCACGCGTGGCCCCGCGAAGGCGATCAAGGCCCCCGGCTCAGCCAGCACGAAATCCGTCACCGTAGCGAACGAGGCCGTGGTCCCCCCCGTCGTTGGATCCGTCAAAAGACTGATCGAGACGAGGCCGCGCTCGCGATGGCGCCGTACGGCGGCAACCGTCTTGGCCATTTGCATCAAGGAAAGAATTCCTTCCTGCATCCGTGCCCCCCCTGAAGCGGTCACGAAGAGCACCGGCCACTCCTCTTCCGTCGCACGCTCCACGACCCGTGTTACCTTTTCCCCTACAACACTTCCCATCGAACCTCCCATAAAAGCGAAATTCATTACGGCAATTCCCACCGGAATCTCCTCGATCGTTCCCCGTCCCGTGATGACGGCCTCCTTTTCGCCCGTCTTCGACCTCGCTTCGTCCACACGGAGCGCGTAGGGTTTTTGGTCCACGAATTCGAGCGGGTCTTCCGAGACCATCCGTGCATCGAACTCCTCGAAACTTCCCTCGTCGAGGAGGTGCTTGAGGCGCGAGCGGGCGTCGATTCGATGGTGATAATTGCACTGCGGACAGACGAAGAGATTCTCCTTCAGTTCGCTCTTCGGCAACATCGTCTCGCAACCCGTGCACTTCGTCCACAGGCCCGTCAGCGCTTCGTCCTCGGGAATCCGACGCACCCGACTCTTGACTCTCTTGAACCAATTCGTCATTTCGAGTTGATTCTATCCCTCACCCAAGAGAAGACAAGCCCGTCGGATCGCACTCTAATCGCAAAATAGAGAATCTATGAGGAGAAGAGAAATCTCATCCAGGATTCGATTTCATTTCCTCAACTTCGTTGGCCGCCCTTTTTTCTTCATTATAAGATGATAATACGAGCCGCGCTTTTGTCGCGAGAGCACATTAAATTCCTCGGTGAATAGCCATTCGGTTATCTCAAAAGGCTGAAAGAGACTCGAAACGTCGTCTTCGGAGAAAAAATATCGAGTTCCAACCCCTTCCGAGTCGTCGAAAAATGTTCGCTCTCCGATTTTTCTACCCCTTCCAAACGCCGGGTCGCCGGTCGTTGTCACCATGGAATAAAAAACACCGTTATTTCGAAGGACACGAAATATCTCCAGAACTGCACGCCGAATGTCGTCGCGCAAATTATGTTGTAACGCCGATCTATCAATTACCGCATCAAAAAACTCATTTCGAAAAGGAAGTGAACAAGCATCTGCGATGCTCAACACAAAACCCTCATAACCTTTTTCCTGAAATCTATTTTTGGCTACGCGAACCGCTTCTTCTGAAAAATCGATCCCGTAAACTTCCGCATTAAACAGCCATCGAATCGCAAAAAGGTTGTTTCCGGCTCCACACCCCACTTCCAATACGCGACGACGCGAGAGATCAAAACTTTCAAAAGACTGGTGCAAGAATTGAAGCACGTGCGTATAGGGAAGCCGATTCAGATGGCGACCCTTTCGGTAGATATTCTCTTCCCAGGCATCGCGATTACGCTTCATGACGAAAAATCCTCCTCTGTATGGTTCGCTGCGCCACGATTATATCTGAAAAACGGAAATTCGCCCGGAAAAAAGCGTGGGGCACGCCGAAAAAAGGAAATGACGTACGGTTTGCCATACTGGAAGGAGGCAACGGAACGGACGAAAAAAAGGGAAACGATAAGAACACCAAGAGGAAATAGGGAAAAGAGAGAAAACTGTTTCCCGTCCGCAATTCCCTTTTGGGCCTTTCCTCGTCTCGCCTTTCCTGGTTCACTTTTTTCATCCCTCCCACCCCGGCTTGTTGCCTTGTTCCTTTCCCCTTGTGCCCTTTTTAATAATAGATCTTCATTCGGTGGGTAAGCACGCGCGCCAACTGGGGTGGCGCCGTTGCAACATCCTCGACGGCATAGTGATATCGGTAACGGAAGGGAAACAACCCCTCGGGCGTGACGCGGATCAGACGCACATCGAAGATGATCGGCTTTCGCGCGTCAAGCGACGGGTCGCGCCAGATTCGGCCGTCCACGATCCAGTCCGTTCCGATCGTCGAACGCAACGGAAACCAACTGTCGGGAATCCTGTCGAAATCGTCACGAGCCGTAATCTGGTCAAGCATGCGGACCTTCTCCGCGGGAGTATAATTCATCATCCGATCCACCACACCGTGCGTGATCAGAAGACGGCTCGTCATAGTGGCCAGGACCGCCTGAACGGAATCCGAGGGGTCGTAAACGAAACCTGCAAGGTGAAAACTGATCTTCTTCCAGAGCCGATATTTCTCCGGCGAGCGAAATTCGAGAGGAACCTGACTTTCCTCGAAGAATCGTTTCTCGATCGCATCCCAATAAACCGTTTCCTCGGGGGTCAGATATTGCGGATCGATCTCCTTGAGTTCCCACCACAGCGTCAGCACGTCGGCGGGGCGTTTCAGGAGGTCATAGACGATCATCTGATGATAGAGGCCGGATTTGATTGCGGGGGTATCCTCGAGAATCCTCGCGCGGCGCAACCCTTCTTGGGCGTCCTCCAGCGCCGCGTCGTAATCACGAAGCGTTATATCGAGCGAGGCGAGACGATAGAAATCATTAGGGACGGCGCGGCTGAAACGCCGGCGGATCCAGGTCAGCAGTCGATCCCGCGCATCGCGGGTGCGCCCCGCTTTTTCAAGCATATCGATCAACATCCGCTCAACCTTCTCGCTCTCCTCGACTCCGGGATAGAGCGTCACGTACTTTTCGGCCGCCTCGAAGGCTTCACTGAATCGATCGCGATCCAAAAGATCCTTGACCCACCATTCGAGAGCCGGAGCGTGAATTTCCGGAACCCGCTCACAGTCCAGAACAATCCGCCGGTAGTAATCCCGTGCCGTCTCAGTCTCTCCGCGGGAAAGGTAATAGGCCGCCAAACGTCCCGCCGCGGAACAGACATCGGTATCTTCGGCCAGGGTGTAAAGACTCCGATAGACTTTCGCCGCCTCGTCGAAACGCTGCAACCCTTCCAGACAGTGCGCCTTTCCTTCCAACGCCTCTCGTTCCCTCCCCTCCGATCCCCCCTCCGAAAGGAACCGTTCGTAGGCCTCGAGTCCCTTCTCGTAAAGCAAATTCGCCTCGTAGAGTTGAGCCAAGCGGAAGAGCACGTCCGGTCGATCCGGATGGGAAGGAAAACGCTTCAGGAAATCCTCGTAAACTCCCACCGCCTCCTTCCATCGTCTTGATTTGAGCAACGCCTCGGCCCGTCCCAGCAGCGCCGCCGCGGCGTAAGGTGCGTTTCCGTATCGTTTCAGATAATCCTTGTACGATTCCGCCGCCTCCGCGTATCGCAACATCGCGGCTTGAGCACGGGCGCGAAGAAATCTCGCCTCCGGAATGATCGCGGCGTTCGGATAATAGAGGATCAGATCGTCGAGTTCCTCTTCCGCCTCAACATACCGCCGCTGCGCAAAGTACCCCAGAGCCGCGACGTAACGGGCCGTCGGGATAAGTTTACTCCCGGGAAAGCGCTGCAGAAGAACATCAACGGCCTGCGTTGACCGGGCGTAATCCCCCATCTTGTAGGTACTCCACGCCAGTCCCAAATACGCGTCGGGAAGCGCCGAGGATTTCGGGTTTTCCCGAATGAAACGCGTATATTCTTCCGCCGCAAGCCGGTAATTCCCGTCCGCGTACGCTTCCTCGGCAACGGAGGTGTTGATTTCGCGGCAGGCACCGGTCAGAAACAGGCTCAATAATATCGATAACAAAACTCCGCGACGCCCCCACTTCCTCATCGCCACGAGTCGAAACCGGAAATCACAGATCCGCTCCCGGATCGGAGGAATGAAGGAGCCGATAATTCTCGAGCTCCGCCAGTCTTCGATTCGTCTCCCGAAGTCGGAGAGCAAGATGGCAGGCGATCTGACTGATGATCTTCAACGCCGAAAATGGTGCCTGCTGCATAAATTCCTGGAACTTCTCTACGCTGATCTTCAAGAGGACCGAATCGCGCGTGGCAACGATCCGAGCACTTCGCGGTCGACCGTCGAGGAGCGATAATTCACCAAAGAAATCCTTCTCGAGAAATCCCGCCAGAGTCTGTGTGTGCTTCGCATCGATCTGTTTGACGGCCTTCACCGCTCCGATGGCGACGACGTAAACCCCGTCGCCCGGATCCCCTTCGTCGAAGACCGTGTCCCCCGTGCGGAAAACCTTCTTCTCGATAAAAGGACGCAAATAGGAGACTTCTTCCGGTTCAAGCGTTGAGAAGATCGGGACCTGCGGAAGAAGTTCATTGATATTCATTCTTCACCGTCTCCCTTCTCGGTCTCCCCGGACCTGATTCCCGCCTCCGCCCTCTTCCCCCGCCTGGCATTCCGCCCCTTTTCGACACGTCCCCTTTCCTTTCGTTTTTCCACAAATCCCGGGAACGAGGAAGCCCCATGCCTCTCGCCTTCCCTTATTTCGAGATCTGTTCGACAACGCCGTCCCACCCCTCGGGAAGACCCGTCTTCCGGAGCCGGAGAGCATAGTCGCGGTAAAAACGGGCCGGGCCGTCATCGGGCCAAATCCGGAGCACCTCCTCGAATCTCTCCACCGCCTCCTCGATCCGCCCTCTTCGAAACTCCTCCAGGGCTTCGCCGAACGTCGCAAAGGCCTTCCTCTGTTCTTCCGGGATTCTAGCACGCTCCCCGCACAATTCAAAAACTTCAAGCGGAAGATGCCGGCCCACGAGGCGAATACGGCCCAGGAAACGGAAGAAGAATCGCCCGCTTTCCCTTTCTTCCACCGCATCCCGCGTCTTCCGCGAGACGAGAATGACCGTTCCGAACATCTTGTTCAAGGGTTCCAAGCGCGCTCCCGTGTTCACTTCGTTCCCGATCACCGTGTAATCGACGATCTTGTCCGATCCCATATCCCCAACGACCATATCCCCTGTGTTGATCCCTATGCGCACGCTGAGCATGGGTTTCTTCTGCGCCTCCCATTCCCGGTTAAGGCGTCCGAGTTCCTCGATCATCATCAAAGCGGTTCGGCAGGCACGGACGGCATGGTCTTCCTGATGCCGGGGAGCGTTCCACTCGGCGACAACGGCATCGCCGATGAATTTGTCCAGGATACCATCGGTAGCCAAAACGCAATCGACCATACGCGTCAAATACTCGTTGAGAAGAGCGCTGATCTCCTCCGGAGGAATATCCTCGGAAAGCGAGGTGAACCCGGTGATGTCGGAGAAGAGGACGGTGATCTCACGACGTTGGGCTTCGAGGCGCAAGGCCTCGGGGTACTTCAATACCTCCTCCAAGACGGCGCTGGAGAGGTAACGGCCGAAGAGATTGCGGACACGGTGTTTCTCCCGCATCTCGCGAACCACGCGCCCCACCATTCCCGCCCCGAAGGAGAAGAACCAGGCCGCCTCGGGAGCCGCGACGGGGAAAACGAGATCGCGGGTGAAGAGAAACCACGCCAAAACCGAATAAAGCGCGCCGAGAATGACGATTACGGCGGTTCCCCACCACGGAGAGAACCGGAAAGCCAGCAGCGCGGCAACCAGCCCCGCCCCGACCACGAGAACCGCGGGATAAGGATCGGGAAGAGCCCGAAGGAATCGGCGCGCCAGGATGCTATCAATCACATTCGCATGAATCTCCACACCGGGCGTGATCGCGGAAAACGGCGTCGCCCGCAAATCCATCAACCCGGCCGCGGTCGATCCGATGAGAACGACCTTGTCCCGAAAAACATCCTCTGGAAGAGGTCCCTTTCGCGAAGCCGCCTCTTCCTGCATCTGTAAGAGGACAACATCGAAGGGAATGTATTTATAGAAGGACTTGAAATTCCGAAGATACCCTGCGCCTCCCCTCTTCGCCCCCACCATCCGCCCACCTTGATAATGAATCAACATTCCTCCTTTCCGATCAACCGGAATCGCCCGGTCCCCGAGGAGAACTCTTCCTGGTTCCGCTCGAATCTTTTCGGGGGTGATGCCGAGGGCGGCGGCGGCGGCCAGGACGGAAAGCGATGGGTACCCGTAGGGTTCATCGCCCAAGCGCAGAAGCGGAAACGCCCGCCGACAGGGTCCGTCCGGATCCGGTGTATAATTGGTGTGCCCGACGGCCCACGCGGCATCGCTCAATTCTTCGAAGGGAAGCGTTACGTTGTGGAAACGGGGGGGAGCAAATCCCTCCGGAAGAAGGATCCGCTCGGGTTTCAGAATCTTACGGTAGTGATTCATCTCGGCCGGTTCCGCCTGCAGAGCCGGATTGCGCCGAAACTCCGCTTCGGTAACGTAAAAGATACAAGAGTGTATCACGGGGGAGGCATCCGCCGTGGCGGAGACCAAAATACGATCTCCTCGGGTTGGGTCAATACGGTCGAGAAACTCTTCCACCGGCTCACGCCCTGTCCGAGGGATCTTTGTGATGCGACGACGCAACTCCCTCAACTCCTCCTCTCCCAGATTGGCACGACGAACTCGTTCCGAAAAGATCACGTCAAACGCGGTGACGCGAGCCCCCTTTCGCGCCAAATACCGAGCGAGCATACCGTGAACCTCCCGCGGCCAAGGCCATCTTCCAAAGGTCGGCTCCAGACTCTTGATCGATTCCTCGTCGATATCGACGATGACAATCGAAGTGGTCTTTTCCGTCGGCGCCGCCGCGAAACGATATCGGGCATCCAATGTGCGGCGTTCCCATTCCGCCACCATCCCGCCTGGATCCCACAGAATGAGCAACACAACGAGAAAAGCCGGGCCAAGGATCGTAAGCCTCCTTTTCTTCAGGAGCCCACCCCCTTGAGTGTTCGAAGGAAGGCCGCCAGGGATTCCTTCGATTCCGCCGCACGCCGGATCAGAGCGGATCCGACGATAACCCCGTCGGCGTGCCGCGCCAATTCGCGAAAGTGCTCCGGCCGCGATACGCCGAAACCGTAGGCGATCGGCAAATCCCCCCGGCCGACCTCCCCGCGCTCCTTCCGCAAGGTCTGGAGAAATTCCGCGGAATCCGCCGAAAGGTCGTCGCGCTCGCCCGTCACTCCCTCCAACCCGATGGCATAGAGGAAGCCTGTCGAAGCACGCAGAATTTTCTTCCGCCGTTCGGTCGTGGAGTTCGGCGCCACAAGAAAGACGAGCGCCCTCTCGTGACGGCTCGCCGCATCCCGAACCGCCTCCGCCTCGTCCGGGATCAGGTCCGGTATGATCACCCCCGCCACGCCTTTCGATTTGAGCGCTCCAAAAAACCGGTCGATTCCCATACGAAGAATCGGGTTGAGGTAACTCATCAAGACAACAGGTTTCTCGGGAACCCTTTCGATGATTCGTCCGGCGATCTCGAGTGTCTTGGTGAGAGTGATCCCGGCGCGCAACGCCGCTTCGCTGGAAGCCTGAATCGTTTTTCCATCCGCCACGGGATCCGAGAAAGGAACGCCGAGTTCCAGGAGATCGAGTCCCGCGTCGAAAGCCGTCTCCACGAGATCGAGAAATTCCCTCGGGTCCGGATATCCGGCCGTGAGATAGCCGATCAACGCCGCTTTGGCCGGCGTCCCCTCCGCTCGAAGAAAGGCTCGACGAATCGCCTCGATCCCCGACATATTCAGCCGTCCTCTCCGGAAATCGACGCCCGCCCCGTTCCGACGATCCCTCGAACCGTCTCGACATCCTTGTCTCCGCGGCCGGAGAGATTGACAAGAATCGTCTTTCCGGTATTGCGATATTCCTTGAGGAGATAGGCGACGGCATGCGCCGACTCGAGCGCGGGGAGAATTCCTTCCCAACGACAGAGTGTCTCGAACGCGGCAAGGACTTCGTGATCCGAAGCCGCAACGTAACGGACCCGTCCGGTATCGTGCAACGCGGCGTGCTCGGGACCGATCGCCGGATAATCGAGCCCGGCGGAGATCGAATGGGTCGGAAGGACGTTGCCGTCCGCGTCCTGCAAAAGAACCGTTTTCGTTCCATGAAGCACTCCGACGGTCGGTACCGGTTTCCCCTCGGCGGTCGGGGAGCCGAAGTAACGAGCGGCATGTTCCCCGGGGCCTTTTCCACATCCGCCCCCCTCGACACCGACCAACTCCACGTTTCGATCCTCTAGAAACGCGGAAAACATTCCTATCGCATTGGACCCTCCGCCCACACAAGCGATCACGGTGTCGGGGAGGCGCGAAGTCGCCTCCAGGATCTGGCGGCGAGCCTCGTCTCCGATGCATCGATGAAAATTTCGAATCATGGCCGGATACGGAGCCGGGCCGAGGACCGAACCGAGAACATAATGCGTGGTTCGTAAATTCGAGACCCAGTCCCGCAATGCTTCGTTGATCGCATCCTTGAGCGTACGGCTGCCCGCGTCGACACCGATCACCCTTGCTCCGAGAAGTTCCATCCGGAAGACATTGAGTTCCTGTCGCCGCATATCCTCGGTTCCCATATAGACATCGCAGGAAAGCCCCAGTTTCGCGGCGGCGGTGGCGGTTGCAACACCGTGTTGCCCGGCACCCGTTTCCGCGATCAACCGGGTCTTCCCCATCCTCTTCGCCAGCAGGGCCTGACCGAGGGCGTTGTTGATCTTGTGAGCACCGGTGTGGAGCAGGTCTTCTCTCTTCAAAAAGACCTCCGCTCCGATTTCCTCCGAAAGCCTCTGGGCCGGCGTCAGCGGCGTCGGTCGCCCGGCATAGTTCCGGAGCAGCCGGCTCAGTTCCTCCAGAAAGGTCGCATCCCGCACCGCCTCTTCGTAGGCAGCGGTCAATTCCTCGACGGGACGCACCAGCGTTTCCGGAACATAAACACCGCCGTATTCACCGAAATATCGTTCCAATGGACCGTTCATCGCAATCGAGAGCGACTTTATCGCGCCCGAAGACCCAATTCCAGTTCTCCGTACAGGGGTGCGTGCCGAAAAAGGGGCACCTTTTGCCGAATCGTATCGGTCCACTCCTGCGTGAAACTCTGCACAGGATCGGGGCGGCCGAAAGGGGACCTCCTCCGAGCCCGTTTTTGCAGGCAAGATGCCTGCCTGTCGGCAGGCAGGCCTGCGCTCCCAGGAATGCCGGTTTGGCTAAATTCGACCGTGCCCAAGATTTGCTATGCACCCTCCGTACAGGGGAAGAAGACACCGCACGCCGCTCCGGTCAAGGAAGATTATCAAGAAGGCAACCAGGGTGCGATTTTATTTTGTAGGTAGTCACCCGGCCAGCGTAACAGGAAGGGCAAGGGAAGGGGCAAGGGCAAGCACAAGGACAAAATGGAGAAGGAGCAAGGACGAGGGCGAAGGCAGAGGGTAGGGATGGAGATAGGCGCTGCCTCGCTTGTTTTCGTCCGTGCTCGTCCCCGCGAGGACGCCGGGACCTTCCATCGTGGACCAACAATTGAGGGGCGGGCGCCCTCGTCCCCCCCTACCCCGCCGAGGTAACGCCTAAAGGTCCATCCCTGGGCATCTCCAACGGCTCGTGAAGCCGTTCCAAAGCGTTTGCGACTGTCCAAACCTAC
>RFFU01000048.1 GCA_003697085.1 Candidatus Hydrogenedentota bacterium
CCCGGAGAACGGGTCGTGGTCCTGACGGATCCCGGACGAACGGTCCCGCTCGAGTGCGAGATTATCGAGGCGGAACGGACGGAGGGGCATGGTTGTGAGCCGCATCCCGACGTCTGGCGCGCCGTTTTCGGCTGCACGGCGATAGGATTTCTCGACACCTACGGAATTCTGGAGAAAATCCTGGCGAAGGAAGTGGAGGAGGTTGACCAGGAACTTCTGGAAAGGTGGAAAAACGAGAGCCGAACGATGGTTCCGGACGCCGTTCTCGCCGTCACGTATTACTCCACTTCCCATACCTTTTTCAGAAAGGTTTTGAACGAATTGGGAACGCGATACGCTTCGATGCCGCTTTTCGAGGAATATTTGCTGAGAGAAGATGGTCCGCTGGCGGTTGACCGCGAGATTTTGGTTGAGAGCGGGCGGAAACTTTTGGCGTCGTTGAAGGGGGCGGTGAAGATCGAAGTGAAATCTCCGAACGGAACGGAACTCGTTTTTTCCGTTTCCGGAAGAGACTTTCACTCGGATGACGGTGACCTGACGCAGCCGGGGAGTTTTGGAAATCTGCCCGCAGGAGAAGTTTATGTCGCGCCGGTCGAGGGGCAAACGAACGGCATACTCGTTCTCGAAGATGGAACACGAATGGAAGTGGAAAAAGGGCGCTGTGTCAAATTGACCGGCGACCATCCCGTCAAGGAAATATGGAAAGCCCATCCGGAATACTTTTTCATCGCGGAATTGGGGATGGGAACGAATCCTTATGCTTCCCGGCCCGATAATATCCTTGAAGCCGAAAAGATCGCCGGAACAATCCATGTGGCTTTCGGAGATAATGCCGGGTTCGGGGGGACTCAGAGGATTCCGTATCACGAGGACCACGTTGTCTATAAACCGCAGATCCGCGTGGATGGACGCCTCTTGGAACTACCTGTTTCGAAACCCCTATAAAGTCTGGCAATGAATGATGCCTCCTTTCCTTCCAGGTCCACTTCGGTGAAAGTCTCGGTGATTCAATTCAATTCGCGGGACGACGAGAACGCGAACGTGGAACGGCTTCTGCCCCTTCTGGATCGCGCCGTGGCGGCGGGGGCAAAACTTGTTGCCCTTCCAGAGACGGTTTGGTTTCGAGGTCGTTTCGAAGAGGCTCCCGGGCATAAATTTCCCGATCCCTTCCTAGATCGTTTGAGGGCCTTCGTCCGCGAACGAAAGTTCTGGCTGTACGGTGGTACTCTCGCGGAAAGAATACCCGGCGAAGACTCCCGGCGTTTCAACACGGGCTTTTTCATCGATCCGTCGGGGGAAATCCGCGGGCGTTACCGGAAAGTTCATCTCTTCGATATCGACCTTCCTGATACAAAGGTCACGGAATCCCGGCACACGCGCCCGGGTGAGGTTCTCACCCTCGAAAAGGTTGAGGGATGGACATTCGGGCAGATGATCTGTTATGACGTCCGATTTCCGGAGGCGTGGTTAGCGTTGAGATTGGCGGGGATGGAAGCGGCGGTCCTGCCGGCAAATTTCACGAAGAAGACGGGCGAAGCGCACTGGGAGGTGTTGGTGCGGGCAAGAGCGATCGAGAACCAGGTCTATATTCTGGCGGCGGGGCAGTGGGGAGTTCATCCGGGATTGAATGTTCCTGCTTTCGGACACAGTATGATCGTCGATCCCTGGGGGCGGATTCTCGCCTCGGCCTCGGGAGACGAGGACGCGATCCTTACCGCGGAATTGGATCGAGAGACACTCGAGAGGGTCCGGAGGGAGATGCCGGTTCTTCAGCACCGCCGTCCTTCAGCGTACCGTCTTTCGAGGGGAAATTCTTTTTCAGACGATAAAGTGTAACAATTCCCAGGGACAATGGTTTGATGGACAGAACGCGAAAACCCAGAGATTCGATGTGGTGCGCAAAAGCCTTAGGAGGTGGAAAGGAAAGAACGGATTCGGGAAGATAGGAGTACGAAGCGGAATTTCGGGAGATGAGACGGCCGATCCAGGGGAGAACGCGGCGAAAATAGAAGAGGTAGAGGTTGCGAAAAAGAAGGTTTTCGGGGATCGAAAACTCGAGTATCAGAAGTTCCCCTTGGTTCTTCAGGACGCGACGGATTTCCTTCAATGCTGCGGATCGATCCTGAAAATTTCTGATTCCAAAGGCGATCGTGGCAGCATCAAAGAGTCCGGAGCGAAACGAAAGAGACTCGGCACGCGCGGCCACGAAAGGAATTGAGACTTGCCGCCGTCGGGTTTTTCGAGCAGCGACGAGCAGCATTTCCGGAAGTATATCGGTTCCCACGACAAGACGGTCCGCTTCGCGTATGAGAGCCAATGAGACATCCCCCGTTCCACAGGCCAAATCGAGAACACGACCTGGTGGCGTGGAAGAGGCAAGAACGCGCCGCCAGTGCTGATCCCGTCCGAAGGAAAGGATCCGATTGAGGAGATCATAGACGGGAACAATCGGCCGAAAGATAATCCTCGAATCGAAGGAGCCTTCGATTCGAGAAAGACGTTCACTCACGGAAAATGTGCTAGCGGAAGATCCGAGTCATACAAATTTTTCCAAAGGAACGTTTCCCACGGAAACTGTCAAGGAAAGCGAAAAGGAAGAAGGAAGAGACCGGTAGCCGCCTGATGTTTTTCCTTTATTATTCGTCATTTTTTTTTGCGGTTTCCCGCGTCTCAGATCAATAGTACTTTCGTCGTTTCGCGACGCGCTTGCGCATCTTTGCTTGCGCCTTGCGCGCCTTCCGGCGCCTCTTCTCGCTGGGTTTCTCGAAGGCTCTTTGACGCTTGATATCCCTCTTGATTCCCTCCTTATCGCACTTCGATTTGAAGCGTTTGAGCGCCTTCTCGAGCCCTTCTTCCTCCGTTACAACGACTCCAACCAAAATTCCTCGCCACCCTTCCTGTTAGATTTTTTCATTTTATCGGTTTCCTCCGGATCGGACACCGATCAATACTGTGCAATTTCCTTCCGAAGTTCCTCCACGCGGTTGCGGAAGTCCTCAATGGCCCGCGTTGCGACCGTCGCGGAGGAGAGATACTCCTCGAACCGCCGAAGATGTTCCGCGGCTTCATCGGATCTCCCCTGAAGGAAGTGAAGTACCGCAAGATTGTATTCCGGCTCCTTCCGTTCCGGAAAATCTATCAGAAGAGATTGGTATTCCTTCTCAGCCTTCTGCAGGTCTCCGTGACGGTGGAAGGCGACCGCCTTGAGAAGGCGGTCTTCCCACGATTTGTCCGTCAAATCGAGTTTTTCGCGCAGGAGAAACTGATCCGATTCATCGATCGAGTAAAAGAAGAGGAAGCCGTATTCATCGAGCATCCGATCGACTTCCTCATCGGGAAGTTCGGGGCGGATCCGGCAGGCAAAACGGCTCGTCAACTCAGCGTAAAGAGCCTGTCCCGGGAGCCGCCGCCGCTCCTTGCCGCTTTCTTCTTTCTTCCTTGTCTCATTCGATCTTTCTTCCGTCTCCGTAGCGCTGCCGGACGTTTCGCTCATATCGCAACCCTCTTCTTGATATTCGCCTTCAGGGCATCCTCGACCTTTCGCGTCACCTGCGCTTTGGGAAGGTTCAGGGCCAAGGTCAGCTCCTGGATGATCAGGTTCTTTGCGTGCTTGAGGATTTCCCTTTCCTTGACGTTAGGTTCATAAACTTTTGCATTCTTGTCAAGATCCCGAACCAATTCCGCGAGATCCTCGCCTTCGCCTTCGCGAATCCTCCGCTTGAGGTCTTCGTAGCGTTCGAGCCAACCTTCGCTGGAAGTGAAAGGAGATTCCTTGGCC
Organism: Candidatus Hydrogenedentota bacterium; assembly: GCA_003697085.1. Lineage (GTDB taxonomy): Bacteria > UBA8481 > UBA8481 > UBA8481 > J006 > J006. The sequence goes on from RFFU01000048.1 coordinate 3,779, forward strand.
GGAGAACGAAGTATCTTGAGCATGACCTCTGCTCGTTCCTTCGAAACGACATGGCGGACCCCCAGTTCCGAGGCTTTCTCGATGGGAATCTGCAACTCCATCTTCTTCGTCGAAATGACATAAACGCGAACGGTTTCCCCCAAAACGGACGTTTCACGAATGTCCTTGACCGTGCCGAGGCCGTGTTGCGGGTGAACGACATTGTCTCCGATTTTGAATTGAGGCTCCATGCCTTCACTCCCGTTCCGCGACCGCCCGAAGCGGCCCGGAAAAGTGAAGGCACCGCCGCCGGCAGTCTAGATTATGGATTCGTCTCTCACGACTGATGTACCACTGTCAGAATTATCCGGGAAAGGGCAATGTTTGTCAACGGAGAAATGCTTGCGATTTGCGAACGGAGAGGAGTGAGTTCCGGGCGTTGTTGATGTAATAGCGTGCCAAGGCGTCATTTGTTATATCGAGAAGGTCTCTCCCCACTTTAAATCGGGCTTGAGAATCCATTACCACCGCGACCCGCGGAAAACACGTCGCGATCCTAGTTCGACCAGGCGTTTTCGAAGGCGGTCCAGCGTTTCCTCCAGGAACCCGTCACGGTCCTGGAGGAGAATGACGTCTTGGGTCATACCAAGAGAAGCGAAAAGAAGCATTCCGCCCCCGTTTCCGTGCGAATGACGGGAGAAGACGTGGCGAACCAGGGGATGAGAAAGAGAATTTAAAGAGCGTTAGGAGAAGAAAAAACCGGGGACCGCGCAAGCGGTCCCCGGTCCGAGCTCGTCCGAACGAATCGGAATTAGAAGGAGCCCACCAGTGAAAGCGCGAAGACGTCGTTGTCGATTTCGTTAATGCGGGTACCGTTGAATGTCACGTTACCGCCACCCAATTCGCTTTCATTATTGAGATCATATTCGGCCTTAACAATTACGTTGTCGGCCAAACGGTAGGCTCCCGTAACCGCGATTGTGCTGAACTTATTCCTCCGGCTGGTCAAAGCGCCCTGCTCCGTCGAAACGTCGCTGTACCGGGCCCCAAAGGAGATCTTGCTGTTGTAGTCGTACTGAGCCTCCACATAAAACCCTTTTGCCTCAGTCTTGCTCGTGACTGGTTGTCCCGTCGGGTCTTCCGAAACTTTGATCCACTCACCGCGAAGGCCGATGGCTCCGAAGGAATAGGAAGCATCGACTCCCAGCGTGTTACGGTCCTGACTTCCGCCGGCCCCGCCGACACCGTCGACACCGTAGGAGACCCCCACTTCGAGCCCCTCGATCGGA
>RFFU01000049.1 GCA_003697085.1 Candidatus Hydrogenedentota bacterium
CAATCCGTTCTCGGTCTTGAATCTTTTCCATCACAAGAAGTTCGACAACTACTGGTTCCAGAGCGGGACGCCGACGTTTCTGGTGGAGTTGATGCGGGAGAAGAATTTCGACGTGTCGAAGGTGGCGGGGCTGGAACTCTCCGACGATGATTTCTCACGGTTCGATGTAGAGAAGATCTATGTTCCGGCGTTGCTATTCCAGACGGGGTATCTGACGATCGAAGACGAGATCGTGGAAGGAAACGATCGGTATTATCGATTGGGGTATCCCAATTACGAGGTACAGAAATCGCTCTTGTCGGAACTGGTCGTGGGGTACGCGGGGGATCGTGACGAGATGCGGGAGGCGGGATGGCAGAGGGAGTTGCGGCGGAGCCTGCGGCAGGGGGATGTCGACGGTTTTTTCGAGATGGTGAAGGTGGCGTTCGCGGGGATTCCCTACGAGATCGTGATCAACCGGGAAGACTACTACAACAGCCTGATGTATATGTGTCTGAAGTTGGCGGGGCTGGAGGGAGCGTTCGAGGTGATGACGAACCGGGGGCGGCTGGATTGTGCCTTGGAGTTGAAGGACCGGGTTTACATCTTCGAGTTCAAGATCGACGAAGAACCGGAGAAGTGCATCGAACAGATCCGACAGAGAGGGTATCCGGAGAAATACCGGGACCGAGGAAAGCCGATCGACCTGGTGGGGGTCACGTACTCGAGCGAGGAGAAGAACATCGGGGGTTGGAAAGTGGAGCGGATGTAGTACGGGCACGGCATGCCGTGCCCGTACGGCGTGCCGTGTTCGTGCTATTCGTCCGGACTGTCTTTTCAGGCCGCTTTGGGAAGAGTCTCTTTTCGCGCCCGAATCCAGGCCGCCGGGCGCTCGAAGCCATCCGGTTGATTGAGAAGCGTTAGACCTTCGTTACCGAGAAGGTCCGCGAAGCGAGATCGAATGTATTCCCGCATAACCTGCTCGGCTTCCTCGCGGTTACGGAAGCGGAAGGGCGTCTCTTTTCCAATAACCATGGTGTTCCTCCTTTTCTCGAAACAGTTTCTTCCCTCATCGGCTTTTCGCGACCGCGGCTTGAAAAGTTTGAAAGAGAATCAATCCTTCAAAGAACGTAAGAAAGTCAAAGGACGTAAGTAACGGATGGATGAAGGATGCGGTCCATTGGAACATCGTGGGCGGCTGTGGGAAGAGAAAGAAAGATTTGTTCGTCGAAGGCGACGCCGATCTTGGGGCACTCGAGGCGTGCCAGAATACGATCAAAGGTGCCGCCACCACGACCGATTCGGTGGCCTTTGATGTCGAAAGCGCGTCCGGGGACGAGCGCGAGCGCGGGGACGGCGCCGGCGGGATCGAGATGCGGATCGGAACGATCCCCGGCGACGAGAATCAGCCGCCCTTCTCTTCGCAGCCGTTCGATGATCGGTGAGATGTCGGGCTCATCGGAAAGAGGCTCGAAAGCGAGAACAGGGCCGGATTTCGGAAGGACGGATTCGATCAGCCGACAGATTCGAAGGGATTCCCGGCGTTTTCGATCCGGATCAAGGGAATTCAACCGCCGGCGCACCTCCTTCCGAATCGCGCGCTTCCGATCCAGCAACCCCTTCACGGATTATTCACCGGGGAGGAAAGAGCCCCCTCAACGGCCGCAACATTTCTTGTATTTCTTGCCGCTTCCACATGGGCAAGGATCGTTGCGGCCGATCTTGCCGGCGGCGACGGCGGCCTTCCGCTTTCTTCCGGCCGGTGCCGACCGGGAAACAGCGGCCCGTCGTCTCGGTTGTTCCGAAACCGGTTGAACGTGAAAGAGAAAAGAGACGAGTTCCTCGCGGAGATTGGAGACGAGATCGGAAAAGAGAAAAAAGGCTTCGCGCTTATAGGCGACAAGCGGGTCGTCGCCTCCGACTCCTCGCCATCCGATTCCCTCGCGCAAGGCATCCATCGCGTAGAGGTGTTCCTTCCACTTGGAGTCAACGATCATCAGCATCACTTGACGGGAGAGATGATGAAATTGCTCCGTACCGATCTCCCGCTGTTTCTTCTCGAAACGCCCGCGGATCTCGGACCAGAGCATTTCCCGGACCTCATCGCGTTCCATCCGCGCTCCCTCCAATGCTTCCCGGGGGAGATCGAGGTCGAAGAGGCGGCGCATAATCTCGAGAAGATGGTCGATGTTCCAGTCCTGGGGTTTCGAACGGGCCGGGATATTCTCCTCGATCGCGGCATCCAGGAATTCCTCAGCGGCCTCAAGAATATAATCGTCGATATCCTCCGCTTCCAACGCGGTAGCGCGGAGATCGTAAATGATCTCGCGCTGTTGATTCATGACGTTGTCATAATCGAGGAGGCGCTTCCGGCGCTCGAAATTCATCATCTCGACGCGCTCTTGCGCTCGAGCAACGGCCTTTGTGACGAGTTTATGGCTGATCGGCTCCCCTTCTTCCCATTTCATCACATCCATCATCTTGGCGACGCGTTCGCTGCCGAAGAGGCGCATCAGATCGTCTTCGAGGGAAAGGTAGAAACGGGAAGAGCCGGGATCGCCCTGGCGACCGGAACGCCCCCGGAGCTGGTTGTCGATTCGGCGGGACTCATGCCGTTCCGTTCCCAAAATATGCAGTCCCCCCACCGCTACCACTTGCTCGTGCTCTCGCGCACATTCCTCCTTCGCTCGGGAAAGTTCCCTTTCATACGATTCGGGATCGTCGGGCTGGGCCCGCGTCCGCGCCAGAAAAGCCGGATTACCACCGAGCATAATGTCCGTTCCCCGCCCGGCCATATTCGTCGCGATCGTAACCGCCTTGAGACGCCCTGCTTGAGCCACGATGTCCGCTTCGCGTTCATGGTGCTTCGCGTTCAGGACGTGATGAGGAATACCGCGTTCAGTCAACAGTTCCGAAAGACGTTCCGACTTTTCTATCGAGATCGTTCCTACCAGTACGGGTTGTCCGCGCTCATAACAATCTTCAATCTCCTCGATCACCGCTTGAAATTTCTCGCGCTCCGTCTTGTAGATGACATCGGGATGATCGACGCGGATCATCGGTTTGTTGGTCGGAAGAACCACGACGTCGAGGTTGTAAATCTGCATGAACTCGGTCGCTTCCGTATCCGCGGTCCCGGTCATTCCGGCCAGTTTTTCATACATCTTGAAGTAGTTTTGGAAGGTGATGGTGGCCAACGTCTGGCTTTCGCGTTTGATGGGAAGTCGTTCCTTCGCCTCGACGGCCTGATGGAGTCCGTCGGACCAGCGTCGGCCGGGCATCATTCGTCCCGTAAACTCGTCAACGATGATCACTTCGCCGTCCTTGACGACGTAATCGGTATCCCGTTTGTAGAGTTCCCGAGCGCGCAGGGCTTGGACGATATGGTGAACGAGATGCATATTTTCCGGATTATAGAGGTTGCCACAGCCGAGGCGGTTTTCGATCACGGTGACCCCCGTTTCGGTCAATGTCACGGCCCGGTCCTTCTCGTCGATCTCGTAATCCTGATCGCGTCGCAGCGCGGCCGCGATACGATCGGCTTGATAATAGATCTGCGTCGATTCCTCGGCGGGGCCGGAGATGATCAGCGGTGTCCTGGCTTCGTCGATCAGGATGGAATCCACCTCATCCACGATCGCGTAATAGTGTCCGCGCTGGACCTTGAGAGAGGCGTCGGGAACCATGTTGTCGCGAAGGTAATCGAATCCGAACTCGTTGTTGGTGCCGTATGTAATATCGCAGGCGTATGCCCGCCTCCTTGCTTCGTTCTCCATCTCGTTCTGGATGAATCCCACTTCGAGTCCCAGGAAACGAAAGACCGGGCCCATCCACTCCGCATCCCTCCGCGCGAGATAGTCATTGACCGTAACCACATGGACTCCTCGTCCGGTCAACGCGTTGAGATAGACGGGCATCGTGGCGACAAGCGTCTTCCCTTCCCCCGTCTTCATCTCCGCAATCCGCCCTTCGTGAAGAACGATTCCGCCCATAACCTGAACGTCAAACGGGCGCAGGCCGATCGTGCGTCGCGCCGCCTCGCGGACCGCGGCGAAGGCTTCCGGAAGAAGCAATTCCAGTGATTCTCCGTTATCGAGCCGTTCGCGAAAATGTGGCGTGAGCGCGGCCAACTCTTCGTCGGTCTTCCCGCGCATCTCCGGCTCGAGCGCGCTGACTTGCTCGACGATGGGAGTCAGACGCTTGATATCGCGCTCATGTTTCGTTCCGAAAACCTTTTTTAATACCGTTTGAAGCACTCTCCGGCCTCGCTTTCCTCCGTCTTTCCCTATCCCCTCTCTTCTCCCTGCGATGAGGAGTTTTCGGCGGATGCCGAAACGGACAACCCTCCCATCAGGGGGATCAAGATATGCCCTATCTCGTCGCGGGAGAAGAGTTCAATCATAGCATGGCGGGACGCGAATTCCAAAGCCGCGGGCGAAAAACGCGTGAGTGAAAGGTAGATACCCCCGTCCAAGCCGGATTCCTTGACCTGAAGGAAGAGTTCGCGAACCGCCAATTCGCCGATATCACCTTCCCAACGTGCTGCGTAAGCGATCTTCTTCCGCCGGCGTCCTTCCTCGGTCCGGTGGACCTCGAAGGTGGCCGTCTCGTCATCGAGCAATCGTTCGCTGATCACGGAATACCCCCAGCGTTCCAGAAGATTTCGGAAGAGTCGAAGGAAGGCGGGGGCCGCGAGGCCGCGAATCTTGGCGGGAAGCGTTTCCGGCGAGACGGCGGGAGATTCCTCGGAATGTGGCGCGGAGTCGGAGGGCTTTCCGAGGATGCGCGCGGCGCGTTTACGGAGTTCGGCTCCTTCCTCCCGCTCACCGAGTACCTCCAGCAAAGCCGCCCGCCACTCCAGAATCCGCGCCGCTTCCTTATCCGAGAGGTTGTTCGTGTTGCCGATCTTCGCGAGGAGGTCGAGCGCGTCTCGCTCCCGCGACGCGTTCTCGAGGATCTCAGCGAGCAGAAGGCCGATCTGGAAACGTCTGCGGCCCTGAGAGGAATGGAAGAGTTCGTGGAAGCAACGCGCCGCCGTTCCAAGGTCTCCTTCCTCACGGGCGATCTCGCCGAGACGGTTCAGAACCCCGGCATGGGAAGGGTGAAGTTCGAGCAACGATTCGAGACGGCGGCGTGCTTCCTTCCTGCGGCCGGTCGAGCGCAAGAGGTCGACATAAGCGAGAAGATCATCGGGCGATCGGAGTCGTTCAGCGGCCTCGAGCCGTTCGTAGGCGCGAATGGCTTTCTCGTATTCCCCCGCTCCGGTGGCGACGCGTGCATAAAGATGAATCAGAAGCGGATCCGCTTCGGGATCGCGATAGTAAGGATCCAGGAGAGAGAGGGCATCCCCGTCGCGATTCAGGGCTTCGTAGGAGGGGACGAGCAACGCGGCCATCTCCGGGCGAGAAGAGGTCTCGGGGGGAGAATGAACCAGCGGGACCCCGAAATCGATTGCGTCGCGATGGCGCCCCTGTTCTTGAAGAAGGGTTACGAGCATCAGGCGGGCCGAGGCATTCTCCGGCTCTCGCTCCACCAGGTTTTGAAGAAGCATAATGTGTTCGCGCGAATGGCCTGCGGAAATTTCCGCCCAGAGTGCGCGCTCCTGCCGCGCCTTCGCGATTTTCTTGATCAAAAGAAAAAGAATGATTCCGGCCGCCAGGCCGAGCAGAAGAAGAAGAGAGGTCATACCTCGACCATCTTCCTTTTCGTTTTCTTTTCGATCTCCGGTAGGATTTCTTCGCGGAGAAAGATGACCGCGCTTTCCTCGGTGGAGAAGAGTCCCTCAAGTTGAGCCTCGTAACATCGCCGGAGAATCTCGGAGAAGGCGGGCCCGGGAGTGAGGCCGAGGCGGATGAGGGTATGCCCGGTGACAGCGCGCGGCGGCAAAGCCTTGATTCGCTCGATCTCCCGCAGCACACGACACGAGGTTTCGAAAGCGGAGAGATCACCGTGGGAAGCGACGCAATCGGCGCGATGGACTTCGAGGAGGTCCCGAAAATGTTCCCGCCCCGCCCAATTCATCAGACGCCCCGGCCGCATTCGGTCCACATCCGCGAACTTTTGGTGTTCGAGAATGATGATATGGATGCGGTCTTCCAAGGCTCGGGACATCCGGAATCGCCGTGCGATTCTTCGGCTCATTCTTGCTCCCAACTCCGCGTGTCCGTGAAAACGGATTCGATCACGTTTCTCGAAGGTGCCCGGTTTCCCGATGTCGTGCAACAGCGCCGCCCACGCAACGGCTGCGGAAGGAGCATCCTTGAGAGCGTTCAGAGTCAAAAGCGTATGAACGAAAACATCTCCCTCGGGATGGAATTCCTCCGGTTGAGGAAGGTTCTTGAGAGCGGTGATCTCGGGAAGGAGTGGTTCGAGAAGACCGGCCTTGTCGAGCAGCGCAACGCCGTCTCCCGCCGGGGGACTCGTCAGAATCTTCGTCAACTCGATGAAGAGGCGTTCGGCGGCGACATCGTTGATGGAAGGAGCCATTTCCTCCAAGGCGCGGAAGGTTTCTTCCTCGATCGAGAATTTTAATGTATGCGCAAACCGAACGGCCCGAATGAGCCGGAGGCGATCCTCCGAGAATCGCCTTCGCGGATCGCCGACGGTTCGGATAATTTTTCGCTTGAGGTCCTCGAGTCCTCCGACGTGATCGATGACATCTCCCGTCTCCGGATTGGCCGCTAACGCGTTCACCGTGAAGTCTCGACGGTGAATATCGTTTTCGAGTGTCGTGAAAGTGACGGAGTCGGGCCGCCGACCGTCCGAGTAAGGACCGTCACAACGGAACGTGGCCACTTCGATTTCCGTGCCTTGTGTTCGGACACGGATGACGCCGAAGGAACGACCGGTTTCGATCGCATTTGGAAATAGAGTAAGGACCTGATCGGGGGGGAGCGACGTCGCGACGTCGTAATCCGCCGGTTCCTTTTCGAGACAGAGGTCGCGGACGCAACCTCCGATCAGAACCGCGTCTCCACCGGCGTCGCGAAGTCTCCGCGCCACCCGCCGGGCTGGTTCCGCGGATTTCGGAAAAGCGAGTTTCATGATGACGAGAGTTTAGGTGAAAGGGGGGGATTCTTCCAGTTTAACGGCGGAGTCACGAAAGTCGCTCCCCCCCAAAAAAAAGGGGGGGCCATAAGGCGGAAGAAAAAGGCAAAGAAAATTCCAGACCGGAAACGCCGCACTTTTTGCGAAGTCGTCGAGAGCAGAAAAGGTAAGGGAACGAAATCGCGCAAGAGAAACCACGTTCGGGACAGAAATGACCGATTGGGATTAAGGGGAGAGGCGTAAGGCGTGAAAAATCAGTTTGGCATTCCTGTTGCAAAAAGAAGCGCTCCAAGGCGCACGCCGTTCGATCGGGAACGTGTGGTGCGAGGAAGAGGACGATAAGGAGGTAGGAAATGTCAAGGGAACGGACAACGGTTGGGTTTACGCTCAGTGGAATGGGAAGGACATCGGGTCTGAGTTTTATCCGCGGTGTTCTTGGCATGGCCGTGGCGGCCGTGCTCTGCGGCGCACCGGCTCAAGCCGCGGGAGTTACAATCAGCGGATACATTGATGCCGGTTATATCGCGGCGGAAGGCGGAGTGAATAACGGATTGACACTCCAGGCTTCCGGAGCAACGAACGGGAATCTGAGCATCAATGACGGTTTTGCGTTAAACGACGTCAACATCGACCTCGCGGGAGACTTGCGGGACGACATATCGTACTACGCATCATTCAACTTTGTTACGGGAGCGGCCCCGAGCATCGATGCGGCCTACTTGGAATTCAAGAATCCGGGACCGTTCGATCTCAAGCTTCAGGCGGGGCGGATCTTCTCGATCATGGGGATCGAACCGCGCGTCGCGGAATCGAATATCAGCAAATTCGTGAATTTGTCCTTGCTGTCACCGATTCTGGTTGGTTCCCAGGATGGCGTGGCCGTCATGGGAAGTTTCTCTCCGATCGATTACGCGTTCGCCGTTACAAATGAGGACAATATCGGAGGCTCGGCGTTATCGGGGGTCGGGAACGGCTCGATCAGCGATTCGACGTATCTCCGGCCCGGGATTTACGGTATGACCGGGGCATCGGCCAACTCGAACAACGCTCTGACTCTTTCGGGGCGTCTCGGCGTGAAACCCCTTGAAGGGCTCGAACTGGGCATTACCGGAGCGAAGAGTGATCTGGCGGTTCCAGGGACGGCTGCGAGCCGCGACAGAACGACGGTGGGAGCGGATGCGAGTTTTGTGTACGGCGCTTTTTCTCTTTCCGGAGAATGGGTGAAGGTGACGGAGGACGGCTTGGCCACGGGACAACCGAAGACGGAGATGAAAGGCTTTTATGCGGCGCTGGGATACGACATCAACAAGAGTTGGTGGATCGGAGCGCGGTACGCCGAAATGAATCAGTATCAGTTGAACAACGTCGCGGCGCAGAATGACGTGCGGACGATCTCCCTTGCGGGGGCTTATACGATCTCCGATAACGTCATTCTTCGAGCGGAGTACGATTTCAACGACGAGAGTGTGTACAATGGTGTAAGCGGAGGTGCGGCAGAGATTCCGAACGACGTCTTCGCCTTATCGCTCGTGGGAAGTTTCTGATCGCCGAACGAGAACGGATACGGTGGAAAGGTAGAGGATTGTTCGAGAAACGGTTGGTCGGTATGAGTGTGTATCTCTTCAAGTGAAGGCCTGCTCGCGCGTGGAGCGCGGGCAGGCGCGGGGAGGAAGAGGCGATTCTTGTGGAAAGGCGTTTTCCGTAGGGCGGTGCGCCGGAGGTTATTCGTCGTTCCCTGCCGGCTCGAAGACCCACGCGTCCTCCGTTCGATCGCATCGAACGGTGTCACCCGGTTTAATGGAACCGGCGATCAGTTCCCGCGCGAGGCGCATCTCGATTTCACGTTCGATTACGCGCCGCAAAGGCCTTGCCCCGAATGCCGGGTCGAAACCCGTTTTTGCAATCCAATGAACGGCATTATCGGAGAGGGTGAGACGAATACCGCGTTGTTCGCAACGCGCGGCGAGGTCCTTCGCTAACAATCGAACGATCGCTTCGATCTCTTCTTCCGTGAGAGATTTGAAGATAACGATATCGTCGAGGCGGTTGAGGAATTCCGGGCGGAAGTGGCGTTTCAATTCGGCAAGAATTTCGTTTCGGAGAGCATCCGTGACGACATTTTCGTTGCGAAGGTGGTCCGAGATGATTTCAGTACCAAGATTCGAAGTCATAATGATGATGCAGTTTCGAAAATCCACCGTTCGCCCCTGGTTATCGGTCAGGCGGCCATCGTCGAGAATCTGCAGAAAGATATTGAAGACATCGGGATGCGCCTTTTCGATTTCGTCGAAGAGGAGGACGGAGTACGGTTGACGCCGTACCGCTTCGGTCAACTGCCCCCCTTCATCGTAACCGACGTATCCGGGGGGCGCTCCGATGAGGCGTGAGACGGAGTGCTTCTCCATATACTCCGTCATATCGATTCGAATCAGTTTCTCCTCACTGTCGAAGAGAACCGCGGCGACGGTCTTCGCCAATTCGGTCTTGCCGACCCCCGTCGGTCCGAGGAAGAGGAAGGAGCCGGTGGGGCGACGCGGATCCTTGAGACCGGAACGGGAGCGAATGATCGCATCGGAAACACGCTGTACCGCTTCGTCCTGGCCCACAATGCGTTCGTGAAGGACTTCTTCGAGTCGGAGAAGTTTTTTTCTGTCGGATTCCATCAATTTTTCGACGGGGATTCCCGTCCAACGAGCGACGACCGCGGCAATCTCTTCCGGGGTGACTTCTTCGCGCAACAAAGGACGCCGTCCGTTTTCCTGTTCCGTTGCTTGGAGCGCTTCGAGCTCCTTTTGGAGCTGAGGAAGGACACCGTGCCGCAGTTCCGCGGCACGTTCGAGGTCATAGGTGCGTTCGGCGGTCTCCATATCGATTCGGGCCTGTTCGATCTTTTCCTTGAGTTCCCGCTGGCGGGAAATTTGACCTTTTTCTTTCTCCCACTGTGCCCGCAATGCGGAGGCCTCTTCTTTCAACTGTGCGATTTCCGTTCGGATTTCATTGAGTCGCTTTTTGGCGTCCGGTTCCGTATCCTTCGCCAGCGCCGTCTCCTCGATCTCGAGCTGGCGGATCTTGCGTTCCAGGTTATCCAAAGGCAGGGGAAGACTGTCGATTTCGGTGCGCACCGTCGCCGCAGCCTCATCGACGAGGTCGATCGCCTTGTCGGGGAGGAAGCGGTCGGTGATGTAGCGGTCGGAGAGACGCGCCGCCTCGAGAAGCGCGGAATCCAGAATCCGAACACCGTGATGAACCTCGAAGCGCTCCTTCAATCCCCGCAAGATGCTGACCGTTTCTTCAATATTCGGCGGTTCGACAGGGACCGGCTGAAAACGACGTTCAAGCGCCGAATCCTTTTCGATATATTTGCGGTATTCGTCATAGGTCGTGGCGCCGATGCAGTGAAGTTCTCCACGGGCCAACATCGGTTTGAGCAGATTGCCCGCGTCCATTGCGCCTTCCGTCTTTCCCGCTCCGACAATGAGATGAATCTCGTCGATGAAGAGGATGATACGGCCTTCAGACGCTTTTATCTCGTCGAGAACGGCCTTGAGCCGTTCTTCGAATTCTCCGCGGAATTTTGCGCCCGCAATCAGTGCCCCCATGTCCAAGGCGAAGATCGTCTTGTCCTTCAGGCCCTCGGGAACGTCCCCGCGGACGATACGTTGGGCCAAGCCTTCGACCACGGCTGTCTTTCCCGTGCCGGGAGCGCCCACGAGAACCGGGTTGTTCTTCGTCCGGCGGGAAAGGATGCGGATTAGGCGCCGTTGTTCCTCGTCCCTTCCTATGACAGGATCCAACTTTCCTTCCCGAGCCAAAGAAACGAGATCCCGGCCGTATTTTTCGAGTGCTTCGTAGCGCACCTCGGGAGTCGCTGTGTCGACCTTACGGTTCCCACGGATTTTCTTTACCGCCTCGGCAAGGCGCTCCTTGGGAAAATCCCATTCCTTTTGTAGAGCCAGGACCAGGTGTTCGACACTGATGTAGTGATCTCCCATCTTTTCCCGTTCGCTGTCCGCGTCGAGGAGGACCTTCGAGGTGCGGCGGGAGAGTTGCGGCTGCGGAAGAGAATCGCCTGTTACGGAAGGGAGGCGATCGAGCGCGCGTTTGAGGCGTTCATTGAGGTCTTGAAGATTTGCTCCGGCGGTCTCAAGAATACGGGGGGCGTAAGAACCCTCTGTGTTAAGAGAGGCTACGGCGAGGTGAACCGGCTCGATCTCTTGATGTGACCGGTGAAGAGCAAGATCAAAGGCTGTTTGTACGACGGCGCGCGTCTTTTCGGTCCATCGTTCCGGGTTCATTTTTTCCTCCTGATTCGGTTTTTCGGTAAAACGAAAGCAACAAGTTTGCGATTCGTTCGAATGATAGAAAAGTATCAAGAAACGTACCGTTTCGCGTCAATCGCAGGCGAAGCGGTTTTCATGGAAAATCCAGAAGATGGGAAAAGAAGAAAAAACGCTCGTAACTCAAGTAATTTTAGAATAATATCATGGTAATTCCTTTCGTTCAGGATGGATTGAGTTCTCGTTTTTGAACCGATCGGCTGCGGGTGCGGCTGGAAACCGAACTCCCCGAGAAACGCCGATATGACCATCAAAGAGGCAATAAAAGCCAAAATGACATCACTTAAGTTGGATATGGTAAAATTGTCTTGCGGAAATTATCTTTTCGGGTTTTTCTTTCCGCTGTTTTTTTGAGGATTCCGGCTCTTCTTCTTGCTTGCGGCCCGGGGGCCACGCGAGGATTTTTTTCGGGATTTCGGAAGGGGCTCAGTTGATAGGCCGGCGCTTTCGATGAGATGTTGAGCGCATTCCTCGAGCGAATCACAGCGGCGGCATTCCTCGACGACGTCGCATTGGGAGACGAGGGTTCGGAAGTTTTTGATGACGTTGTGAAGCGGGGGGGCGTAGAGAAGGAACTGGATGAAACGAGTCAGGCGGTCGCTGGTGAGTCGATGGACGAGGTGCTCGAGTTTACAGGCGTCTTCGAGGGCGATGTGTTCGTCGATGCCGAGGATTTCGTGGAAGAAACGCAGGAAGGTGATCCGGGCGCCGAGGACGGAGCGAGCCGCTTCTTTGCCGGTTTTTGTCAAAATGAGCATTCGGTTGCGATCCTCGGCGACGAATCCCTTTTCCTTGAGAGCCTTGAGGCCGATGGAGGTGGCCCCTTTGGTGATGCCGAGCCGTCGGGCGACATCGACGGCGCGCGCGTACCCCATTTCCTCGCGCAATTCGTGAATGGCGAGGATATAGTGCGCCATGCTGTGCGTCAGCGGCGTATCCTCGAAGGCTTTCCAGACCTCGGATGTAGAATGCGTCTGCGTCACGACTTCCCCATTAAAGGGGTCATTCTTGCATTTTGTCAATTTCATCCTCCGGGGTTCGGCCGTTTGGAAAAGGGGGGCTCCCTGCCGCACGACGATCGGCGATGAGGGCCGGAGTTTTACTCCTCGTATTGCGCCTTGAGCCTTTCCATGACGGAGGCATCGGCTAGGGTCGTGACATTGCCCAACGCCCGTCCCGTGGCAATATCTCGCAAGAGGCGCCGCATGATCTTTCCGGAGCGAGTTTTCGGGAGTTCGGAGGAGAAGATAATCTTTTCGGGGCGCGCGAACTTTCCGATCTTTTTTGCGATCAAGTCATTGAGTTCAGCGAGGAGGTCCTCCGTTCCCTCGGCTCCCTCGCGAAGGCTGCAAAATGCCACAAGGGCTTGGCCCTTGAGATCGTGAGGGATACCGATGACGGCGCTTTCAGCGACGGCGGGATGTTCGACGAAAGCGCTCTCCAATTCCGCGGTTCCGATTCGGTGTCCCGCGACATTCACGACGTCATCGACACGGCCGAGGATCCAGAAGTAACCGTCGGAGTCCTTCCGGGCTCCGTCCCCGGGGAAATAGACACCGGGCCACTTTGACCAATAGGTTTCCTTGAACCGTTCTGCATCGCCGTAGATGCCGCGGAGCATTCCCGGCCAAGGTTTGCGAATTGCAAGAAACCCGGCTGTGGTCTCCTTTCCCTCGTCATCAAGCACGGCCGCGTCGATTCCGAAAAACGGCAGCGTGGCGCTGCCGGGTTTGGTGGGGACACAGCCCGGCAAGGGAGTGATCATAATTCCTCCGGTTTCCGTCTGCCACCACGTATCCACGATCGGGCACCGCTCTTTTCCGATCGTTGTATGGTACCACATCCATGCCTCGGGATTGATCGGTTCGCCGACGGTTCCGAGAAGGCGAAGGGAGGAGAGATCATACTTTTCAGGCCATCGGTCCCCCCACTTCATAAAGGCGCGGATTGCGGTCGGCGCCGTATAAAAGAGCGTCACTCCATACTTTTCGATTAATTCCCAGAAACGTCCCTTGTCGGGAGTATCGGGTGCCCCCTCGTACATCAGAACCGTCGCGCCGTTTGCGAGCGGTCCGTACACAATATAACTGTGTCCCGTGATCCAGCCGATGTCCGCCGTGCACCAAAAGACGTCTTCCGGACGGATATCGAAGACGTACTTTGTCGTCAGATAGGTATAGACCATATACCCGCCGGTCGTATGGATGATCCCTTTCGGCTTCCCGGTGGTGCCGCTGGTGTAAAGCAAGAAGAGCGTCTCCTCGCTGTCCATTGGTTCCGCGTCGCAATCGGAAGAAGCCTCCTCGATGAGGCGATGATACCAGTGGTCTCGCCCTTCCTTGACGCGGCACGGGAAGGGATCTCCGGAGGCCCGTTTCACGACGACGACGTTCTTCACACAGTCGCAGTCGGAGATCGCCTCATCGACGATCTTCTTGAGGGGCAAGACGTTTCCCCGACGCCATCCCCCGTCGGCGGTGATAACGAGGGAGCAGGAACAATCGAGCACCCGGTCGCGGATCGATTCGGCGGAGAATCCGGCGAAGATCACCGAGTGAATCGCGCCGATTCTGGCGCAGGCGAGAACACTGACGGCAAGTTCAGGAATCATGGGGAGGTAGATCGCAACTCGATCCCCCTTTTTCACGCCAAGCGATTTCAGGGAATTAGCGAATTTACGAACTTCCCGTGCCAAATCCCAGTAGGTCAAAACCCGTCGTTCGCCGGGCTCCCCTTCCCAGATGATCGCGGCCTTGTTTCGCGTGGCGGAGTCGAGATGTCGATCGAGGCAGTTGTAACTGATGTTGGTCTTGCCGTTTACGAACCACTGAAAGAAGGGGGCATTCGTTTCATCGAGAACCGTATCCCATTTTTTGAACCAATGAAGTTCTCCGGCGATTTTTCCCCAAAACGATTCCGGATTGGAAAGACTTTCCTCGTACATTCTTCGATATTCGGAAAGATTCTTGATCCTTGCCCGGGAGCGAAACGCGTCGTTCGGGGCGAAGACGCGGGTCTCTTCCAACCGAGTTTCCAGAAGACCGTCTTTTTTCACGATGCCCTCCTTTCAGGAACAGAAGACGGGATTGTAAGGCGGATGATCTTATCAGGAAGAGGAAAAATGAGAACCACGGAAGACACGGAAAATGAGAAAGTCAAAAGTCAAAAATCAAAAGGCAAAAGGAAGAAGGGGAAAGGAAAAAGGGAACATGAGATGTGGAGCGCAGACTCTCCAGTCTGCGAATTGCCGATCCGCCCGTGGTGTCATTCCGAGGCGGCGCAGCCCGACGAGGAATCCCCCAAGATTGCTGACAACCGCCTCGTTCTCCCTCGCCCCTCGGGGGAGAGGGTTGGGATAAGGGGGGCGTATTGGCACCATGTCGTGATACCGCGTGAAGGGGATTCCTCGCTGGCGCTCGGAATGACAACGCGGACGCCTATTCGTCCCCCCTTATTCCCGGATTCCGAAACCGCTGCCCGTTTCGCAAGTCATGTTGTCAGAGGAGTAGTGACGGGGTATGCTGGAAATGAAAGGTGCCCAAGGAATAGGCGGTGTTTGGATACATTGTGGAGGGTTTGCAATGCTGAAGAAGGCCATAAGGGATATATTGGGAAAAACGATCACCGGCGTCCAGGTTCACAGGTGGTTTCCGCTTGGGTAAGGAAAAGACGGGGGGGCATTTGGGTGGGGACTTCCGCCGGGGACGTGTGATCTCCTTTATCTTTTTTTCAGTGATGGAACTTCCTATGAGATTAGCGCGAATGGAACACTTAACTCAGTCGGGACACTGGGTGTAGGACGTCCCGAAAGTCAAAGAGATCTTTCGAACACGCCGGACGCAATTGTTATTTATGATGCAGAACTGGAGGACGGGGAAATACGCATCAACGTCGATGCCATTCGTGAATAAACGGAAAAAGATGATTAAGAATCCGGTTTTCCAAGAAACCATCGAATTCGTGTTTCAAGGAACGTCAGTCGCCTGGTCAGCGAAGCGAGTCATTCTGCGGAAAGGAAAAAGGCCGACAGGTGAGGGAGAACTTTCTTGCGGGTAAAATGGACGTAACTCCACTTTACTAATGAGTAAAATGGAGTATAGTCCTAAATGTGGATAAGATTGAGAGATATCTGTATCGGCATATCGAGAAGGTGTTGAGGCGAGGAAAGATGGTCTTTATCGGTGGGCCGAGGCAGGTAGGGAAGACGACGCTTGCCCTTCGGTTTCTCGGGAGCGAGACCGGAGCGGAGGATCCAGCGTATTTCAACTGGGATGATCCTCGAGACCGTCCTCATATCAGAAACGCGGAAATTCCTCCAGATTCCGACGTCGTCATCTTCGATGAGATTCACAAGTACGCGCGTTGGCGGAACCTGATCAAGGGAATTTACGATACCGAGGGGCATCGTCGGCGAATTATCGTAACGGGTTCCGCTCGGCTCGATTATTACCGAAAGGGAGGGGATTCGCTAGCCAACCGTTATCGTTATTTTCGGCTTCATCCGTTTTCGCTGCCGGAGTGGGAAGCAAAACGTGGAGACGGTTCGATGGACGCGCTCTTGAGATTTGGAGGATTTCCGGAGCCGTTGATACGCGGAGACGAAACGGAACATCGGATCTGGCAACGAGACCGTCTATCGAGGGTTGTCGGGGAAGACCTACGAGATCTCGAACGGGTGCGCGAGATCAGCCTCGTGGAACATCTCGTGGATCTTCTTCCAGACCGGGTCGGAGCCCCCTTGTCCTTGGCCAATCTTCGCCAAGATCTCGAGGTCGATCACAAGACGGTGGCGCGGTGGATCGAGATTCTCGAGAATATGTATCTCTGTTTCCGGATTGCGCCTTACGGTGTCCCGCGGATTCGGGCGGTAAAGAAGGAACAGAAACTTTATCTTTGGGACTGGTCACGAGTACCGGACGCTGGCGCGCGTTTTGAGAACATGGTCGCCTCCCAACTCTTGAAGTATTGCCACCTCATCGAAGACACGGAAGGGAGAAGAATGGAGTTGCGTTATCTCCGGGACACGGACAAGCGGGAGGTCGATTTCGTTGTTTTATGTGAAGGGAAGCCCTTGTTCGCGGTCGAGGCGAAGGCCGGGGAACGTTCTGTTTCGACCGCCGTGCGTTATTTTTCCGAGCGGACCCCGATACCGAAGTTCTATCAGGTTCATCTCGGCCATCGGTATTTTGCGAAGGGCAAAGTCACAGTCTTGCCGTTCCGGAAATTTTGTTCGGTGGAGAAGATGCCGTAGCGGATTCGAGGCAAGTTGCATCAGGAATCCCACGGAAACACGGAATGCACGGAAGGGAGGGGAACCACGGACCACACGGAATACACGGAAGAGGGGGTAATACGGAATACACGGAAAGAACGGAAGAAAAGGGAACGGAATGCGAGGGATGCGCTGGAGGGGTGAGCATCCTCGTCCGCTCTACCCCGCCGAGGCATATGTCTCAAGGTCCATCCCTGGGAATCTCCTACGGCTCGTGAGGCCGTTCCAAGGCGTTTGCGACTGTCCAAACCTACTTACAAATCAAAACTGCCTCCTGCATCCTGGGGGTTGTCAGGGGGGGCGAAAACGCGTATAGTGCGCGTTCCCGTGCGGGATTGGGCGGGTGAGACCTGCTGAAAATCCCGAAAGTCTGATAGGTGTGAGGAAGGTGTTATGCAGATACGTCCCGAAGAGATTTCCCGTGTTATTCGTGAAGAGATCGCCAACTTTGATGCTCGTTCAACGATGACCAATGTCGGAACCGTGATCCAGGTTGGAGACGGGATTGCTCGGATCTGGGGGCTTTCCGAGGCGATGTCCATGGAACTATTGGAATTTCCGAACAATGTCTATGGAATGGCGATGAATCTCGAGGAAGACACGGTCGGAGCCGTGATCCTGGGCGACGACAAACTTCTCAAGGAAGGAGACACGGTTCGATGCACGGGGCGTGTGGTGGATGTTCCGGCGGGTGAAGCGATGATCGGGCGTGTGGTGAATCCGTTGGGGCAGCCGATCGACGGGAAGGGACCGATCAAGACGGAGGTTCGGCAGTTGGTCGAGGTGAAGGCGCCGGGTGTCATCGTGAGGAAGCCGGTGACGGAGCCGCTTCAAACCGGCCTCAAAGCGATCGACTCGATGATTCCGATCGGACGCGGGCAGAGGGAGTTGATCATCGGTGATCGTCAGACAGGCAAGACGGCGCTGATTGTCGATACAATCATCAACCAAAAGGGTCAAGATATGATCTGCATTTACGTCGCGATCGGGCAGAAGAAGTCGACGGTGGCGCAGGTCGTGAAGGTTCTCGAGGATGCCGGAGCGATGGAGTACACGATCGTGGTGAGTGCTTCGGCATCGGAACCGGCTCCGTTGCAATTCCTGGCTCCCTACGCGGGATGCGCCATCGGGGAATATTTTCGAGACAAGGGCGGACACGTCCTCTGTGCCTACGATGATCTGTCGAAACACGCCCAGGCCTATCGCCAGTTGGCGTTGCTCCTGCGGCGGCCTCCGGGACGCGAGGCCTATCCCGGCGATGTCTTCTATCTTCACTCTCGCCTTCTGGAGCGCGCGTGCAAATTCAACGAGGCCAACGGCGGCGGATCGTTGACGGCGTTGCCGGTAATCGAGACGCAGGCCGGTGATGTTTCGGCCTACATTCCGACGAACGTCATCTCGATCACAGACGGGCAGATCTATCTCGAATCGGGGCTTTTTTATTCGGGGGTTCGTCCTGCGGTGAACGTGGGCCTTTCCGTCTCCCGTGTCGGCGGCTCGGCTCAGAACCCGGCGATGAAGAAGGTTGCGGGGCGGTTGCGGTTGGAACTGGCGCAGTACCGGGAACTGGCCGCCTTTGCGCAATTCGCCAGCGATCTCGACAAGGCGACGCAGCAGCAACTGAACCGTGGAGCGCACCTCGTGGAAATCCTCAAGCAACCCCAATATGAGCCGATGCCCGTGGAGAAGCAGATCGTGATCATCTTCGCGGGCACAAACGGGTACCTCGACGAAATTCCCCTCCCGCAATGCGCGCGTTATCAGGAGGAACTTTTCCAGTATCTCGAAGACCGGCATCCGGAGGTTTTCGAGACGTTGCGGACGGAGAAGAAGATGGACGAGGCTTTGGCCGAGAAACTCAAGGATGTCCTGACGGAGTTCGGAAAGAGTTTTTCGGTGGAGAAGGCCTGAGATCACGGAAACGGGACCGGAGTCCGGAGAAGCGATATGGCCTCGTTGAGGGAGATGCGCAAGCGCGTTGCTTCCGTGAAGTCGATCCGACAGATCACGAAGGCGATGAAGATGGTGGCGGCGGCGCGTCTGCGGCGTGCTCAGGAGGCGATCCTGGCGGCGCGCCCGTACGCGCGGCGGATCGAGGAGGTTCTTTCCGATATCGCTGCTCGCCACGACGTTTCCCAAACGGCGCTTCTGCGCCCCTCGAACGGCCGAAAGACGGTTCTCGTCGTCATTACGGCGGATAAAGGGCTCTGCGGCTCTTTCAACACGAATATCCTTCGGTGCGCCTCGCGGTATATTCGCGAAAAGGAGCCACGGAACCTGGAGATCATAGCCGTGGGAAGAAAGGGGCGGGATTTCTTTCGCCGGCGTGGATACACAATCCGGAAGGAGATGATCGATGTCTTCCGGCATCTGAGTTTCGAAACGGCTTTGCAACTTCGTGACGAGATCGTGGAGCCGTATCTGGCCGGTGAAGTCGGTCACGTTCAATTAATCTACAATGAATTCAAATCGGCGATGGCCCAACAGGTTGTCAGCCGAGCCTATCTTCCCGTTCCAGGGGTGGCGGGAGAGAAGAGGAAGTCGGAGATCGATTTCGAGTACGAGCCGTCAGCGCAGGCGGTTTTTGAAGCCTTGTTGCCGCAATACTTCGCCGTTGAGCTCTGGACGGCCTTTCTCGAGTCGCATTCCGCCGAGATGGGAGCGCGGATGACGGCGATGGAGTCGGCCACGAAGAACGCCGAGGATATGATCGCGCGGCTGACGCTTGAATCGAATCGGATTCGCCAAGCCGGGATTACGCAGGAGATCGCGGAGATCGTCGGCGGAGCGGAGGCGTTGCAGTGATTCGTTTCGCCGGGCGGGGGGAAGAAGCGGAGAAGACAACAGGAAGAGAGGAGAGGAAGTGTCGCTTATGAACAAGGGACGTGTGGTGCAAGTGATCGGAGCCGTTTTGGACGTGGAGTTTCCGGAGAAGCTTCCGCGGATTTACGATGCCGTGGAGATTGAGCGGGAAAGCGGCCGGCTTGTCCTCGAAGTTCAACAGCATCTCGGGGACAACCGCGTGCGATGCGTTGCTCTCGATTCCACCGACGGCCTCAAGCGCGGTGTGGAAGTGATCGACACAGGGGCTCCGGTTTCCGTTCCCGTCGGAACGAAGGCTTTGGGGCGGATGATGAACGTTTTGGGGGACCCGATCGACGAGAAGGGGCCGATCGAGACGGGAAAGAGACTTCCCATTCACCGTGAGCCTCCGGCCTACGACGAATTGGAAACGACTCCCCAGATGTTCGAAACGGGTTTGAAGGTGATCGACCTTTTGGCTCCGTATATGAAGGGCGGCAAGACGGGGCTTTTCGGGGGGGCGGGGGTCGGAAAGACGGTTCTGATCATGGAGCTGATTCACAACATTGCGAAAGAGCATGGAGGGTTCTCGGTCTTTTCCGGAGTAGGGGAGCGGACGCGCGAGGGAAACGACCTCTACCTCGAAATGCAGGAATCCGGGGTGTTGGACAAAACCTGTCTGGTCTTCGGCCAGATGAACGAGCCGCCGGGAGCCCGATTCCGGGTGGGGCTGACGGGCCTGACGCTGGCGGAGGAATTTCGGGATGCCGAAGGGCAAGACGTGTTGCTCTTCATCGACAACATCTTTCGTTTCGTTCAGGCGGGCTCGGAGGTCTCGGCGCTTCTGGGACGAATGCCCTCCGCCGTCGGCTATCAACCGACGTTGGGAACGGATGTCGGAGAACTTCAGGAGCGGATCACCTCGACGAAGCGCGGTTCGATTACATCCGTTCAAGCAATCTATGTTCCCGCGGACGATCTGACGGACCCGGCTCCCGCCACGACCTTCGCTCATCTCGACGCGACAACCGTCTTGTCGCGGCAGATTGCGGAATTGGGCATCTATCCGGCCGTTGACCCGCTCGACTCGACTTCCCGCATCCTCGATCCGCGGATTGTCGGAGAGCGGCATTACACGGTGGCGCGGAAGGTGCAGGGAATTTTGCAGCGTTACAAGGATTTGCAGGACATCATCGCCATTCTCGGTATGGACGAGTTATCGGACGATGACAAGTTGATCGTATCACGGGCTCGCAGAATCCAAAGATTCCTTTCCCAGCCGTTTCATGTCGCGGAGCAGTTCACGGGGACGCCGGGGAAATATGTTCCGCTGGAAGAGACGATTCGCGGGTTCGAGGAGGTCGTGGAGGGGAAGCACGACGATGTGCCCGAGCAGGCCTTTTATATGGTTGGAGGGATCGACGAAGTGCTGGAGAAGGCGCGAGCGTTGGCCTAATGGGAACGGAAGCGACCGCAACGAGGGGGGACATATCGGAAGAAACCTCGGTTTTGCATTACGAGATCGTGACGCCTCATTCGCGGGTGGGCGCAGGAGAATGCGAAATGCTCGTCGCCCCGGCGGCGACGGGGGAAGTCGGTATTCTGCCCCGCCACGCACCGTATCTTTCGGCCTTGGGAATCGGAGTGTTGCGAATCCGGAAAACGGATCGGGAAGAGAAGGTTTTCGTGGCCGGGGGATTTTTGGAGGTCTTAGAGAACAAGATCGTGGTGTTGGCGGAGCAGGCGGAGCGTCCGGAACAAATCGATGTTGCGAGGGCTGAAGCGGCGCTGGAGCGCGCGCGGCGTCGTCTGGAAACGTTCACCGGCTTGGGCAAGGAGGGGGAGGGGATCGATCGAGTTCGCGCCAGGCGCGCGTTTCAGAGAGCGGTGGCCCGCCTCAAGACCGCGGGACGAAGAGACTGATGATTCGGCGGGTCGGAGTGTCAATGGCGCTCCTGGCCTCGTTGATGGTGGGGGTTGCTTCTCCGGCGGAAGCAAGGGAACTCAATCCCTACCAACTCCGCGCGCTCTATCGGCTCTATGTTACGGCGACCTATAAGGCGCAAACGGGGGACTGGGCGGGAGCGTTGAAGGATTTCCAGGCTGCGGCCAATCTGGCTCCGCGTTCCGCCGAGATTCTTCTCCAGCTGGCCCGGGCTTATTATCACACATCTCAAATCAAACAAGCGGAACGGTACGCGCACTTGGCGTTGGAGGCCGACAGTTCGGCTTCGGAGGCTTACGTGATCCTTGGAGAGATCGCGTTGGCGGCCGAGGATGCCGCGGCGGCCGACTCCTATTTCTCCCAGCGCCTGCGTTGGGAACCGAACGATGACCAGACCCGTTTACGACTCGGGTTTTTGCGCGAGGAAGCGGGAGATCTGGAGGGCGTTGTGGAGGTTTTGACGGATTTCCCACCGCAGCGCCGGGGAGCCGCGACGGCGCACTACCACCGCGGCCTCGCTCTCGTCCGTCTCGGACGCTACGACGAGGCGATCTCGGCTTTTCGAACCGTCGTGAACCTCGTCCCCGATCACACGGACTCCTATCGTTTCCTGGCACTTCTCGAGGAGCAACAAGGTCGCGACGAGGAAGCCCTGGAGGACTGGGGAACGGTCCTGAATCTCGATCCGAATAACATCCAGGCTTTGCGGCATCGGATCGATCTCTTGTTGGAGAGGAACCGGGTGAAGAAGGCGCGAGAAGATCTTCTGCGGCTTTCCCGTTTGACGGCGGGTGATTCCGGAGGAGTGGATCCGGATGCGCTGTTGTATCAGTATGCTATGGAGGAGGGGAATTACGGTGCCGCGGCTCGGGCCTTGCTTCGGGTGGCGCGGAAGAAAAACGCGGGAGAGACAACCTTTCTGCAAGCGGCCCTGTTGGCGTCGCGGGGCGAGGGAGATACGGAGATTGTAATCGAAGCGCTTGAGGGCGCTTATCGAGTAAGCGGAAAAGAAGCGTTGGGGCACTTGGCGGCGCGGAC
>RFFU01000050.1 GCA_003697085.1 Candidatus Hydrogenedentota bacterium
CCGTGGACCGTCCTCTGTGGTGGGATGACCTCCAATCCCTTCATTTGGCAAATCGGTCCATCCCAAAAGTGTTTTCCTCCACTTTTGGAACTCAATTCCAACCTCTTTATTTTCTCCTCCTGAAATTGGTGCTTCCTTTCAAGCATTCGCTTCTCGCTCTTAGAGTTCCTTCCCTCGCCGCCTCCCTTCTCACGATGGTGGGAGCAACCGCGGCGGCATGGTCAATCTCGGATCGAAAGGCGGCTCTTCTCGTGAGTCTTCTTTTTGCAATCAACCCGACGCAGATTTACTACGCGAACGAAATTCGCTATTACTCCCTTGAGACCGCGCTTCTCGTTTGGTCATTCGCCTTTGCTCTCTGGTCACAATTCTCCCCCAAAAAAGGGAATCTGCTTTCATTCTTTTCGGGAATTGCGGCGGGACTTTCTCTTTTGACGGCCACATTCTCTCTCTTTTGGGCGGTTCTGATCGGACTTTTTGTGACCGGCTTCCCCTCCCGGAGGCCTCGCCGAGACACTCTTCTTTCCTGGCTGTCCGGGGCTTTCCCGTTCTTCCTCTTTTTCGCGTGCGATCAAGTTTCATTCGTTCGCGCACTTGCTCATCTCCCCCCTCTTCACGGCACTTTCCGTACCATCACTCCCAGAACTCTTCTCGGCTGGGGAAAACACACTCTTTTCGGACCGATTGCTTTGGACGCCTCCCTCTCTCGAAATTTTGTCGGACTCGCCGTTGTCACACTCTTCGCCCTCTTTCTTTATGCATCCCGTTTCCTTACCCGGGGAATACGGGAAAGCCGATGGGATCGCCTTTTTCTTCTCGCGCTCGTGTGTGCTCCCTGGGGCTTTTTCTTCCTCGGTGACCTTCTCTTGGGGGGAATGTACCAGCATCGGTATCTTTTGCCCTCGGAGGTTTTCTTGCTCATTGTTCTCGGAACGATGTTAAGAACGAATTTTGCGAGAGGAGTTCTCTTGCTTCTTGTTATCGTTTCGGCGTTCCTGTTTCTTCCGCTCTACTTCTCCTCCGCAACGGCTTACGAGCATTTCTTTCCGTATCCCGTGACGCATTCCCGAGACTTTTATCTTCCGAACGACCTTCGCGACCTTCGCGAAAAGATACCGGAAAATGAAACGATCGTCTTCGATGCGATAGAACCTTTCCTCTTTTGGGACGTCTTCCGTCAAGGAAATCAGCCCTATTATCTCCTCCGCCCCCCCTATTCCCCCCATATCTGGAGTTACATCAAAAGCGTGCCGGAACGCCGGTGGCTTGCCGCCGGAGAACCGCCCCCGGGAGTTCTCCATTTCACCATTGTCACGTCCGCGCCAGCACGTTTTCCGAAGGCCGTAATAACGAATACCTGGAAGGGTTTTTCGATTCTCCGACTGGAAGCACACCCCGAAACGGAATAGACTCAAACCGATGACCGCTCCACTGACAGTTCTCTCCGTCGTCGGAACCCGGCCGAACTTCATCAAGGAATTCGTGATCGACCGTGCTTGTCGCGAAGCCGGGATACGCAAGGTCCTGGTTCACACCGGGCAGCACTACGACTACAAGATGTCCCGGCTCTTCTTCGAGGAACTCTCCCTTCCCCAACCCGACTACGTCTGCAATCTCATCAAGGGAACACACGCAACGGAAACGGCCGCAATGCTCGTCTTCCTAGAAGACGTCCTGAAACAGGAACGGCCCGACGTCACCCTCGTCTACGGTGACGTCAATTCCACCGTGGCGGGGGCCTTGGCATCCGCAAAGTTGGGCATTCCCGTCGCCCACGTCGAAGCGGGTCTCCGTTGCAACATCCGAAACAATCCCGAGGAGATCAACCGCCGGATCGCCGATACCCTAGCCTCATTCAACTTCGCCCATATTCCCTCCGCGTATGCTTCCCTTGAAAAAGAGGGTTTTCCGAAAGATTCCATCTTCTTGACGGGCGACGTCCACAAAGACGCGGTTGATTCCATCCGTTCCGAATACAACATTCAGACGAGCGATAACGGCGCCGTTTTGGTCACTCTGCACCGTGCCGAAAACACCGACTCCCACAAGCGCTTGGGATCCATCGTCAAGGCGCTCCTGGAGGCGGGGCGCCCCATTCGATTCCCATTGCATCCCCGTACGCGAAATGCGCTCGAGGAAGGCGGACTTCTGAAACCTTTGACCATTGCGTCGCACATCACGCTTCTGGAGCCGCTCGGCTATATCTCGTTCCTGCGCGAACTCGCTTCCTGTTCCCTTCTCCTTTCCGATTCCGGCGGCGCGCGACGCGAAGCCTATCTTCTGGGAAAAAAGGTCGTGAGTCTTATTGAATTACCGTGGGTGCCAGAGATGATCGAGAGTGGTTGGGAGATCATCGCGGGAGCCGATCCGGAACGAATCCGCGCTGCCGTCGGAAATTTTCCCGAACCGCGGACACGACCGGATATCTTCGGCGACGGTAAGGCCGGTGAAAAGATCGTCTCCATCCTTTGCGAGCGTTTCGGTCGGGTGTGAAGACCAATAAGAGTAATCCGTATTGCGATATTCTCGAGGCTTCCCTGCCCCGTCTGCTCTCGGCCCTCAATACGGAACCCGCCTCGCGAGTCATCGGCTCAGCCGATCGACTCTATTGGGCTTGGGGGGCGAAGGATTTTCCGAACGCCGATTTTCAACGCGGCGCTTGGCCTCTGGCCGTCGCGGTGGAACTCGGCCTTCTCTCCCGCGACGATACGGCTCCCCTCGTCGAAAAGATGTTGGCCTTCTGGACACGAATTCAGCACCGTGACGGAACGTTCGACCAGTGGTTTCCGGAAGAACACTCAGTCGGTACAGCCGCTTTCACCCTGGCGGACGTCTGTGCCACACTGAAACTCTTTCCCGAGTTCAAACCGTTGCTTCGGACCAGTGCCTTGCAAGCCGCCCGTGCCGTCTCGCAGCTCGGTGAAACTCACGGTTATATATCAAATCATCGAGCGGGGATGGCACTGGCTCTTTTACGAACCGCCGAGATTTACGGTGAGGATGGGTATCGGGATTTCGCGCACCGACTGCTCGAGGAAATCCTAAGGCACCAATCACAGGAAGGTTGGTTTCTCGAATACACGGGCGCCGATCCGGGATACGAAACTCTGGCCCTCTCTTATCTCTCCGGATGCGTCGAGATCGAAGAAATTCGCGAGGTAAGGGAAGCGGCCGAACGATCCCTCGAGTTTCTTGCCGCCTTACAGCATTCAGACGGCACGTTGGGAGGAGACTACGGTGCGCGGGGGACGGAGATCGTCTTTCCGGCGGGAATCGAGTGGTTTTGGCGCCGGGGTGATCTTTCCTCCGCCGGAACATTGGCTTCCGGGATTCGTACGGCGCTTACCGAACGAAAACTCATAACCCCCCTCGACTGCGACGACTCCAATTTCTTCGCGTTACTTTCCAATTACGCCGCTGCGGCACTCGTCACGGCTCAAAATCCCGAATCCCACCGCAAAGTCATCCCGTCTGACTCATCGGGCGGCGACTCCTCCTTCCGTCACTTCTCCGACGCCGGCCTGGTCGTCATTCGATCAGAGAGTGGGCTTACGACCATCTCGACGCGGAAGAACGGCCTTCTTCGCTCCGAATGCGGCGAGGAAGTCTTCCACGACGCCGGCTACCTCGCCAGCACCGGAGGAGTTGCGGCCGCCTCGTGCTTGGAAGACCCCGCGAATGAGACGAAGATCGCAGAATCCACAATCGTAATCGAAGGCGGATTTCACGTTGTTCCGCTCGAAACCCCCACGCCGGTCCATCACATTCTTCTCCGCTTTCTCTTTTTCACG
>RFFU01000051.1 GCA_003697085.1 Candidatus Hydrogenedentota bacterium
AAAGACCTGCCATGGCGCCATTGACAGAATCCGACCTTGAAATTGCTACGTTAGATTATTTCCGCGGGCTTGGCTATTCCTACGTTCATGGGCCGGAGATTGCGCCTGACGGGGAATCGCCCGAACGGGAGGACTACGGCCAGGTCGTGCTTGTCGGCCGGTTGCGGGATGCGCTGGGGCGGATCAATCCCGACGTACCAGCCGAAGCGATCGAAGAGGTTGTCCGAAAAGTCACCCGGCCCGAGAGCCCGTCGCTTGTCGTCAATAACCGTGCCTTCCACCGGATGATCACGGACGGCGTCGATGTGTCCTGGCGCGAAGACGGCCGCGAGCGGCACGGAAAGGTATGGCTGATCGAACGTGATCCCGCGAAGATCGAGGCCAACGAGTTCCTGGTCGTCAACCAGTTCACCGTCATTGAAGAGAAACGGAACCGTCGTCCCGACGTGGTGGTCTTCGTGAACGGGCTACCCCTCGCCGTGATTGAACTCAAGAACCCGTCGGAAGAGAAAACCACGATCCGCCAGGCCTATAACCAGTTTCAGACCTACAAGACCGAGATCCCGATTCTTTTCACATATAACGAAATCCTCGTTATTTCCGACGGCTTTGCCGCGCGGGCAGGTACCCTGACGTCTGGTTGGGACCGGTTTATGCCCTGGCGCACGATTGACGGCAAGAGAATGGCGCCGGCCGGGGAGGTACAACTTGAAGTTCTCGTCAAAGGCATTTTTGAACGGAACCGTTTCCTTGATTATATCCAAAACTTCATCGCCTTCGAGGACGACGGCAGGGAGATCGCCAAAAAAGCCGCCGCCTATCACCAATACTGGGCGGTGAACAAGGCGGTGGAATGCACCATAAAAGCCAGCCGTCCGGACGGCGATCGCCGAATTGGCGTTGTGTGGCATACCCAGGGATCGGGCAAGAGTTTGTCAATGACCTTCTTCGCGGGAAAGATCATCAAGCACCCTGCGATGGAGAACCCGACGCTCGTTGTCATCACCGATCGGAACGACCTGGACAATCAGCTCTACGGGACCTTCAGCGTCAACAGCGATCTGCTCCGGCAGAAACCCGAGCAGGCCGACAGCCGGGAACATCTCAAGGATTTGCTGCGGGTCGCCTCGGGCGGGGTTGTCTTCACTACGCTCCAGAAGTTCGAGGGCGGAGAGGCGCTAAGCGAACGCCATAACATCGTTGTTATTGCCGACGAGGCCCACCGAAGCCATTATGGTTTCAGCGCCCGGTTCGACAAAGCGAGCGGCGAAATCAAGTACGGCATGGCGAAATACCTGCGCGATGCGCTCCCCAACGCTTCGTTCATCGGGTTCACCGGCACCCCGATTGAGTTGGACGACAAGAGCACGCCCGGCGTCTTCGGCGATTACATCGATAAATACGACATTCTCCGTGCCGTCGAAGACGGGGCAACGGTCCCGATCTACTATGAGTCGCGCCTGGCCCGGATTGAACTGAGTGAGGAAGAGAAGCCACGCATCGATCCGGCGTTCGAGGAGATTACCGAGGGTGAGGAAGAGGAAGCGAAACACAAACTCAAGACGAAATGGGCCGCCCTGGAAGCCATGGTCGGCACAGAGAAGCGCATCGGGCTTGTCGCGCGAGATATTGTCGATCACTTCGAGAAACGCCTGGCCGTACTGCAGGGCAAGGGCATGATCGTGTGCATGTCGCGGCGCATCTGCGTGGAGATGTACAATGCAATCACCAAGATTCGGCCGGACTGGCACGACGAAGACGACGCCCGGGGTGAGATCAAGATCGTCATGAGCGGCTCCGCATCAGATGAACCCTCGTGGCAGCCGCACATCCGTACGAAGGCGGCGCGTGAAGAGATCGCCAGGCGATTCAAAGATCCGGACGATCCGCTCAAACTCGTCATCGTGCGCGACATGTGGTTGACCGGGTTCGATTGTCCCAGCATGCACACGATGTACCTCGACAAACCTATGACCGGACACAATCTCATGCAGGCCATCGCCCGTGTGAACCGTGTCTTCAAGGACAAACCCGGCGGCCTCGTGGTGGACTACCTCGGTGTCGCCGATGCGCTGAAGAACGCGCTCAAGACCTACACCGCCAGCGGCGGCAAAGGCACGGCCACTATCGACCAGGAACAGGCGGCCGCGGTGATGATGGAGAAGTACGAGATTGTCCGCGATATGCTGCACGGGTATGACTACAAGTGTATCCTGACGACCGAAGCAGCTGACCGCATGGCCGCCATCGCCCAAGCCATGGAGTTCATCCTCGGACTGGAGGATGGAAAGAAACGATATCTCAAGGCCGTCGCCGCCTTGTCCAAGGCCTTTGCATTGGCGGCGCCCCACGACAAAACGGCTGCGATCCGTGACGAGGTCGGCCTCTTCCAGGAAATCCGGTCTGCCATCGTCAAGGCGACCGTTTCCGAGTCCGACAAGACGCCCGACGAGTTGGAGTCGGCGATACGCCAGCTCGTCTCGAAGGCGGTTTACTCGACGGAGGTCGTGGATATCTTCGCGGCCGCCGGACTGGAGAAGCCGGACATTTCCATCCTGTCCGATGAGTTTCTCGCCGAGATCCGGCAGTTACCCCACCGCAACCTGGCCCTGGAACTTTTGAAGAAACTCATCAACGACGAAATCAGAACGCACATGCGGAAGAACGTCGTCCAGGCGCGATCATTCGCGGAGATGTTGGAGCAGGCCGTCCGCAAGTACCAGAACCGGGCCATCGAGGCCGCCCAGGTCATCGATGAACTGATCAAGTTGGCAAAGGATATCCGCAAAGCGCAGGTCCGCGGTAAGGAACTCGGTCTCACGGATGACGAAGTCGCGTTTTATGACGCCCTTGCGGACAATGAAAGCGCCCGCGATATCATGGGTGACGAGAAACTTCGATTCCTGGCGCAGGAACTTGTCAGTCGCGTCAAGCAAAGCGTCTCCATCGACTGGCAGGTGCGGCAGAATGCCCGAGCCCAGATCCGCATTCTCGTGAAGCGCATTCTACGGAAACACGGATACCCGCCGGATATGCAGCAGCGCGCAACGGAACTGGTCCTCGAACAGGCCGAAGTGCTCTGCAAGGACTGGTCGGAAGAAGCGCCATCCACCAAAGATGAGGGGCTTGAATCATCTCCAGTCAAGAAGATCTCGATCATTGAAGACATTCCCGAAACCGACAAGTACAAGACGTTTGTACCTGTTTATAACCTGAAGGCGGCAGCCGGCGCTTTCGGCGACATCCAGCAGGTTGAGCCCGACGGCTGGGTGGAAATCAAGACCCGGCGGCGCCTTCAACCCGGGATGTTCGTTGCGCAGGTCGTCGGCAAGTCGATGGAACCGCTTATTCCGGATTCATCCTATTGCCTGTTCCGTTCGCCGGTCGAGGGCTCCCGGCAGGGACGCGTGGTGCTTGCCCAGCTTCTGAATGACGTGGATCCAGAGTGCGGCGAGCGCTACACGGTTAAACGATATCGGAGTGAAAAACGGGAAACCGAAGAGGAATGGCGGCATACGAAGGTCGTTCTGGAACCTGAGAACAGTGATTTCGATCCAATCGTGTTTACCGAAAACCCTGATGACTGCCTCCGGATCATCGCCGAATTTGTTGAGGTCGTAGAATCATAATATGACGGGCGGGGAGGGTTTTATGCTTTCCATCTAACCACGGAGAGAGGGGAAAAGGAATTTGAAGGTAAACTGTGCCTTCTCCGTGCCCTCCGTGCCTCCGTAGTTTTAAAAACTTCCCCTCGGAATGAAAGGGGGAAACGGCGACCCGCGGACTGGAGAGTCCGCGCTCAATTACGCGGCGGGCGTGGAGCGCAGGTTCTCCAACCTGCGGGGCCGATTGGCACTCGTGGGGGATTCCTCGTCGCGCTCCGCCTCACTCGGAATGACAAGTATGGTGTCGGCCCGCGGCCTCCTCGGAATGACACCTCTAATTCACCCGAAAATACTCGCGAGTAATTTTGACAATAGTGGAAAATAGTAGTAGGATCGGTGTGATGAGGACGTGGAAGCGATATCTGGAACGGCAGGTTCAACGAGACCTAAACCGGAAGATGGTGTTTGTCGGCGGTCCCCGGCAGGTCGGAAAAACGACGATGAGCCGCCGGATTCTCGGCCGGAGAAGGGGTTATCTGAACTGGGACATTCCCGAGGATCGCGAGGCGATCCTGAAAAGAATACTCCCGGATACTTCGATGTGGGTCTTCGATGAACTGCACAAATATAGGAAGTGGCGAAACTACCTCAAAGGCCTCTACGATCAGTATTACGAAACAAAGAAGATACTGGTGACGGGTAGCGCGCGCCTCGACCTCTATCGCTTTGGAGGCGATTCTCTTCAGGGGCGTTATCACTATTTGAGACTGCATCCCTTCTCCGCCGGCGAACTCGGGATCGACGATCAAGACGGAATGGAAACACTCTTGCATCTCGGAGGTTTCCCGGAACCGTTTCTCGGGGGTTCGGAGGTAGAGGCGCGGAGATGGTCCCGCGAATACCGGGCCCGTCTCATCGAGGAAGAGATCGGTTCCCTGGAGCGGATTCAGGATCTCGGGACGCTCGAGTTGTTGATGTTGAGGCTTCCCGAGCTCGTCGGCAGTCCTCTCTCGATCAATGCCCTACGCGAGGATCTCCAGGTGGCTCACAGTACGGTGGCGGGTTGGTTGGAAGTTTTCGAGCGGACCTACGCCATCTTCCGCCTTTCCCCGTTCGGCGCTCCGAGGATTCGAGCCGTAAAAAAGGAACGGAAGCATTATCATTTCGATTGGACGCTTGTTGAGGAGCCGGCGGCTCGTTTTGAGAAAATGGTGGCTTGTCATCTTCTCAAATGGGTCCATTTTCAACAGGATTCAAAGGGAGAAGATATCGAACTGCGATATTTTCGGGATGTTGATCGGCGCGAGGTGGATTTCGTCCTTACGCGGAAAAACCGGCCGATCCAGTTCATCGAATGCAAACTCGGTGACACCGGCGTCGATCGCGGTCTGCGTTACCTCAAGGAACGTTTTCCGGAGGTTCCGGCTTTTCAGGTCTCGCTGAGAGGGAAGACCGACCGCCTCGCGACGCGCGAGAAGATTCGGTTGTTGCCCGCGTGGAGGTATCTCCGGAATCTGGTTTGAGTGACCCCGCGTCGGGTAATGCCGGCGCATCGAGCAACGGAGAGCAAGAAAAAACATCAATGACAGCGCCCGCATCCCCGAAACGAAGTCGTCCGGGGAGCGGGGCCGTTCCAAATATCCAAAAACGCCCGGAAACGCCGGTAATCCGCGTGCGGGAAAAGGAGTCGAAGACAGCGGTATCCGCGGGCCTTCGTTCGATCGGGAATATTCCGAATTACACTTCCGTTCCTCGAATACGGACGACGAGAAGCCGAATCTCGGTCATATCCTCGATCGCCCAACGGATGCCCTCACGTCCGAGACCGCTCTCCTTGACGCCGCCGTAGGGCATATGGTCCACGCGCCAGGAGGGGATATCGCCGATCACGACGCCTCCCACCTCGAGTTCATCCCAGGCGCGGTGCATCTTGTAGAGATCGCGCGTGAAGAGGCCGGCCTGGAGGCCGAAACGGCTGTTGTTCACCTCGGCCAACGCGGCGCTGAAGTCGCTGAACCGCGAAAGAACCGCCACCGGTCCGAAGGCTTCCTTACAGGAAATCGGTTCGTCCCTCGGGACGTTTTCAAGCAGCGTCGCCTCGAGCATCGCGCCGTCCCGTTTTCCCCCACAAAGAAGACGCGCTCCCTTCCGGACCGCGCTCGCGATCCATTCCTCCAGTCGCCGGGCTTCCTTCTCGGAGATCATCGGACCGAGGAAGGTCTTCTCGTCCCGGGGATCGCCGGCGATGAGTTTTCCCGTTTCCGTCACCAAACGATCGCGGAACTCGTCATAGACGTCCTCGTGGATCAGGATTCTCTGAACGCCGATGCAGCTCTGGCCGGACTGATAGAAGGCGCCGATCAAGATCCGCTCGACGGCGTCGGCGAGATCAGCGTCTCGGTCCACGATGACAGCGGCGTTGCCACCCAGTTCCAAAACAACCTTCTTCTTTCCGGCGCGGGCCTTGAGGGCCCACCCGACCTCGGGAGAACCGGTGAAGCTCAGGAGTTTGAGCCGTTCGTCGGTCGTGAAGAGATCGGCGCCGTCGCGGCGGCAGGGAAGAATCGAAAAGGCTCCTTTGGGAAGTGAGGTTTCCGCGAGAGTTTCTCCGATCAAGAGGGCGCCGATCGGCGTGAGGCTGGCGGGCTTGAGAACGAAGGGGCATCCCGCGGCGATGGCCGGCGCGATCTTGTGCGCCGCGAGGTTCAGAGGAAAATTAAAAGGTGAAATAAAACTGCAGGGACCGACGGGAACGCGTTTCCAGTAACCGCGGTAACCGCGGGCGCGCGGACTGATATCGAGCGGCAGCACCTCGCCGAGGATCCGCACGGATTCTTCAGCGGCGATCCGAAAGGTGTCGATCAACCGCGAGACTTCGCCGCGCGCGTCGCGGATCGGTTTCCCCGCTTCGATGCAAAGCGTTTCCGCCAATTCCTCGAAACGCTCCTCGAATCTCTTCACACAATGCAAAAGGATGTCCCGGCGTTCATACGCGGGGAGCCGAGCCATCTCCGGTGCCGCCTTCGCCGCGGCCGCTATACCACGGTCGATCGCTTCCGCATCCGCCAGCGCCACGCGACAGACCGGTTTCCCTGAATATTTGTCCAGGACCTCCAAGCCCTCGTTCGCCTGCACAGGCTCGCTTCCCAGATAATACGGATAGACGTCCTTCATCGCGGTGCCCTCCTCTCCTTTACTCGATCTCTCGATTCCATTCCGGGAAATGAATTTCCTTCGCCCCGAATCGGATTGGTTCCTTCGGTTCTTCCGTTTGGTGAGTCGCGCGAGCCGAGGACACCCTTACCGAATTCCGCTCCCTATTTCGCCGGTTCGATATTCGCTTCCGATGCTTCCGAAACGGCGGCGGGAGGAGCCGCGGTCGGCTTGAGGATCGTCTCTCCGTTGTAGAAGACCCCCGCGACGTTGCCGGTCAAATAGGCCGCCAGTGCGCCGGCGACCATCGCCCGCATTCCGAGTTTGGCGAGATCACCGCGGCGGGAAGGGGCGATCCCGCTGATGCCTCCGATCTGAATCGCGATCGAGGCGAAATTGGCGAAGCCGCAGAGACCGTACGTGACGATCACGACGGAGCGCGGATCGAGCGACACGGCGGGATCGGCGAGCAGCGTCTTGAGATCGATGTACGCGAAGAATTCCGTCAAGACCAGCTTCTCGCCGAGCAAGCGGCCGACGAGGAAGCAGTCCTTGACAGGAACCCCCATTATCCACGCCAGCGGCATATGGAGATAACCGAGAATGTTCTGGAGCGTCAGATTCGAGAGAATCTCGTGCGGCTTCCCGGAAAAGAAACGCGCAAGATGATCGCCGACCCAGTCGAGCCCGAAGTTGACCATCGCGATCAAGGCCGTGAAAGCGATCAACATCGCGGCGACGTTGAGCGCCAGTGTCATTCCGCTCGAGGCCCCCCCGGCGGCGGCGTCGAGTACGTTGACGTCCTTCACCTCGACCGCCATCTTCACCTCGCCTCGCGTCACCGGCTCCTCCGTCTCCGGAAGCATCACCTTCGCCATAACGAGCGCGGCGGGGGCGGAAAGCACGCTGGCGGATATGAGATGCCCCGCGATGTTGGGAAAGTACGGCTTCAGAAAGAAGACGTAGGCTCCCATCACGCCCCCCGCAACCGTCGCGAATCCTCCCGTCATCACCGCCATCAACTCGGACATCGTCATCTTCTCGACATAGGGCCGAATCACCAAAGGAGCCTCCGTCTGGCCCACGAAGATGTTTGCAGAGGCCGAGAGCGACTCGGCTCCCGAGGTCCCCATCGTGATGTTCATAATCTTGGCGAAGAACTCGACGATCTTCTGCATAAAACCGAGGTAGTAGGCGACCGACATCAGGGAGGAGAAGAAGATGATCGTCGTCAAGACCTGGAACGCGAAGAAGAAACCGAGCGATTTCGTGCCGGTTCCGAAAGACCCTTGCCACGGAGACTGGTCCATCGGAACGGCCAGCGCGTTGAAGACGAAGACGCTTCCCTCGATGGTGAAATTGAGAAGCCCGGTGATGAGGTCATTGAGAAAGGCGAAGAGCGCCCGGCCCGGAGCCGTCCGCAAAACCAACACGGCGAAGATGAGTTGGAGGATGATTCCCCAACACACGACCCGCCACGGAAAACGCTTCCTGTCCGTCGAAAAAAGCCAACCGATACCAATGATGGCGGGGATCCCCAGAAGGCTGATCAGATTCTCGGTGTTCATCACGACCTCCCACTCTCGTATCAATGCAGGTTATACAATCTTGAACTCTTATGAAAGAAAAAAGCCCTCTCCCGGCGGATGGCGAAAAATGGGCGCCTTTTTCCGGATCGTTCCAGGCCACGGCTGGGCGAAAAACCACACAAGATCGGGAACGCCGAAGGGTGATCCTCTCCGAATCCGCTTTTGCAGGCAAGATGCCTGCGCTCCCAGGAACGCCTGTTTACCTAAATTTGACCCAGCCTACTATTTGCC
>RFFU01000052.1 GCA_003697085.1 Candidatus Hydrogenedentota bacterium
CGCCAACCGCGATGCAGCCCGCGATCACGGTGCCCGAACCGCCCCCGCCTTCCGAACGCGCGCCTTCGGCCCTCGCGCCCCTCTTCGCCCGACATGCGCCGGAATCGCCGCCGCCCCCAAAACTCCCGCCCCTCTCCTTCCCTCTCTCCTTTTCGCCAACCGCGATGCAGCCCGCGATCACGGTGCCCGAACCGGCCGCGATGCGCTCGCCACTCCTTCGACCCCTTACCTTGGTAACGGTGCTCTTCTTTCCTACCCCGATTCTCCTTCCGCCGCCGCTCTAGTCTCCTCTCCGAATGTTCTTTTCCCTCTTTCTCCTTGTTCGTTTTGCCGTGTTCCTTCGCGACCTCTGGTCGTTTTCCTTTTTCTTCCTTCGCGTGAGTCGGCGTCGCCATCCCCGCCATCGCCACGAAAAAGAGTGTCGCCGCCAGCCCGGACAAAAACCTCTTCATTGTCTCGCCTCCTTCATAGCGTTCTTCCGTCTCGGAACAACCCGAAGGCCGTACCATCGCTTTTCATAACCTTTGACTTGGAAATCCAGAAAAGGTTTAACGCGGTATGCGAAACGGACGGGAATTGGCGGTTCGCGAACAAAGGCATCCCCGCGCCATTATGCCGCAGGCATCTTGCCATGCAGAATTGGAGCGCAGGTTCCCAACCCGTGCGGAAATCGGTTTCCTGTCTTCCCATCTTTTCCGTGTATTCAGTGTATTCGGTGGTTACCTTTCTTCCGTGTGTTCCGTGGTTGTCGTCGTTTATCGTTTTCCGTTTACCGTTTTTCGGTTTTCATTTTCCACGGTTGAACGGAACGTTTGAAACCGTCAACGGTAAGGAGTGAACAGTGAACGTTGGATGAGCTTTTCTTTTTTGTTCCCTTTTCCCCTTTGCCCTTTGCCCTTTGACTTTTGCCTTTTCTTCCGTGTTTTCCGTGGTTTTCGTGGTTGTCGTGCCCCCCTCTTCCGTGAATTCCGTGTCTTCCGTGGTTCCTTCTTTCCGTGTTATTCCGTGTATTCCGTGGTTTTTTGGGGTTAAAACTCGTGGCGGAAGCCGATGTGGCCGGAAGCCTTCGTGGCATTCTCACGGCTCGCGGATACCTGCCGAAACCGCGTCCGCTCGACCGTTGCTCCGACACGAACGCTCGTCGCTTCCGAAAAGGGCTTTTCCAGGTTCACGAAGGCCTTCCAATTCTCACGATCCCGCATCGTTTCAATGTCATAACGTGCCGCCTCGTAATTTGCTCCGAACCGCACGTTGTTTCTCACGGCCCACCGGAACCGCGCCTCGAACCCCGTCCGCCAGATCCGATTGTCCGCCGTCCCCCGCGCGTAATTACGATCCCGCAGAGAAAGGAACGGCCAAATCGCCCATCCGTTCCCCGGTTCGATCCTGAGGCGGATCCGATATTGATCCGTCGTGTTATCGAGATCGGAGCGATCCTGATACCTCCGCCGGAGAGTTTGCGCACGCAGTGTCAACCGAATCACCTTCGACAGAGCATGATCGTATTGGAGAAAAGCCCGGCGAAAGACGTAGCGGTCGTAATCCTCGTTGTCCAAAGCCTCTCCGGCCGCCTCGAGCGGCACGAAGACCTCGGTGTATTTTTCCCCATATTCAAAGTCCCCGGTAAGCACGCGGCCGGAACCGGCGAAAACCGAAGTGGGCGAGAGGGATACGAGCAGGACACCCAAAAGAATCTGGAAAGAAATCGTTTTCATCTTACCTTAACCCTTCGTCCCGTGGCCTTATGCACTTTAGAGACGAAGGCAGGCCAACAAGGAGAAAAAAAACAGAGACCACGGGGGAGGCAAGGAGGTCGTTTCGTCACAAGAGCCTGATCACCGAAGAGGGTGAAAAAACCGCGCATCATTCCAGCAGGTAGGATGCCTCCGGTCACGGTCGATGGTGCTCCATTCCTCCGTTGCGCCTCCGCAGGTTGAAGAACCCGCGCGGATTGGAGGGCCCGCATTCCTGTTCCGAACATCTTAAACGATTTCGTTAAACGATTTCGGCAACCGTTGTTTTGAAGTACGATTTCGCTGCGAGGAGAGCAATGGAGTCTGAATCCTTGTTGA
The DNA here is from genome assembly GCA_003697085.1 of Candidatus Hydrogenedentota bacterium. Taxonomy (GTDB): domain Bacteria; phylum UBA8481; class UBA8481; order UBA8481; family J006; genus J006. Next base: position 2,073 of record RFFU01000052.1, read on the forward strand.
CATTCAAAACGGATTACGGTGGAAGAGAACTCGTTTTTCAGTACAACGAAACCACACTCGAACAACACTTCCGCCTCCGCCTTCGGGAAGGCCGTCGGGATCCTTCCCGCCCGCTCGTCGTGATCGGATCACTCCCCCCCGTCTGGATTGAACGCTTGGAACGTATGGCGGCGGCACGAGAGGTCGTCGTTATCGAAATGGAAGAGCCGGACCTCACGAAAGACAAAGGAAGAGCTCGATCGCCGATTACCTTTCTTTCACTCCGGACTCCGCGGGATCTCGGTTCCATCTCGACCCATCTCTGGAAAATATCCCGAGCGGGGCTTCCTGAATTTGTTACCGCTCCATCCTTTTTCCCAATGGTCGCGCGTTCCGAAACAGAGATCGCGAAGATCTTTCACAAAGATATCCTCCGGTTCCTCGGACGAACATTGGACGGAAAATACCTAGGTTGCGGTTTTAAGGGGACTTTCCTTCTCGAACACGCTCCCGACTACTTCCGCTTGTTATCGCTTTCCCCGATCGAGAGGTTTTACTTCGACGAGTCGGCGGAAAAGCGAGGCCTCGCCGCTGTCAAGAAAGCCCGCTTGAGCATCGTCGTTCTCACCTATCAAAATCGTCGTCTCGTTCAAAGGACGGTCGAAAGCCTTTTCGAAACGCTCACGTGGCCACGAAGAGAAATCATCGTCGTGGACAACGCCTCCACCGACGACACGAAGGCTGTGTTGCGGCGTTACGAAGCCTCTCGTCCGGACTTCCGTTATCTCCGGCTCGAAAGGAATCGCGGGCCGGCCGGCGGAAGGGAAGCAGGCCGCCAGGCGGCCCGCGGGGACTTCCTCGTATTCCTCGATAATGACACCGTTATGATGACGCCCGGTTGGGATCGAACCATCCTCTCCATCCTCGGGGCCTTTCCGAAGATCGGTCTCCTCTGTTCCTTCGCCACCGTTTTCACCTCGGACGATCGACCGGGTACCTTTCTTCAAAATATCTACGTTCCGCGGTATGCCGTTCCGGCGGCGATCGGATCAGGCTTCTTTATGGCCGCCCGCGCCTCCGTACTCGACAAGATCGGCGGTTTCCATCCTGAACTCTTCCCGCTTTATGGTTCGGAGGATGTCTCGCTTTCCTACGCACTTCGCGCCGAGGGTTACGCGACCGTGGCCTCCCCCGTTCTCTTGCCGCTCCAAATCGAAAACGAGATCAATCCCCGTGGTTACGACTACGATCGTTCCCAAACGGCGCAACGTCAACGAGAGATATTTCGTTGCCTTTGGGGAGACCGCTACCGCTTACTCGATCCAACCACGTCGAACCGGACGTCTCGCGGATGGTGGGACTGGCGGCGGCAATGCTATACCGAGACGTCTCCCCCCGATAATCCTTACCGGCACTCGGAGGAATTCCTCCAGAGAATCTCTTCTCTCTCCTGAATCACTCGACCTGAGGTACGTTCGGATCAGACCCCGAGAAAATGATGCCCTCCATCGATGAAAAGGACCGTTCCGGTTATGCCCCGCGCGGCATCCGAGGCAAGATACGCCGCGGCTTCTCCGACGTCCTCGATCGTAATCGCGCGATGCAACGGTGTCTTCTCCACGAAAAGCCGATGGATTTCGGTAAAGCCGCTGATCCCCCTCGCCGCGGCCGTTTTGATCGGACCGGGAGAGATGATATTTACGCGGACACCCTTTTCACCCAGATCCCGCGCCAAATACCGCGCCGCCATCTCCAACGCCGCCTTCGCCACCCCCATGATGTTGTAGTTTGGAATGACTCGTGTTCCGCCTAGATACGACATCGTCAGAACAACCCCGCGCCGGTTCTCGAGTAGCGGAAGACACGCGCGCGTCAATGCGATCAGGGAGTACGCCGAAATGTCCAAGGCGATTCGAAATCCGTCGCGGCTCGTATCGATGAACTCGCCGCCCAATTCCTCCCTCTTCGCATAAGCGATGGAATGAACGAGACAATCGAGACCATCCCACCGCTTCGAGAGTTCCTCCGCGAAGCCCTCGATCGACGAATCCTCCGCCACATTCAGCGGCAACACGAAAGTGTTTGAAAGACTCCCCGCCAGTTCCTCGACCCGCGGTTGGAGCCGCTCGTCCGGATAGGTCAAACACAGTTCGTAATCCCGCGCCGCAAGACTTCGCGCTATCCCCCACGCAATCGAAAATTTATTCGCCACTCCGGTTACAACGGCCCGGCGTGTCTTGGCCGCTTCTTCCTTCATCTCTGTTCCACCTCATCATTCTCCCAGCCACCCGGCTCCCACCGGACCGCCGGACCAGTTCCCCAATACCGTAACACGCTTCTGACGCGTGGCAAGTTTTATTCGGAGGAAGGGGAGTATGACAAAAACCGGCATTCTGTGCCAGACCAGACCGGGTCTCCCTCGGCCGCAAGACCAACGCGCAATCCCGACGGCCGAAGCGAGAGCCGCTACGACCCCATTTCTGCTAACGAGATGCCCGCGCCCCAGGTTTTTGCCCCATTTCCCTTCTCCCTTTTGCCTTTTTCCTTTTGCCTTCTTGCTCTCCCTTTTGCCCTGCGCCTTTTGCCTTCTTCCTTTTGCCTTCCTATAAATTGCCATTTTTCTTGCTCGAATGTCCGTGGTAACCTCAAAGTATGCCGTGGAATTACCCATCTTACTCTCCTCCGCGCGGAATAACCGGGATTCTGCGGTCGTTCGGTCCCGGCGCGATCCTCGCTTCGGCCACGATCGGCGCCGGCGAGACGATCTTGGCGGTGCGCGCCGGAGCCTGGGGCGGATATGACCTCCTCTGGCTCATCTTCCTCGCTTGCCTGACGAAATCCTTCTTCCTGCTCTGGTTCCTCGGACGCTACGCGGCCTTGACCGGGGACAACGTCGCGGCGCGTCTGAAAGAATTTCCCGGGCCGCCGGGTTGGCTCCTCGTCTTCATCCTCTTCGCCGATCTCGTTCCCGCCGGTCCCGTCTTCGCCGCCATCGCCTCCCCCTGTGGAAAACTCATCGCGGACATCCTCGCTTCGTCGTTTCCCTCCCTCACGGGGCTTCTCGCCGACCCGCGAACCTGGGGAATCGCCTTCGCCTTGCTCGCCATCGGGCTCGCCGTCATCCAAAAATATGATTTCCTCGAAAAACAACAGGTCTTCGTCTGTCTCGTGCTCCTCCTGGCGGTCATTCTCTCGACCCTCCTCGTTCATCCCAGCCTCAAATCCATCGTCGTCGGGCTCCTTTCCTTCGGAAAGGTTCCGAACGTCCCCCACTGGGCGGCTCACGCCGTTCACGCCGATCGGATCGGCCTCGAACTCGCCACTGTCTTCGGCTATGCCGGAAACATTGCGATGGGATACATCGTCTATGCCGACTTCGTCCGCGAAAAACGTTGGGGTGTCTATGCGGCCACGGAGCCCCCTCCCGAACCTTCGGCGCTGCCGATGGACGAAGAAAACCTTGCCCGAGCCCGCGCCGGCTTGATCCCCCTCTGGGGCGACCTCGCCGTCACCTCCTTGCTCATCTTTCTCGTCACCGGCGCTTTTCTCATCGCGGGAGCGGCCATCCTCAACCCGCGCCAAATGCTTCCGGCCGGATTCGATCTTCTCTCCAAGCAGGCGACTATCTTCTCCACAATCTCTCCCTACCTGATTCCGGTATACTATGTAGCGATCCTCTTCGCTCTCTGGGGAACCCTCAATTCGCTTCCCGAAATCTACGCGCGCGTTACGAGAGACTTCCTCGCCGTTCTCGCCCCGGAACGCTTCCGGAACCTGCAACTCTCTACCGTGATGCGCATTCTCGGAGCCTATTTCGCCGTGTGTGTCGTCGTTTTGATTGCCCGCGGAACGAAACCGATGGCGATGATCCATTTCGTCGGCCTCTATTCCACGAACCTCGGCGTCGCCGCGGCAATGGCCGCCGCGCTCTGGCTCGATCGAAGATTGCCTCGCCCCCTCCGCTCCTCCCCCTTCTTCTTCGTAATGGGACTCCTTTCCTTCCTCGTTATCGCCGTCTTTTCCGGTATTTCGGCTTATCACCAGTGGTTTGTCTCGTGAGACAAACCTTATGAAAGAGACCTCCGAACCATCTCCTCAAGAACCGCCGAAGGGAGCACGCGAGACACTGCTCGATCTCGGAGCCGTGGCACTCATTCTCCTTGCCGTCGTCATCGCCGCAATCCGCCTCTCCGGCCGAAAAAGCGATCTTCCCGCCGAAGAACCCGATCTCTCCCCGGCAACCGTATCACTCCGCGTCCGGCTCGACGAAGCCTGGGCGGAGCCGGATCTGAGAGAAAAAGCGCTTCCGGGTGAAGAGGTCGTCTCCCTCAATGGGAATGTCCACGCGCGAATTCGATACCGCAACGGACGAACCGCGCAACTCATCGCCTCCGGACCGAAAGCGTTTTTGTACGGTGCCTCTCTCCTCCCCGGGGCCTACACGAGATGGAAGGGGGATGACTTCGTTCTCAGTGGTTTTATTCTGGCACGCGCGGAAACGGTCCCCTCCCCTCCGCCGCGGTGAAACCATCTTCTTCCGGCGGCAGCGCCGCCGAAATCGACCCGTGCTTCGCCGATAACTCGTTTCTCCTTCCTGGAAAGCCGACTCCCGGTAAACTGATCGCACCGCTTCTTTTCCTGCTTCCCATCTCGATGGTGACCGACTTTCTCCTCCCCCGCCTCTTCGATATCCTCTTTCTGCTCCTTCTCTTCCCCTTCTTGTTCGATCGAAATCGAAAGAATCGATATCAATGTTTCGGATTCGAGCCGCTGTTGGCGTGTTATCTTCTTGTTGCGGCGATCGCCTGGGGCCGAGGACTTGTTATTGGAACCCTCGATGATCCTTTCCGCGGGCTTCCCACGGCGGCACGCCTTCTGGAGATTATCCTCTTTATCCCCGTCATCACCGTTCATACCATCGCTCCGCGGGAAAGACGATATTTTCTTGCTGGAATCACGGCGGCCTTTGTCGTCCATCTTCTCCTTTTCGCCGTTTTCGTAGGCCCGGCCGCACACCTTGCCGAGTCCGAGCCGGAATGGAGCCGGACCGCGGAACGGATCTCTTCGACGACGGCGCTTCTTCTCCCGATCGCCGCCGCTTTCGTTCTCTTTTCCCCAACATTTCTTCGCCTCGCCGCCCTTCTCCTCCTTCCCGTGCTCGTCGCGCTTGGAGGGAATCGCGCCTCTACCGTCGCGGGCTTGGTGGCGCTTCTCGTTGTCGTCCTCTTTGTTCCCTCATCGAGGCTCTCCGCGGCATCACGCCGGTTTCTCGGCGCCGTACTGATTACCTTCTTGCTCCTCTTTCTCCTTTCGAAACATGCACAGTACGGGCTCACAAGTCTTGCGGGTGAAAATTTCCCCATCGGTGAATACGGACGTTTCTATTCCTGGCATCAGGCCCTTCATGAATGGCGGAATACCCCCTTCCTGGGACGAGGCCTCGGCGCGGTACGCCGTACATTCTACGAGGGCGACTGGGTACGCGTGCTCCACGAGACAGGATTGACCGGACTCTTCTTCCTCCTCCTTCCCGCCGTGACTCTTCTCCGGATCTCGCTCGCCCGTCGAACCCCCTTTTCGCTCTCCATCGGCGGCGTCCTGCTCGTTCTGCTCCTCCGCAGCATCTTTTCCAGCCCGTTGCTTCGGATTTCAGATATCGGTATCCTGTTATTGATGATTTCCGTCCGCCGTTCAGTGTCCGTTCACCCCTCTGAAACGACAACCGGAAATCTCCCGATTTGAGTTCGCGATGTCTTCCAACCCTCAACCACCGGAGAGATCGATGAATTTGGATGTCAAAAAGGAAACAAAGGCCTACTTCGATTCGGTCGCCGAAAAATTCGAAGGATATTATGACGCACCGACGCTCGGCAATCAACTGCGGCATACTTTCGTTCAAGAACGAAATCGCCGCCATATTCTCACTTACCTTCAGTCAATAAAAAGCAAAAATACTCCCCTCAAAAACATTCTTGACGCAGGTTGCGGCAACGGAGATTTCTCGAATCGACTTGCGCGGGAATTCCCCGACGCTTTGGTTCACGGAGTGGATTTTTCGATGGAGATGCTGCGCCTGGCAAAAAAAAGACGCCGCAACGAAATACGGCGGCTCTCCTTCAGTCGCCAGGATCTTTCCCGTCCTCTCGCCTTCCCCACGGAAACCTTCGACCTTACCATTTGTCTCAACCTCCTCCACCACATTCCGCCGGAAAGACAAAATGAGACCCTTCGGGAATTGACACGAATCACCCGTTCCCATCTCATCCTTGAGATTAAACGACGCCACCTGCTTTTTTCTGCACTGACTCGGAACCGTGCCTTTGGATTCCTCCCGGTATTCCCTACATCAATCCGAGAAGTACGGCAAACCATTGAAAGCGCCGGCTTTGTTCTCGAACGACTCCTTCCCGTCTTCCGCCCCCTCTTCCTCTGCCCCGTCGTTGTCCTTGCATGGAAGCGAAAAGAAACCAACGACCGTTGTGAAGGTCGTTAATCTTTTCCGTCAGAGAAACATCACCTCGACTCTTCAAAAACACCGTCATTCCCACATTCTCCGCCCGTTTCTCCCGTTCCCCTATTCTCCTTATCCTCTCTCTGCCCCTGTGTCTCTGTGGCCCCGCCTAACCCCGCTCCC
>RFFU01000053.1 GCA_003697085.1 Candidatus Hydrogenedentota bacterium
ACCTTGTCCCCCTTCTTCTTCGCCCCCCCCTTTTGGGTCTCCTTACGTTGTCCTTTTCCCCCTAAAACAGACCTGCCAACCTTGCTCGAAGTTTCCCAGGATTTCCCATCATTCCACGTTAAATTTTCTCCTCCGTTTACAATTAATCCTACTAAATACTTGCGAAAACCGTGCCAGCGGTTGCTGATCTCTAAACCATTGATTTTTCGTTATTTAATGGTGTTTTACATTACCGCTCGAAGGCCCAGGACGCAATTTTTTTTGCCCCCCATTCCGGACGATCTCTCACCCCTTGCCGGTTCGCTGACTCGACAGTCCGCAATCCGCCAAATTCGACGGAATGTCGCTGGAGTAATGAACCTCCTCGCCCCTGCCATTCCTCTAGGACCGTTGAAACAGAAATTGCGACTGGTAAGATGGAGCTCGGTAAGATTCGGTGCCGAAGATTCGGTGCCGGGCATTAACTTTTTGACTTATTGAAGACGAGCAGTCCCACAGTCGTTTTCAGGGGCCTCTCAATTTCCAGAGGACTCCCAAGGAGAAACGTTAAAAAGTTAATGCCCGGCACCAGAAGGGGAAGGAGGACCAGCGCGAAGATGTACATCGTCACGGGAGGCGCGGGCTTCATCGGAAGTGCTCTCGTCTGGAAACTCAACTCGATTGGAATCACGGACATCCTCATCGTCGATGCTTTGGGATCCTCCGATAAGTGGAAGAACCTTTCTTCGCTGCGCTTCACGGATTTTCTCCACAAGGATGATTTTCTCCAGATGCTGATCAGCGAGACGATGCCGGACGGCATCGAAGGCGTCTTTCACCTCGGCGCCTGCTCCTCGACCACCGAACGCAACGCCGATTACCTTCTCCAGAACAACTACCGTTATTCCTGTCTTCTGGCGCGCTGGACACTATCGAAGAAGATCCGATTTCTCTACGCGTCCAGCGCGGCGACCTACGGTGACGGCTCATCCGGATACTCGGATGACCACGACTCCCTCTTCCAACTGCGCCCCCAAAACATCTACGGATACTCCAAGCACCTCTTCGATCTCTTCGCTCTTCGCCGCGGCTACCTCGACCATTGCGCCGGCATCAAATTCTTCAACGTGTACGGCCCGAATGAATACCACAAGGGAGATATGTCCAGCGTCATCTACAAGGCGTTCCACCAGATTCACGAAACCGGAACGCTCAAACTCTTCCGTTCGTACCGCGATGATTTCGCCGACGGAGAACAAAAACGCGACTTCATCTTCGTCAAGGATTGCGTCGAGGTCCTTTGGTGGCTCTTCGAACACAAGAACGCGAATGGATTATTCAACCTCGGAACGGGAAAAGCGCGCACGTGGAACGATCTCGCCGCCGCCGTCTTCTCCGCAATGAAGCGGCCCGTCAAAATCGAGTATATCGATATGCCCGAATCGATCAGGGACCGATACCAATATTTCACCGAAGCACGAATGGAGAAACTTCGCCAGGCCGGCTACACGGAACCGTTCACCTCGCTCGAAGACGGAGTCGAAGACTACGTCCGAAACTATCTCGCCCGCGGTCCCGCCCACCTCGGGTGACGGGGCGCCATCGCGTTTCGTTCCTCCTGCCGGGGCAGCGAACACGGAATTTCTTCTCCGTGCCACCCCGACGGAAGGCCGAGAGTGCCAACGGGGGAGACCCACCGGTCGCACCCGCGGAGCACCTGCCGCACCCGCCCTCGGCATTTTGGTGGACTCGGAATTTGATCCTCCCCTATAATGCCCTTCTCCATTTCCTCGCCCTCTCTTCGGTGTCACGGCGGGGAGGTGGACAATCGTTTACCATGGAGGTCTTCGCAAAATGAAAATCAGAAATATCGGTCTTTCCGTCGCGGTCCTATTCCTTTCCGCGGTTTTGGTCTCCCCGGCCCTTTGCGCTCCCACGGGCTACGGCTCGCCTCGCGCGAAAGAGGCTTCCGCGGCTGAACCGGCGCAATCCCAGCCCGCCCCCGAAGCGGCGGCCAAGGAAGAGTCTGGGGAGCGCATCGGATGGTTCGGCGCTTTCCGCCTCAAGATGCTGGCAAAAAAATACGACATCGACTACGAAACAGCCAAGAAACTTCACGCCGTCGAAAAAGAAGGCAAGGCGAAGAAGAAGGACCTCTATCGCCAACGGGATCAACTGCTGGCGGACCTCGACGCTCTCCTTTCCTCCGGTAATGCCGATCCCCGGGAACTTGAAAAGAAGCGGGACGAAATCAAAACAATCGCGATCAATCTCGCCGTTGTCGAAAATACGACAGTCGATAAAGTTTGGGAACTGCTCGGTCCGGAAAAAGGCGCCCGCTGGTTACTCAGCCGCCAGGGCTTCTTCCAAAAACTCGGAAGCAGCGTCAAGAAGAGTCTCAAGAAGAGTGAGGAAACGTCTTCCGAGAAGGAATCCTCCGCTCCGAGCCACGGAGCCAAGACGGGATACTGATGTTCCGTCTCGAGATGTTCTCGAAATCGATCGTTTTCCGGCGGCGTTTCACCGCCGCCGGAATAATGCCTCTCCTTCTTCTTGCTGGATGCGGTCCCACGGTCAAGGTCACTCCTCTGGGCGAAGCTCCGGCGCGGAAGGTCGCTGTCGAGAATGTGAAGGTCTTCAACAGCCCGGCCGATATCGATCGACCGTACCGTGAGATCGCCCTTTTGACCGCCAACGATCAGGGATGGGACCAGCCCCATACCCTGCGGCAACTCATCCGGGAAAAGGCGGCGGCGTTGGGCGCAGACGGCGTCATCTTCGAACGGCCGAAGACGATCAAGAAAACGGGCTACCATGTCGTCGGCGTCGTCCTCGCTCCGCGCGTCGATGAAAACCAACTCGTGGGAAAAGCCATCGTTTTCACCGACTAGAAGCGGTTTCATAAGGCTCCCTTCGCCCTGGATATTACAGGAACTCCGGAGCCGTAACGGTACTTAATTAACACCGCTTCGAACACCTGGAACGGAACATCTCTCCGATCCTCTTCACCACTTGCCCCCTTCGCGCATCCCGACGGAATGGAAGGGCATCTCGCCTAAGAACGCTCCCTGGGCAATCTTCCTTTTCTAGCCGGGGCGGATTTGTCCGTCCTCGATCACAAAGATGTGATCGCAGTTCGGTGCATCCTCGATCCGATGCAAGGCGATCAAGACCGTCCCGGAATACTCGCGCAGGCGGGAGGCCATTGCCTCGTCAAATTCACCGCGACCACGATCGTCGAGCCCCGCATACGGCTCATCCAAAAGCAGAATCTCCGGTTCCCCCGCCAAAGCCCGCGCCAACGCCGCCCGGCGCGCTTGGCCTCCGGAAACCTGATGCGGATACCGTTTCGCCAGACGTTCGAGTTCGAGCACGGCCAACCATCGTTCCACGCTTCCATCCTCAGTGCTTTTTCCCTGACAGCGCCGCGCAAAACGGATGTTTTCTTCCAGGGTCAGCCACGGAAAAAGAAGGTTCTCCTGCGGAAGATAACCGATCCGGCGAAGCCGAGGGGGAAGGAAGACGCGATCCGCCGGGCGATCGACGAGTCGATCGCCGAGTCGGAGCTCTCCCGAGTCGAGCCGAAGCAACCCGGCGATCGTTTCGAGAAATGTGGTCTTTCCGCTCCCGTTGTCTCCAAGAAGGACTCCCTCCGAACCTTTCGGAAGACAAATTTTTCCTTCCACACGAAAGGTATGGCGGGAAACGCTCCCTTCGAAATGAATCAATGGAGCACTCGCCTGCGGCCACGAATCGCGACGGGGAGAAGCGCAAGGCCGGCAAGAATCAAAACGGCCGAGATGGCAAAAGCCGCTTCCGGAGAGGTTTGAAGAGCCTGATACGCCGCCAGCGGCAGCGTCCTTGTTCTGCCGGGAAGATTCCCGGCAAAGGTGATTGTCGCCCCGAACTCGCCCAACGCCCGTCCCAGCGCCAAGGCCGCACCGGAAAGAAAAGCCGGCCGAACCATGGGAAACGTGACGGAAACGAAAACGCGCATTGGGGAGGCCCCGCAAACCGCCGCAATCTTCTCGAGGCGGCGGTTCCGAGCGCGAAACCCCGCTTCCATCGCGAGGATAAAGAGTGGAGCGCTGACGAAAAACGCGGCGAGAACCGCGCCGGCAAGAGTGAAGGGGAGAGAAACACCGAACCAGTCCGCAAGATAACGACCAAGAAAGCCTCGCCGCCCGAAGACGCTCAACAATCCGATCCCGCCAACCACCGGCGGCATCACCAACGGAAGAAGAACCGCGGCCCGCAGCACGCGCGTTCCGGAACCGTTTGCCTCCGCCAAATGATACGCCGCGGGAATACCGAAGAGACAGCAGAGAAGAAGCACGATTGTTCCCACCAACGCCGATACCCCCATCGCCTCGAAGGCGCCGTATCGCCCCAAGATCTGAAAAAATTCGCGCCACGGGGTTCGCATCAACAAACCGAAAGCCGGCAGGAAGAAGAAGAGGAGAACGAGGAGAGCGGGAAGGAACGTAAGACGCTTCGACGGCTTCTTCATCAAACGACATTTCGCTCCCGCGAGAAGAGAGCACCCCGCGGTCGGAGCAAAAAAGCCTCTGAATCCGAAGACCGGTGTGAATCCGCCCTTCCGCCGCCGCCGACCGGCTCGAATCCGTATCGTTCCAGCAATGCTCTTCCCCCCGGACTCCGCCATCCCTCCAGGAATCTCCGCACCGTATCGTGTTTTCCCGCCGAGCCGGGAAGAACCACCGCGTAGTACGTCGCCGTCACATTGAAACTATCCGGAATCGAAACGCCGCGTACCTTCCGCCCTCGAAGATCACTGCGATAAACGATCCCCGCGTCCACCTCGCCGAATTCCACCTTCGCCAATGCCGCCCGAACATCGGGTTCCCAAGACACGACGTTCTTCCTCACTTTTTCGAATATTCCGGCGCGTTCGAGCACTACCCGTGCGTATGCCCCGGCCGGAACCTCCGGCGCCGCCAAGACGACCTTGCATGAAGAACCACCGAGGTCGCCGAAATGAAATTCTCCCGCTCTTCCCCGCGCCACAGCAACAACCATCTTCGTCGTGAAGAGAGGCTTCATCGGGCCTTTCCGCTCTCGAAGGACCCGTTCCGCTTGAAGGCGGTTCGCCGAAACGAAGATATCCGCGTTCGCTCCCGAGAGTATCTGGGAAGCCAGCGTCTGGGATCCGGCCGCATTGACCTTGAAAGGCGGGGTTGAGGGCAATGCGGCGTACTCCCTCAAAACATCACTCAACGAGGCTGCCGCGAAAACGACAAGCGGCTCCGAAAGCGGCCTTTCCGCTTTCGCGCGCGGTCGATCGCCCATTCCACACCCCACCGATGCAAAGAGACACAGGAGCGAGAACAGCGTAATACGGGCGCGGAATCGATTTCCCATAGACGTTATTCTGAAAGAAATTCTCCCACTTGGCAATCCTACACCCTCCGGCCGGCTGCCTATCGAATATTTTGATTGACGGAAGGTGGATTCTCCCATTTCCGAAATCGGAGAAATCGGAAGACATTCGGCGAGGCTGCCGTTGCCTCCTAACGAAAATCAGCGCGTCGAGAACATCTTACAGACACCGCCATAACCGCTTCAGCGGCGCAAGAGCCAAAAGACCACGGAGAGAAGAAGGCTGATCAAGAGACAGGTCGTCAACGGAAAATAGAACGCGAACCCGTCGCGCTCGATCCGGATGTCTCCCGGAAGCCGTCCCAGATACGGGATCCTGCTTCCGAAGAGAAACGCCAGACCAAGCACGAAGAGGACGAGCGCGAAAAGAAGAAGCATCTTCCCCATCTGTTCCAGCATGGGGAAGATTGTATCGCGATGGTCGGGAGGGGTACACCCCATCTTTGCTGTTCTCTTCAGACTCCCATCGGTGTACAGTTCTCCGCACGGAAAAGGAGATGGTTTTGAAATGGTGATTCCTCTCTTTGGAAAAAAAGATCGCGGAGAGAAAAAAAACGGTTCCGAGAAATCCGAGGTCCTTTTCGAAAAGCCTCGGGCAACCGCGCCGCGAGAAAAGGGCGCCGCTTCCGTCATCGATGTCGGGGTACGGGACTTCGAGACGGCGGTGCTCCGCCGTTCCCTTGAGATCCCCGTTCTTCTGGATCTCTGGGCTCCGTGGTGCGAACCCTGCCGTCGGCTCTCTCCTCTTCTCGAACGCCTCGCGAATCAGTACGCCGGATCGTTTCTCCTCGCCAAGGTCGATATCGAAAAGCACGCCGAGATCGCGATGTTGCTCCGCGTGCAAAGTGTTCCCACCGTCATTCTCTTCAAGGACGGTCGGCCGGTCGATGCCTTTATGGGAGCGCTCTCCGAAGGCGAAATCCGGCGTTTTCTCGAGAGACACATTGTTCTGAAAAAGGCCTCCGCGGAAGAAGAACAACCCGGAGGACTTCTCGAACAGATCGGGCGCGGAGAGATCGCACGCGCCCGAGACCTCGTGAACGAAACGACCTCGCCTCCGGATCGCCTCCGCGTCCTCATCCTGTCCGGAGACACGAACAAGAGCCGGACACTGCTTCAGGAACTCAAAGGAAAAGAAGGGGCCGAGGGGGATCCCGTTCTGGAGTCGGCCGAGCGGCTTCTCGGATTTTTTGAGGAGGAATCCCCCGAGTCTCTTCGGATTCGCGAGTCGTTGCGGAAGAATCGTCTCCGGGAACTGCTTCCGGAACTTCTTGAGAAAGCGGATGACGATTCCGTCCGCCGCCGTCTCCTCGATCTGCTCGTTCTTATGGGCCGGGGGGAACTTGCGGACGAGATCCGAACGCGGTTGGCGCGGCGGGTCTTTTCTTGAGGCGCACTCTTCCCTTGTTCCCGCGGCACGAATCCTGCTAATATCCTTTCTATGAAAAAACGCCACTCTCACCGTAACGGATTGACGGGGTTTCTGCTCTCGGCGGCGGCCATAGCGATTCTTCTGGGCCTTCAGATTTCAGATGTCTCGCGTTTCAAGGCACAACAGGCCGACTTCGACGCCTCGCTCCGGGAGATGCAAGTCTTCGTCGAAGCCTATCGGATCGTTCAGGCCGATTTCGCTGACACGACGAAACTCGACCCGAAGTCCCTGATCCAGGGCTCCATCCGCGGAATGCTCAAAACCCTCGGCGATCCTCATACCCGTTACATCCCGCCGAGGGACGCACGGGAGATGATGGTGGAGACGCAGGGAGAATTCGGCGGAATTGGAATTCACATTGCGATGGAGGAGGGGCGCTTGACCGTCATCTCTCCCGTCGAGGGAACGCCGGCGTGGCGTGGTGGTGTCGAAGCCGGGGACATCATCTACAAGATCGACGGAGACACGACGGAGGATATGACGTTGGACGAAGCCGTCTCGATTCTGCGTGGACCTCCGGGGACCCCGGTCACCATCGAGGTGCTCCGGCGAGGGGTCAAAAAGCCCATTCCGATCAAACTGGTTCGTGAGGTGATCCGAGTCAAGAGCGTCCGAGGAAAGAGATACAAGGGCGTCGGATACATTCGCATATCACAGTTCACGGAACATACCGCCGAGGAACTCGACAATGCGTTGGCGGAAGTTGGAGAAAATGTGGAGGGCCTGATCTTGGATCTCCGAAATAATCCGGGAGGAGTCTTGACCGGCGCGATCGCGGTGGCGAACCGTTTCCTCGACACCGGTATCATCGTCTCGATCAAAGCCAGGGATCCGAAACAATCCGTGACCTACTATGCCAGTCCCCAGACTCCGATCACGCGCCTTCCCGTCGTCGTACTCGTCAACGCCGGAAGCGCCTCGGCTTCCGAGATCGTCAGCGGCGCCATTCGCGACAATCACCGGGGGATCCTGGTGGGAGTCAAAACTTATGGAAAAGGATCCGTCCAAACGGTCGAAAACCTTCCGGACGGGTCGCGAATCGCTCTGACCACGGCGCGCTATTTCACTCCCTCCGGTGTCTCTATTCATGGCATCGGAATCCAACCCGACTCCGAGGTGAAGATGCCTGAGCTCTCAGATACCGACAAGAAGGGGCTACTGGCACTCAACGACACCTTCCTGGTCCGCGACTTCGCGTGGGGCAAGGACACCTATACGAAGGAAGACGTTGCCGCGCTTCAAAAGGTTCTCCGCAAGGCGGGAATCATTCTCAGCGACGAGATCGCGGAATGGCGTCTGGTGCGGGAACTCGCCCGCCGTCACGCCGACGCCGTTTACCTCGTTCCGCACCTCGATCCTCAACTCCAAAAAGCCCTCGACCTGATTCACGCCGGCGCCGTCGTTCGGCCGAAACGACCGCTCTCCGGCATGGGATAGAATGGCAAACCGTTCTCCCCTCTTTCTTTTTATGTTTATGCGTATTCCGGTGTCTCTTTCCTCCGCGCCCTCCTGAACTGTTTTTCCTCCGATGTCCCCCCTCTCCTCTCTAAAGACCGATCCAAGAACCGATTTGGAAACCGTTCTCGCCATTGAAACGTCCTGCGACGAAACGGCGGCGGCCGTTGTAACAAGAGATTTCCGCGTCATCAGCGAGCGTGTCTTCTCCCAAGTCCGAAACCATGCCCCGTTCGGCGGCGTCGTTCCCGAGGTGGCCTCCCGCTGCCACCTCGAAGTGCTCCTCCCTCTCGTGGAAGAAACCCTCTCCGAAGCCGGAGACACCCGCCCCCATGCCGTGGCCGTCACGGCGGGTCCCGGATTGATCGGTTGTCTTCTCGTGGGCGTCTCCTTTGCGCGAGGGTTGGGCCTCCGCTGGGATGTCCCCGTTTACGGAATTCATCACATCGAAGGGCACATCTGCTCCGTTCTCCTCGAACGACCGGACTGGCGCCCGCCTTTCCTGGCGCTCATCGTCTCCGGCGGTCACACAGAAACGGTCCTCGTTCGCGAGTTCGGCTCTTACGAAATCCTTGGACGGACGGTGGACGACGCGGCGGGCGAGGCCTTCGACAAGGCGGCTCGCTTGTTGGGACTCGGATATCCCGGCGGAAGAATCCTTGAAAGAGAGGCCGAACGCTGCGGCGAAGCATCGGTGCCGCCGCTCGTCGAAACGATAATGCCCGGAAGCCTCGATTTCTCTTTCTCCGGACTCAAAACTGCGCTTCTCTACCG
>RFFU01000054.1 GCA_003697085.1 Candidatus Hydrogenedentota bacterium
GAGGGTCTTTTCCGCATAGGTTCCGGTGAGCGAACCAAGGAGATAGACGCGGTCTCCCGGTGCAAGGTCCGAGACGTCCGGCCCGACCGCCTCAATGACACCCGCTCCATCGGTTCCAGGAACGTACGGGAGTTTCGGGAGGAGGGGGTAGGTGCCGGAGCGGATATAGGTTTCGACGGGATTAACGCCGGCGGCGCGGAGTGCGACGAGAACTTCTCCCGGTCCCGGCGCACGAATAGGAAATTCACGAAGAGCGAGAACCTCCGCCCCCCCGAACTCTTTCACGACGATTGCTTTCATCCGTTCACGTTCTCCTTTCAACGAAACGAACAGGGTTTCCTGAGGAACGAGGTCGAAACGGGCGCATCCTATTGGTTCGAGGAGCCAAGGGCAAGCGGTTCCGTGTCGCGACTTTCGCCTCGTCGCTCGAGAGAAGGGGATCTTCCGGTTTCGATCGGAACGAGGCGGTTACGGAACCGGGGCGTCGCGGGTTTCCGCCCGAAGGAAGAGTGCTTCGAGGCGGTCCCAGTCTTCCTCCTCGATCGTGAAACTCGTCATTTCGCCGAAGGTATTGAGAATGACAATGGCGTTGAGTCCAGCGTCGCGGATTCCCACGGAGCGCAGGCGTTTTGCGAAGGCACGATCCACCGTGCTGATCTCCTGAAGGCGCGCCGGAAAATCCTTTAACCTCCAGTCCGTCGGCCATCCCTTTCTCTGGCGGAAATACTGCGTGACGAGATAACTCGAGATCATTCGGTAAATGGTTTCTTCCTGGGACGCGAACGGGAGATGGGTGTCCAACATCGGCCGGAGTTTGTCCATGACGGGACAACCGCTGGAGACCATAAAGATTCCCAGAAGCGAGCTCAACCCGCGCTGCAGAGAAGTCCGACGCGAGTAGGTTCGTTGCGGTCCCTCAACCGTTACCAAGCATAATTCGTGGGATTCCCGGCCGCCGAAGATTTGAAGAAGTGGCACCACGCGGGCCGCAATCGGGCAGTGAGGCGCCCTTTTGGGGGAGAGGGGACAATTCGGGCATTGTTCGTTCTCCAAGCGAGTCCACTCCGGGAGCGGATCGGAAATAGGGGCGACAAGAGCAAGCGTGACGGGATCAAGGTGAACTTCAAAAGTTCGCTCTGTCCCGTCTTCGAACGAAAAGGTATATCGAAAGTATCTCGTTTCCGAAGCGGCTTGTTCCGGTGAACCGGAAGAACCGGGGGAAAGACTCAATACCGCAGTTCCGGCGGGAGATGGACGAAATCGTGGACGACGGCGACGCGTCGGCCGTGGGTGAAGTCGTGATAAACGCGTTTCCCGCGTTTCCTAAGAAACTGTTTTTCTTCCGAGAAAGCGGCTGTCGAGGCTTTGTAATGTTTCACAAAGGGCGGTTCGACGGACACGGCCTTGGCGAGACGTTTCTTCTCCTTCTTCGTCTTCTCCTTCGCTTCGGTATCCGCGGAGGATTCCGTCGCTGTTCCCTTCGTCGAAGCAACGGTTTCCGGAGACGTCTCCGCTTCGGGCGCGGTTTCCGGAGCTGCGGGTTCTTCCGTGGTTTCCGCCAGGACCGAAGCCGGTCCGGATTCCGAGGCCGCCGCCGTATCGGTGACCTGCGTCTCGGTTACCGTTTCGGATTCTTGTTCCGCGACAATTTCCTCGGTGTCACCGCCGGGAGGCATCGATTCTTCCGCGCCCTTCGCCATCATCTGCTCTTCGAGCGCTCGGTCATGTTTCTTCGCAGATCGCGCCGAGAAACTCCTCCAACCGAAGAGACCGATTACCAGAACGCCGGCGATTCCCGCGGCGATGAGAAGACGCTTCCGCTTCTTTCGCTTCTTTTCGTCCGCGATTTCGGGAGCGGATTCGCCTTCAACATTATCCTCGTCCTCTCCGGAGGTCGGCGCCTCCTCTTCGGAACCGGAGCGATCGGAAGCGGAAACGGGTTCCGTCTCCGGTACGAAAGGGGGCGGTTGAGAAGAAGTGGGAGGTTCGGGAGGCTCCGCTTTCTCGGATCGTTCGATTGGCTCGGACGGCTGGGCCGGAGTGGGCGACTCGAATGGAGCAGAAGGCGTGGGAGGGGCGATCGGCTTCGGCGGCTCAGGCGGAACGGGCGCCTGGAATTCCCGCATTTCCGTTTCAGTGGGAGGCTGCGGTGAAGAGGATGAATCCGGTCCGCGCATTTCCGGTTCGCTGCGAGATTCAGGCGAAACCGGTGTATCCGGTCCTGCTTGTTCCGCAATCTCCGGCGCGGAACCTTCCGTTTGCAGGCGTTCTTCGTCCATTCTTTGAGCCTCCCCTACGGTGCCGAACCTTCTCGAGGCCCGCTCATCAATACCGCAAATTTTCGTTCGGTGAAATTATCTCTCATTTTGGTTCGAAAAGGAATAGAAAAATGAGAAACGTGGCTTCCGCGATTTACCTATCAGGCTTCCCCGTAGCGCATTCCCTTTCGCACAACGAACGAGAAATGTTCGCTCAAGAGAAAAATTGCCTGAGAATCCCGTTTCCCTTCTTGCCGCCGGTGAAGGCCCCCAGCATTCCCCGGACCTTTCGGAATTGCTTGAGCATTCGCGAAACCTCTTCCGTCCGGACCCCGCTTCCCCGGGCGATGCGCCGCTTGCGTGAGTGATCGATGATATCGGGATGGCGTCGTTCGCGGGGAGTCATCGAGAGGATCATCGACTCAAACCTCTTCAACTCCTCTTCGGATCCAGCGGCCATCGGAGCCAAATTTCCACCTCCGGGAAGCAGGGAGAGCAACTCCGTCAACGGCCCCATCTTTCGCATTTCGCGCATCTGTTCGAGAAAGAGTTCGAGGTCGAGGCCGTCCCGAAGCATTCTTTTGGTCAGCGATTCGACCTTCTTCGTGTCCGTCAGCCGTTCGGCGCGTTCGACGAGCGAGACGACGTCGCCCATTCCGAGAATACGATCCGCGAATCGCTCGGGATGAAACGATTCGATGGCATCCGGTCGTTCGCCTGTTCCGATCCATTTGATCGGAATACCCGTGACGTGGCGGATGGAGAGCGCCGCCCCTCCGCGCGCATCCCCGTCGGTCTTCGTGAGCATCAGGGCGGTGAGCGGAACCCGTTTGTGGAATGTTTCTGCGACATTGAGGGCTTCTTGGCCGGTCATCGCATCGAGCACGAGAACGATCTCGTCCGGCTTCACGATTCCGGCGACTTCAACGAGTTCCTCCATCAACTCTTCATCGATCTGAAGGCGTCCCGCGGTATCGAAGATGAGATGTTCGAAGGCGCGGCCTTCTTCGAGCGCCTTGCGCGCGGAGAGACGCACATCGGAGGGATCGGCCGGAGGAAGAAACGTCGCCTGCACCTTTTCCGCCATCACCCTTAGCTGTTCGACAGCCCCGGGACGTTTCAGATCCAGAGCGACGAGAGCGCTTTTTCCCAGAAGGTGGGCGAGTTTTGCGGCGGCGGTCGTTTTTCCCGCGCCTTGAAGACCACAGAGAAGAATGCGCGTCGGACCGGCCGGATTCTTTCGTAATTCAGGAGGAGGTTCCTCCGCTCCCAGCGTACGCGCCAATTCATCCCGCACAACCTTGACGAACTGATCCGCGGGCGTGACCGATTCGAGCACCTCGCTTCCAAGAGCCCGTTTTTTGACGTTTTCGAGAAAACTTTTCACGACGCGGAAATGGACATCCGCTTCCAGTAACGCGACACGAATCTCGCGCAGAGCCGGCTGAATGTTCTCCTCGTTCAATTTGCCGAAACCGGCAAGATTACGGAAAGTCTTGTTCAGTCGTTCGGTCAGCGTTTCAAACATCGGCGGTTCTCCGCGCTTTCGGTTCCTCGTTCCGCTCCACCCGGTCGCTTTTATGTTTCGAACCGGCCTGCATCCCCGAGGCGTTCGCTACGGGGCGCCGACAGCCTTCGTTCGCATCGCCGGAAAACCGGGGGGACGAAGGTTCAGCACGAAGGGAACGGATTCCGGCCGCCAAATCGTTCTGGCGAAAGAGGTAACTTCCTGCGACGAGTATCTCGATCCCCGCCTCTCGCGCCTCCGCGGCGGTCGTTTGGTCGATGCCGCCGTCGATTTCGAGTCGAAAGTCAAGATTGCGCTCGCGACGAACGCGTGCGAGAGCACGAACCTTCTGGAGTGTGCGGCGGATGAATTCCTGCCCGCCGAATCCCGGTTCGACCGACATCACGAGAACGAGATCCACGAGCGGAAGGAAGGGGAAGAGTTTTTCGACGGGAGTGTCAGGTTTGAGGGAAAGGCCGGGGGAGATGCCGGCGCGGCGAATGGACTCGAGCGTGTCGGGGATAGGCGAGTGTGCCTCGCAGTGGATCGTCAAGAGATCGCTGCCTGCTTCCCGGAAGGGTTCGACATAGCGATGCGGTTCTTCGATCATAAGATGCACATCGAAGAAGAGTCGGCTCCGCGAGCGGCAACTACGAATCAACGGGGGGCCGAAGGTGATGTTCGGAACGAAGTGGCCGTCCATAACATCGAAATGCAGCAGATCCGCTCCCGCCTCCTCGCAGCGCCGGATTTCTTCGGAGAGCCGGCTGAAATCGGCTGAGAGGAGAGAGGGGGCGACGAACGGCGCACCCGATGCGGGGAATCTCTCTAGAAACGAAGTCGTCATCAAAAGCCCTCCGGAGAAGGAGATTCCGGGAAGTAGGAGATGGGAGCCGGCGCGGTTCCAAGGCTCGGCCCTCCGTCTGTTTCCGGTTGCTCCTCCGGGAATTCGAGGAAGGTCCCCGGAGGGACGGCGACGACGAGGTGAACGACTGTGGAATCGTCGATCGGGGAACCGGGAGGAGGGATTTGGGTGAGCACGGTTCGATCGGGACTCAACTCGGTATAATACGGTTCGGTGGTTAAGTGCGTGATACCTTTTTCGGCGAGGAGAAGGCGGGCGGAGGAGAAATCCATCCGAACGAGGTCGGGCATGACGTTGGCGTTCGGAGACGCGGCGACGGTGATATCGACCGGACTTCCTGGCTTGAGGCGTTCGCCCGCCGGAGGGTTTTGCGCCAGGACGGTTCCGGGGGGGAAATCGCTGGCGACAGAGACCAGGGAGCCGATCCGGAGACCTTGGAGGCCGCTGTCGAGACCGGCGCGCCGGAGTATATTTTCCGCTTCGGCGCTGGGGTGCCCCACGAGATCAGGAACAGAGATGAGACCGCTTCCCTGGACGACGTAGAGCGTTACCTTTCGCCCGGGTTTGACGTGGGTATTCGCGGCGGGCGTTGTTCCGGAGACGCGCCCGGCCATTGTGTCTTCTCCGTAGATCGGAACGATTTCGGGCAGGAGCCCGCGTTTCTTGAGTTCGCCGACCGCCTTGTCCCATCGCAGCCCTTCCAGTTGCGGCAGGATGATTTCGGGCGTTTGCGCTCCTTCCAGAAGTCGATAGGCGGTTGCGGCCAGTCCGAACCAGATTAAAACCGAGAAGAAGACGAGGACACGAAGGAGGAGAAGCCAAGGGGAGGAGCGGGAATGCCGCTTTCGCGCCATGAGAGAGGCCCGGATCAGGGAAGCGCGGGAGCGGAGGAGGGGACGGCGGAGGGTTCGGAGGAAATCGGACCCGGTGTTTTCCGGTCGTTCCCCTCCGTCTCGGCCTCGACCGCCACGAGGCGCAGGTTGCTTCGAGCGATTTCAAACCAGAGGTTGTTCGTGTCGGAAGCGAGGATATCCTTGTAGATATGTGTCGCTGTTTGCGTATTACCCTGAGTCTCGGAGAGACGGGCCACATTGAGTTTGAGGTAGTGATCGAGGTAGGAGTCGGGATAGGATCGAAGAATTTGCTGATATTCCTCCAGGGCTGCGGCGGCGTCTCCCAACGCCTCGCGGCAACCCGCCGCATTCGCCAGCGCAAGCGGCGCCAGATCGGAGGAGGGATTTGTGCGCGCGAATTCTCGAAAGAGTTTTTCCGCTTTTTCATACTGTTCGAGCCCGAAAAGCGCGACTCCGTGGTAGAAGGGGGCGTCCTTGCGAAAGCGCGACAGTGTGTATTCCGTTTCGATCAGGCCGAAGATCTGTGCGGCTTGAGCGTACCTTCCGCTTTCGAGGGCGCGGAATCCCTGGAGCATGAGAGCGGAGGCCTCGCCGTTCTGCGCGCGGACCTGCCCCCAGTAGATCAAACCGACGATCGCAAGGATCAGGACTACGGCTGCCGATCCCAGGAATCGCGGTGAAAGGTTCCGGCCCGCCTCGACGGCCTTCTTCAGGAAATCGATAAATTCATTCTGTTGCATAGCCCCGGGAGAATAGAATAGAGAAGGGCGAAAGGCAAAGAGAAAACGAGGGAAGGAGAGGAGAATGAAGAGCAACCGAGAAGCCTTTGAGCGAGCCAAGCAAGTGCTGGTCGGAGGAGTGAACAGTCCGGTGCGGGCCTTCCGCGCGGTCGGAAGGGAACCGATCTTCATCGCGGCGGGACGAGGAAGTCGCGTGTGGGACATCGAGGGGAGGGAATATGTCGACTTTGTCGGTGCATGGGGTCCGATGATCTTGGGACACGCGGACCCGGACGTGGTCGAGGCGGTACAAAGCGCGGCGGAGAATTCGTTTTCCTTCGGAATGCCGACGGAGGCGGAGACGGAGTTGGCCGAGGAGATTCGAAAGGCTTTTCCGTCGATCGAGAAGGTTCGTTTCGTCAATTCGGGAACCGAGGCGACGATGGCGGCGTTGCGCTTGGCACGGGGCTTTACAGGCCGAAACAAGATACTCAAGTTTGCGGGATGTTATCATGGTCATTCCGACGGCCTCTTGGTGCGTGCCGGATCGGGAGCGACGACCCTCGGTGTTCCCGATTCCGCGGGCGTCCCCGGTACGTTCGCCTCCGAAACGCTTCTTGCCCGTTACAACGATCTCGAGGATGTCGACCGGATTCTGGAGGAATACGAGCGTGAGTTGGCGGCCGTGATCGTGGAACCCGTAGCAGGGAACATGGGAGTGATTCCTCCCGCTGAGGGATTTTTAGAGGGGTTGCGGTCCCGGTGCGACGAGGCGGGAGCCGTTCTGATCTTCGATGAGGTGATGACGGGTTTCCGCGTGGCGCGTGGCGGCGCGCAGGAACGGTTCGGAGTGCGGCCCGACTTGACCTGCCTGGGAAAGATCATCGGCGGTGGTCTTCCCGTGGGCGCTTACGGAGGGAAGAAGGAGATCATGGAATTCCTTTCGCCCGAGGGACCGGTTTATCAGGCCGGTACGAACTCCGGAAACCCGATCGCGATGGCGGCGGGACTGGCGACGGTACGGAAACTCAGGCCAGGCGTTTACGAAACGCTTGAAAACCTTGGATCCGCGCTCGAATCGCTTTTGGCCTCCCGTTTTGCCGGCGAAGGTATCGTTCAGCGTGTGGGAAGTATGTTGACGCTTTTCTTTCCAAAAGACGAGGTGCTGTTCGAGCGGGGAGTCCGAAACTACGACGATGTGGCCAGGGTCGATGCAGAGCGCTACGGGCGGTTCTTTCACGCAGCGGTGCGGCGCGGCGCCTTGCTGCCTCCGTCCGCGTATGAGGCGTTCTTCCTTTCGGTTGCGCATTCAAGCGAGGAACTCGAGAGGCTTATCGGAGAGTAGGCGTGCCGGCTTCCAGGGGAGTGTTCTCTTTTCCTCGAGATCAGAGCGCGCCGGCGCATCGCGCGATGATCACTCGGAGGAATGACGGTTTGGCTCTTCGGCGGTATTTGTGGATTTTCGAGTAGAACGAGTAAAAAATTTGGAATCTAGAAGAAATTCGTAATCCGAATAAAGAAATCCGAAAAGTGTACGTCCTTTTGTCAGAAAACTACATGGAAACACAAGAAATGAGCATAACCAGGCTGGGTGACGGGAGCAACCTGACTGCTTCGAGATTGGGATTTGTTTCGAATTTCGGGTTTCGGATCTCATGCATTGATTTTTCATACAACTCATTTGTCGTCAAAGAATAGCAGCAATGCTCCACTCAAAAATTTTGCTGATGAACCGAGGGTTTTTTAAAAGGTCTTCTTCCCATGAAACACTCTTGTTTCCATACGGAGAAAGAACGGCGCCACCAATAACCCGAGGGTAACAACGACGAGAGCCGGCAACGTTCCTCCGTAGAGGGAAAAAATGAGCATTGCTCCCGGAAAGAAGAGTGTCATTTTTACTAAAGAGAAAAGTCTTGCAAGAATATCGCCGTGAAAAAACCGGCTGCCCGTTACCGATGCGAAGAAAAACATAACAAAAGGTTCAGACATCCACACGAAGAGCAGCGCGAGATAGCAGTGAAGGAATGGGTTTCTTCCGCTTCGCCTGGAATATGTCGCGATCAGTCCGACAAAAGTCAGAGCAGGTATGGTGACGTTGAGAAGTACGGATCCGACACGTCCGATCGATGGGCCTGCCACCGCGAAGAGGAACACAGTTGGAAACCAGAAAGAAAATGTGACTGCGAAAACGTCAATGATGATCGGAATCAGAATTTCGTGGCGAAAAGAGGCGGACCGCAACTCAAAATGTCCGTTTACACAAGGCGGGCTTCTCCGCCGGCGGATGTCTTCACCCCCGCCGGGTCCGAAGAAGAAGGGGGGATTATTTTCACTGTCCGCGCGCGGTGCCGGTTTGTTACGCCTGCGTGTTGACAACGCCTCCGACGCCGAAGGCTTGGGCCTCTTCCGCCGTGCGAACCTCTTCCGGGTTTCGTTCTCTCGGCGGGACGGTGTTGACGGTCAGGCCCCGCGTGTCCTCCACACGGGCTCGATCGGCTACGACATTCCCCTGATTGAGACCCTGCGCCGCGGCTCCCGCATCGATCCTTCCGCCCATCGCGATCAACCTCCTCCCCTCTCCTGTTCTTTACCGGGAAAGCCGGCGCTTCCCGGCCCGTGTCTTCCCCGGCGAAAACCGCCCGCGGTGGAGCGCCGGAGGGACGTTCAGGCGGGGTGCTTCTTCCGTTTCTTCCGATCTCCCTCGTAGGTTAGGATCGGCTGGCCCTTCTTTTCAATCACCTCGCGCGTGATCGCCACTTCCGCCACATTCTCCAGGGACGGAATCTCATACATTAAATCAAGCATAACATCTTCTATGATGGAACGCAAGCCCCGCGCTCCCGTGGCGCGCGAAATGGCCAACTGGGCCACAGCCTGGAGGGCGTCGTTCGTGAAATGGAGTTTGACGTTTTCCATCTCGAAGAGCTTCATATACTGCTTGACAAGGGCGTTCTTCGGTTGGGTCAAAATATCGATGAGTTCCGATTCGCGGAGCCGACCGAGCACGCCGATCACAGGCAGCCGCCCGACAAACTCCGGAATGAGGCCGAAACGGATCAAGTCCACGGGAATGACCTCGGCCAAGATCGTCTCGAGGTTCTTTTCCTTCTTCGTTCGGATATCCGCCGAAAAGCCCATCTGGTTCTTTCCGAGTCGTTCCTCGATGATCTTCTCAAGCCCGTCAAAAGCACCGCCGCAAATGAAGAGAATGTTCGTGGTATCGATCTGAACGTAATCCTGATGCGGATGTTTGCGCCCGCCCTGCGGCGGAACGTTGGCCACGGTGCCTTCGAGAATCTTGAGTAAGGCCTGCTGAACTCCCTCTCCGGAGACATCCCGCGTCAGGGACGGAGAATCGGTCTTCTTCGTGATCTTATCGATCTCGTCGACATAGATGATCCCGTGCTCCGCCTTCTTAATGTCATAGTCGGCATTTTGAATGAGGCGCAACAGGATGTTCTCGACATCCTCCCCCACATACCCCGCCTCGGTCAATGTCGTCGCGTCCGCTATCGCGAAGGGAACATCGATGATCCGAGCCAAAGTCCGGGCCAGAAGGGTCTTGCCGCTCCCCGTCGGACCGATGAGAAGGATATTCGATTTCTCCAACTCGACGTCGTCCGCGTCCTGAACAGGATTCCGGATGCGCTTGTAATGGTTGTAAACGGCGACCGAAAGGGTCTTCTTGGCCGTTTCCTGCCCGATGACGTAATCGTCCAAGGTTGCTTTGATCTCGAACGGCTTCGGGAGCCCTTCGCCGCCTTCCTTCTCGGCTTCCTCCACTTCCTCGTGAATGATTTCGTTGCAGAGATCGATGCATTCGTCGCAGATGTAGACGCCGGGTCCGGCGACGAGTTTCTTGACCTCTTCCTGTCCTTTTCCGCAGAAGGAACAATTCAAACGTTCCTTGTCATTGCCAAACTTGAACACTTTTAACCTTCGGTCTCCTTCTCGCGAGTTGGACTCTTTCTACTCTTATTTTTATCGGATTTTCCGCCGTTTTTCTCCTCTTTTTCCGAAGAAATTTCGTCGAGTTCGGTTCGAACCTTCCTTTCGGAGATCACCTCGTCAATGAGCCCGTAAGCGACGGCGTCATCGGCCGACATAAATTTGTCCCGATCCGTGTCCTTTTCAATCACGTCGAGCGGCTGACCGGTCTGGCGGACGAGGATGTGATTGAGCATCTCCTTGATCCGCAGGATCTCCTTCGCCTGGATGGCGACGTCCGAGGCTTGTCCCTGAGCCCCCCCGAGCGGCTGGTGAATCATAATCCGTGCGTGAGGCAGAGCGAACCGCTTCCCCTTCGTGCCTGCGGCGAGCAACAAGGCCGCCATCGAGGCGGCCTGGCCGAGGCAGATCGTCGAAACGTCCGATTTGATGTATTGCATCGTGTCGTAGATCGCGATTCCCGCCGTCACCACGCCGCCCGGCGAGTTGATATAAAGATGAATGTCTCGGTCGGGGTCCTCCGACTCCAGAAAAAGCAACTGGGCGATCACGAGATTCGCCAGGTGATCGTCGATCGCCTCGCCCACGAAGATGATCCTGTCCCGAAGGAGGCGCGAGTAAATATCGTACGCGCGTTCACCGCGGGACGACTGTTCGATAACCATTGGGATTAAAGGCATAGGTGTAGTCCTTTCCTTGCTGACGAATTTCGAAAACCGGACGATAAGCAAGATTTAGGCATCTCCGGCGGCCTCCTGAACTCGCGGAGCGGTTTCGGCCGCTCCCGTTTCGTCCGCCTCTTCAACAACTTCGGCGTTCTCCAAAAGAAAGTAAAGAACCTTTTCCTTCAAAAGGTCCTCCCGAAGCGGTTCCAGAGCATTTTCGTCCCTCAACTTTCTCATCAGAGACTCGACGCTCGTGTCTTTTTCTGCCGCGACATTTATAAGATAGCGGGCCAGCTCTCGGTCATCGATATGGATTTTTTCTTGTCGCGCAATCGCCCGGAGGACTACGGAAGTATGGACGACTTGCCGCGCGATTTCTTCCTGTTCCGCTTCAAAATCCTCGCGGCTCTTCCGGCTTCGTTCCAGGATGTCCTCGAGCGCAACACCGCTTTGGTCGAGACGTCTTTTCAACTTTTCCATCCGTCTCCGCTTCTCCTTCTCGATCATCCAGATCGGAACATCCTCGAGAGGGTTTTCTTCCCGTAACTTTTCGAGGAGATCTGCTTCCAGTTCGGAAAACGCGGCGTCCACGAGTTGCTTCCTCAACTCCAGCCGTATCTTCTCACGAAGTTCTTCCAGGGAATCGAATCGAAGTTCTCGCGCGAACTCTTCGTCTATCGCCGGCAGGGTTCGTTCCTTGACCTCGAGAATTTCAGCGTCATATTCTATGGTGGCGTTGCGGAGTTTTTCTTCGGGGACCGTTTCCGGGAACGTGATGGAAAAATTCACCCGTTCCCCCTTCCGGCGGCCCAAGAGGGCGTTGCGAATCTCCGCCGGCGCCTTGGATTCCTCGAGGACAACCGCGTAGTTTTCGAGTACGAGTTTTTTGGTGAGCTCGGGCGAGGGATGCTTTCCGCGCCCGCTGATGATCACTTGATCCGTTTCCCGCGCCTCCCGGTCCACCGATTCGTAAAGAGCATTTCTTTCGGCAAGAGAACGGAGCGAAGATTCAATTTGCGTCTCGGAGGGCTCCGCGCTCCGCTTTGTCAACTTCAATCCCCGGTACTTTCGTAACTCCACCTTCGGTTCCGGAGCGAGAAGGAGATTGAGATGAAAGGTTTCGTCGGGATCGAAAGGAGAGGAATCCAAGATCTCCACGGGTGCGGCGAGTTCTTCGATATCGAGATTCTTACGCCGGAGAATTTCCCGAACGGAACGGCTTTGGATTCGACGTAGAGAACGGCTTCTTGCCAGCATTCCGACGCGGGATTCGACGAGATGGAGGGGGGCTTTTCCTTTTCGAAAGCCCTTGACGGCCACCTCTCGGGACAATTCCTTCAGGGTTCGTTCGTAGGTCGCCCGGCACTCAGAGGCCGGTACATCGAAGCCGATCCGGATTTTGGCGTCCGGTGTCTTTGTCTCCTCAAGGTTTTCCAATTCCATCTCCGCTATGTTTCTCCTTCAAAAACCGTTTTTCCACGAACGTGCAACGGAAAGATTCGAATCCGTTGCGGTAGGATACCGGCGGATTCTAACGATTTGTTTTGGAAAAGCAACCTTTGGAAGGGGAGGTGTGACAGATTATGGGCGGAGCAAAACCCGGTAGGTGGGACTACCTGGGAGCCAAAGCATCTTGCGTGTAATAGCGGCCTCTTTCGATGCAGGTTGCGGCGGCGTGGACCGTGAGTGGATTTTTCGACCGAGGGATGGCTCGATCCCTTCGGCGAAAGATGGCCGTTTTTCGGGAACTGTTCCTCACCGTTGCCTTTTGTCGCGGGATGAATATCCTAAAAGACGAGGGCTTGAGAAAGGATGAGAGTGGAATGAGGTATCGAGTTCGATGGAGCGGAGTGGCGGGAACGGTGCTTCTCTTTGTGGGGTTGACGGGGTGTTTCGCGGTTCAGAGCGATCTGGATCAAACAGCGATGGGTTCACAGTACTTCGTTGTGGGTCACGGCGATTATTTTGCTCCGGCGGAGCGGGAGACGGGAGGCGGGGTTTCGCGAGCGGTTGCGGTCATTCATCCCGTGGGGGGGAGTGCGGTCGAGGGGACCGTGAGTTTTGAAAGGAAAGTGAATGGGATTTTGGTGAAGGGAAGGATCGAGGGGTTGGAGCCAGGGGAACACGGATTTCACATCCACGAATTCGGGGATTGCAGCGGGCCGAGCGGGAAGACGGCCGGCGGCCATTTCAATCCGACGGCGGAGCGACACGGTGCTCCGGAGGATGTCGAGCGACACATCGGTGATCTGGGAAACATCGTGGCGGACGAGGCGGGGGTTGCGGAGTTCGAGATTATGGACCGTCGAATCCGCCTCAACGGCCCTCATTCGATCGTTGGTCGTGCGGTTGTGATTCATCGCGGACGCGATGATCTGACGAGCCAGCCGTCGGGAGCGGCGGGGCCTCGCGTCGGTTGCGGCGTCGTCGGGATTGCACGGTCCGGCGAATGAGAAAAGAGTCGGCTTTTATGGGGGATGGTTGAAACGTGGCACCCGGATCCTCGACGAGAAAACGGGCTCGAAGCATCCGGAATGCTTTCGAGGAGAATCTTTTTGTCGACCAATCGTCCGTCAAAATAGCGTACGAGTATTCTTCCGGCGCCGACGTCATCCTGTATCACGGTGATTGTCTGGAGATATTACGAACGATTCCTGACGAGGTTGTACCGGAATATCTTCACATAGCCGAGCAGAGAATCAATTTGGCATCCCAAGGACTTTTGAGGATCCGCCCGAGGAATCGACCGATTTATGAGCCGCCAAAAGGAAAAGAGGAAGAAAAGGAGATCGCGAATGACGATATTCGAGAAGATCCGCCGCGCCTTGGAGCCGCTTGACCCCGTTCAGGTAATCCTCTTCGGCTCGGCGGCGCGGGGCGAAATGGATGCGTGGAGCGATGTGGATCTCATCGTCGTCCGGCCCACGGATTTGCCGTTTCTCGATCGGGCGCGGGAGGTGACGCCGCTCTTGCGAAAGGCGCTTGGGCGAAGCGCGGACGTGCTCGTTTATACCCCCGAGGAATTTGAGGAGATGAAGGAACGCAATGTCGGCATCGTTGCGATGGCTCTGGAGGAAGGCGTTCGCGTGATATGAAAGGAAGTCGGGAAGAAGCCGAGCGGCTGTTGAGCGAAGTGGAGCGTCGTTTTTCCTGAAACGATCAGCGGAAGAGATCCTCGCTTTTCGGGCGGACGAGGGTGACAGCGCCGTCCGAATCCAACGATGCACCGGTGCGAAACGGAAAACCTCGGATGAGAACTGCGGGAACGCGATTCGTTTTCCGCATGAGGAGCCCCGCGGCCGCCGCCAGTTCGTCCGCGGCTGCCTGAATTGAGGCGGTCAGCGGCCGTCCGGCAAGGTCGGGTGTGCCGCGAAGATCAATGAGCGGTTCAAGTCCGGCGCAGCCGACGGCGACGTTGACAAGACCCCTTCTCCAAGGCCGACCGAACGTGTCGCTGATCAGAACAGGAAGCGGAAATCCGATCGCTTCGGCTAATTCGGCTCGAAGACGCCGCGCTTCGGCGTCCGGATCCCGCGGCAATAGGACGAGGAGATCCTTGTCGACGGAATTGGACTCGTCGACACCGGCGTTGGCGCATACGTGACCCGAGAGATGTTCACAGATCAAAACCCCTGTCGTCTGTCCTTCGATCCATTCGGCTTTGACGACGCTCCGGCTTTCTCTCAGAATCACTTCTACCTTACGCGGATCCTTTCCGATGCGCCGCGCTAATGCAACGGCCTCCGGACCGGGCGAGATCGTTTGCAGGTCGGCCAGGTACCCCCGGGTCCGCGAAATGATCTTATGCGCAACGACGAGGATATCGCGAGGATTAATATCGGGGATGGGTTGGAGAGCGGCGGCAAGCGGCTCAACGAGCGGATCGCCGGGATGAAAGAGCGGGAGGCCGGTGATTGGAAGAAGTGAGAGGGGGGGCGTCACGGGGAGGGCGTCTCGTGGAACCACTCGGCGGCGGCTCTTGCGGCCGGGTGCTCGGGATGTTTTATCAAGAATTGCTCGAGATCGCGCGGGGTATCGATGTCGAGCACGAAACTACGGAGCCGCACGACCGCACAGGGTATTCCTCGTACGCTGCACTGGGTGCGGTACCCGGCGAACGAGCGTTCCCCGAATCGAAAGTGAAGAATGTCCGGCGGAGCGGTCACGACAGCGTTCGTTCCGTCGTCATCCACCGCGGGAGAGAGAAGGACGGCCGGCGGCGCGAGGGGGAAGGAAACCAGGCGTGAGAGTTCTTCGGGATCGAGCGAGGCGAGGTCGCCGGGGACGACGATCTGTCGCGAATAGCCGTTCTCCACGACATACCGTGTCGCCTCTTCGACCGCGGCCGATTCGCCACGCGCGGTTTTTTCCCGCAGGACGGTTGCGCCGAGGGAGGAGGCGATGTTCTCGACCGTGGGTCCGTTGGTGATCACGATGAGATCGACTCCGGAGACGGATCGAATACGCCGGAGGGTTTCCTGAAGGAGCAAGAGAGCGAGCTCGCGGCGGCGTTCAGGAGAGAGAAGCGGAGCAAGCCGTGTCTTGGAATCAGAGGGCTCCTTCGCCGGAACGACAACGGCACAAGAAGAACGATTGTGACGACTCGAGTTCATCGTCTGTCCCGTGCGGCGGATCGAGACAGGTTTCGTTCGGGGACGCGAAGGCGTTCGAGAAGAGCGAGCGCGGCCTCGGCGGCCGAGCGTTTCCGTTGAGAGGAATCCAGAATGAGGTTCGTGGAAGCAAGAACGAATTCCGAGAGTGGAGGATGCGGATCGGCGGGAAGGTCGGTTTCGTGGACGAGAATTCCGTCCGCGAGATCACGATAATAATGAGCGAGACCGGCGAGGTCGGGTTCAAGGTTCAGGGCTCGCATCATTTTATCGGAAGGTCCTTTGAGGCTTTTGCCTTCGACGAAGGGAGAGACCACGATTCGAGGCGCGGCGAGTTTGCGGATTCGGGAGCGGAGGTCGGGGATCGCGAGAATCGGGCCGATAGAGGCGACGGGATTACTGGGCGCGTAGAAGAGGCCGCCGGCGGTTTCGAGTGCGTGGAGTGTTTCCCGGCTTGCCGTGGCCTTCGCCGCGCCGGCGTATTCGACTCCGAGGACGCGGGGCCGGCAGGCGTGGCGGACAAAATACTCTTGAAACGGAAGCGCTCCCGAATCGGTTCGAACGATCGTACGAACAGGGTCGTTCGAGGGAGGAAGAAGGCGGCAGGGAAGACCGAGGCGTTTTGCGAGAAAAGCGGTGACCTCGGTGAGCGAATGTCCGGTGGAAAGCATCTTCTTGCGAACGATGTGGAGGGCGAGGTCGCGGTCGCCGAGTTGGAACCAGGTGTCTTCTCCCAAACGGGCGAGTTCCTCGAGGCAGTGGAAGGTTTCCGAAGCGCGGCCCCAACCTCGGCTTCGATCCACGTGTCCCGTGAGCGTGTAGAGGATGGTATCGAGATCCGGGGAGACCGGAAGCCCATGAAAGGTCTCGTCATCGCCGGTATTCCCGATAATCGTGATGCGTTCCGCGGGGAAAATTTGGAGGAGTCCCTCGAGGAACTTGACTCCGCCGATCCCGCCGCAGAGAACGACGATGTCGAGAGCATCTTGGGAAAGATCAGAAGACGCCATGGAGAATCTCGAAGCCGGAACCGCTCCTGCGGCTCCGTCTCCGGCTCGTTTCCTTCAGGAAACCGCAAAGGTGTCGATCATCAATTTCACGTCCGGCGCCATCGGATAGAGGATCGGACAGGTGCAACCGCGTTTCATGTATTCCTTGACCTTGGATCGAGCCTGTTCGGGCGTTCCGCTGGCGGAGATTCTGTCCACCAGGTCATCGGGAACGTATTGCATCGCCTTTTCGACCTGTTCCTTTGTCGCGGGCCATCCGAGAATCGACTGAACCTTCTCGAGAACATCTTGGGGGCAGTTGGAGGCCTTGGCGATATGGGGCTGCTGGGCGAGATACTGTGTGAGGAGCCATTTGGCCTCATGGCGCGCCTTGTCCTCGTCGTGGTCGACCGAGCAGACGATCAGTTGTGGGCGGTCGAGGTCCTCGACGGAGCGCCCTGCTTTCCGCGCTCCTTTCTCCAACAGTTCCATCGCGCGGTCGTTGTATTCCGGCGGAACACAATAATTGAGAACGGCACCGTCGGCGATTTCCCCGCAGAGTTCCATCATCTTCGGGCCGGTCGCTCCGATCATCAGCGGAATGTTCCGCGGCTCACGCCGTCCGTGAACGACGTCCAGTTCGATTCCCTCGACGTTGTGAAATTCGCCGTGAAATGTGACCTTTTCCATATTCAGAAGTTTCCGCATCACGGTGATCGTTTCCCGCATCGCCGTCAGCACCTTGTGGCGCTTGATTCCGACGTTGGCCGCCAGAGGATCCCACCACGCTCCGATCCCGCAGATGACGCGGTTGGGGGCGAGGTCGTCGAGCGTGAGGAAGGTCGCGGCGAGAAGCCCGATGTTTCGGGTCCAATTGTTGATGACTCCGGAACCGACCTTGATTCGTTTCGTGACGGCGGCGAAGGCGGCCATCGGAACGATGGCGTCGCGAACGAGCCGGGACTCGGCCTGCCACACCGCCTCGAATCCTTTCTCCTCGGCGTACTTCGCATATTCCATTCCATCCTGAAGCGAGTGCATATCCTGAAGGTAGAGCGCCACCCGAGGGATTTCGTTTTCAGCCACTGGTTTGATCCTCCTTTGATTGAGCAAGTCTCGGCTGAACGAAGTTCAGCAGCGAATCGTATGGGAACCGAGGCGCGACTTCAAGCGCGGAGTAGAGCAATAGGAAGAAAGCAAAAAGGGAGGAAGGGAGAAGGGAGAAGGAAGAAGGCAAAAGGAAAAAGGCAGAAGGAAGAAGGAAAAGGGGGAAGGAAGAGGGGAGAAGGATAGGGAGAAGAGAGAGGGCGAAAGGGGAGAAGGGGGGAAGACCTGCAAGGAGCGCGATTCTTGGGAGCGCCGGCATCCCTGCCCGCAGAGATGGGGCGCAGGTTCTCCAACCTGCGGGGCGGATTGGCGTCCGCGTTGTCATTCCGAGGAGGGCGAAGCCGACGAGGAATCCCCCAGGAGCGTCGTCCACCACCTTTTTCTCCCTCGCCCCGTTCCCCTTTCTTCCTTTTTCCTCGCTCATTCAGGTGGCTCACCGTGCACCTGTGCCTTTCCAGCCAATTTCAGCATTGACAACAACGAGAGGGATGAATATATTAAAATCAGGAGAGAACCAGGAGGGCGAGGTGAATACCATGGATGGTCTCAATATCGCCGCCGGATCCATACGGACGGCGGATACTTCCTTGAGCGTGACTTCCAACAACATCGCGAATATCAATACCTCCGGTTTCCGCTCTGATAATACCCAATTTCAAACCGGTCCGGGCGGGAGGGGCGTCGAGGTGGCTTCGGTGACCGAGACGAATCGACCCGGACCGGTTGTTTTAACGGGGGGGCGTCTGGATTTATCTCTGCCGGGAGATTCCTTTTTCGCCGTACGTCGATCGAGCGGTGAGTTGGCGTTCACGCGGGATGGATCGTTTCAGATCGACGCCGCGGGCCGGATAACGACGCCGAACGGTGACCTTTTGGATCCTCAAATCACCGTTCCCGCCGGGGCGCGACAGATTTCCGTCGGCCGGGATGGGACCGTGACCGGGCTCGCGGAAGACGGGACGGAAACGACGCTGGGGCGGATCGAGCCGGTTCGTTTTCCGAATCCGCAGGGTCTGGAGAATATCGGCGGCAATCTCTTTCGTCCAACGGCCGCGTCGGGAGCAGGAACGCGAGAAACGGGACCCGAGGTTCTGCAAGGGGCGTTGACGCTGTCGAATACGGATCTTGCGCCGGAGATGGTGAACCTGATCCGGGACGAGCGATTCACGCAGGCGAATGCCGCAGTCGTGCGAACGGAAGACGAAAACCTCGGTACGATCCTCGATATAAAGCGATAGATTCCCCAGTTGTTCATTTAAAAGAGCACGGGCACGTCTTTTTCTTCCTCGTTCACTCCAATCAGTGAATCAATGTGAAGCGGCCCGTTCCGACCCGTTTTTCATTGTCGTAGATGCGGTAGAAGTACATTCCGCTCCCCATCAATTTCCCGTTTTGGGTACGTCCGTCCCAAACAAGGGTTCTGTCACCATCA
>RFFU01000055.1 GCA_003697085.1 Candidatus Hydrogenedentota bacterium
ACCGTTGATGATGAGATTCGAAAGCATCTGGAATAGTCTTCGCTCGTCTCCCTCCATCTCTCCCGCTTCTCGCTTCAAATTCAGCTCGATCGAGCAGCGCGGAAGGTGCCCGATCTTCATTCTCTTCCGCAATCCCGCCACGACCTCCTCCACGACCGAGTTCACGTCCACCTGTGAAAAGACGAGTTGCATCTCGCGGGTGAGATCGAGGAAGTCCCGCACAACGCCTTCCAAACGTGCCACCTCCTCGGCCAAGTCCGCCAGCACCTCCTCTTCCTCGCGCCGCGAATTCTCCGCATCGCCGCCTCTCTTCATCCGCTTTCTCCTCAGTTCGATCGTAGCCGAGATGATATTGAGCGGATTGCGGATCTCGTGGGCGACCGTTGCGGCCATCCGGCTGATCGTCTCGTAACGCCGCCCTTGCTCCGCGCGTTCGCGCTCTCTCTCGATCATCCGTAACGCCCGGAAATACAACCAGGCGATCCCCAACGCCAGCGCGGCCGACAAGACGAGCCAGATCCAATAGATCCGTTCGAGCCGATCCAGTTCGGAGAAGACCGGCACGGGAGCCGAAACGCCCAGCAAGGTTCCCTCCTCGTCGAGAGAAACGTAACTCCGCTGGAGATACCGTTCTCCTCCGCGAAACGGATAACCAGCGGCACGGCCGTTCTTCCGCGCCTCTTCCATTTCCGCCCGGTCCGTGAGCAGTACCTCGCGTTTCCGCCCCACGGCGACGGCGGGATCGGACGAGTAGAGGATGCGATCCGCGCCGTCCACGAGAAAGACCTCGTCCGCCACTCCGTCCCTGACCAGATCTTCGAGCGCTTTTCTTCCCGAGAGACGAAGCAGCGCGGCCGCCGTCGCGGCGACATTCGTCGTCGAGGAGCGCACGGCGTCCTCCACCAGGGTCCGGGCACCGACATAGAGCACGGAGGCGAAAGAGTCCACGAAAAGGAGCAGGATCAGCGAAAGCAGAACCGCGCGGAACCCCTTCCGCATCATGAATCCTCCTTCTCCGCGATCTAATAGGGAACCGAACGCAACGAGGAGATGAGCCAAGTGTGGGGATTGGGCCTGGTGAAGGTGGCGTATCCCCGCCCCGTCTCCTCGGTCATCCGGCCCTCCGCATCCCAGATCCGCAACCGGTAGTCGAACTTCGCCGCACCGCCGTGCCGCTGCGGCTCCGCCTTTATGTTCTTCATTTTGTAGTCGATTCGCCGGGAAGAAGAGATCAAGCGCCCCAGCGCGTTCAGATACGCCTCACGACTCCGGTATGTTCCGTCGTTGTAGTCGGAATCGAGCGATTTTTCGAGCAGATCACGCTGCCCGCGTATCAATCCGATTCGGTAATTTTCAAGTGCGCTGAGCATCTCGTCTTCTCCGGGATAGATCGCGTACGGAGCCGCATACCTCTGGAACGCCTCCCGATTCCGCAACTTCGTTCCCGGAGGTGTCCCGCCCCAGACGTCCTCCTTCGGAATCCGGGGCAACCACGAGCGAATATGCTCGATCCGATCCCGCGTCAGGGGATGGGACTGAAGGAACTGTTCGATCTTCATCGGTTTCCGCTTTTGCAATTCCAATAGTCCCTCCATCGCCCCCACCATCCCCTCCATATCGTACCCGGCGCGGTAGAGATATTTCGCACCCAGAATATCGGCCTGATCCTCATCCCCCCGGGAGTAGCCCAGAAAGATCAGCGTTGCTACAGCATCCGCCGCGCGGAAAACGTCATCGTCCACCTTGTCCCCCGCCAGAACCGCGAAAACGGCAAGCCCGATCGAGGCGAGCGTGGCGTTCTGGAGTTGCTTGGCCGAATGGCGCGCCGCGATGTGCCCGATTTCGTGTCCGAGCACTCCCCCCAATTCCGCCTCGTCGTCCAAAACACCGATGATGCCGCGCGTGATATAAATATGCCCTCCCGGCACCGCGAAGGCGTTTGCAATCGGAGAATCCAATACCTTGAAGCGATACCGCACGTTGGGCCGATCCGAGACGGCCGCCAGTTTTTGCCCCACCTCGTCCACATACGCCGCCAACTCCCGGTTTTGATAGACCGTGTATTCCCGTTCGACCTCCTTGACGACTTCTTCCCCGATCGCCGCCTCTCGTCCTTCCGAAATGAGCCATACATTCGATTGCTTCGGTTGGAGCTGATCGCGTTGCGCACAGCCTCCAAGAAGAAGTCCGGCCGTCACCAGCGCCGCGAAACACCGCGTCAGGCCGCGCCCCGTTCTTCCGGCTCCTTCACGAAAGAAACGCCGCTTCCTCTCTTTCTCGCCTCTCACCGGGTCACCTCCTCCACCCCTTCCATCCGCTCCAGTTTGACCACCACCGTTCCGACCGGAATCATCGTCCGCACGCGGACAGGGATGTGCCTTTCGTCATCCGTCAGCCAGATCAGAAGCCGGCCCCTCCGAAC
This sequence comes from Candidatus Hydrogenedentota bacterium, assembly GCA_003697085.1. GTDB lineage: Bacteria > UBA8481 > UBA8481 > UBA8481 > J006 > J006. The sequence goes on from RFFU01000055.1 coordinate 2,423, forward strand.
AAACACTCCCTCCGATTCCATCTTCGGCTCCACAACCAAGCAGGAAAATCGCCCGGCCGGAACCCGCACCGTCTCCCGCCGCAATATCTTGATGGGAAGCCGGTAGCCGACGAGACCGTCCTGAACCGGGATCGTTACCGTTGTTCCCGGTTTCAATTTCCGGGTTCGCAGATCGTAAAGGGCTCCCAGAACATCCCGGGCCTCCGAAACAAGACGGGTCGTGTGCTTTCTCCCTTCACTCTTCTCGACTACCTTCCCTTTCTCCCGTTCGTATTCGACCTCGATCGCCTTGTGATAATCTCCTTCGCGCTGGTTCTTGACGGTCCGCACCGTCACGTTCCGGCTCCGATCGAAAATCGACTCGATCCGGCTCCGCACGCGGTAGAAGAACCACCCCGCCGAGCGGCTTGTCAAAGAGAGCCGAACCCAAGCCGGATGTCCCTCCACCGGTTCGACCTCCAAAATGCTCGTTCCCGCCCGGATCGGACCGTACTTCACCGCATAGGTCAAACGCTCTCCCGGCCGCCACGCTTCGCGAGCGCGCGCCGAAAGAAGAGCCGAAAGAAGAAGACCGGCGAGAAGAAAAACGCATCCCCGAAAAGACACCGCGCGGCGACGAATACCCTTATCGCCCCTTCTC
>RFFU01000056.1 GCA_003697085.1 Candidatus Hydrogenedentota bacterium
CACTGGTGTCATCCCGAGTTCTCCGTAAGGCGAACGAGGGATCCCCTCCGCGTGAAATTCTGCGCAGGGGGACGCGCCAACAGGTAGGGCGACCGGCCGATCGCCCCTACAGTCCGCAATCGATTCCATCCGCCTCCTTTTCTCCACCGTTTTTCGCAGACAAGAGTGTCTGCGCTCCACATTTCCTTTTCACTTTTGCCTTTCTCCTTCCCCTGCCGTTGCCCTTGCCCTTGCGCTTGCCCTCCCTCCTTCCGTGTTCTTCCGTGTTTTCCGTGGTTCTCCCTACTCTTCCGCCATTTCCGTTGGTCCCTCTTGACACGCCCCTTCCCTTTGATATACAATGTCTTTACGGTGTATGACTAAGACACTCACAAAGCACGGAAACAGTTACGCGCTGGTGATCGACAAGGGGATCCTCGAGCTGCTCAAGATCACCCCCAAGACACCTCTCAACATCTCGACCGACGGCCGACACCTGATTATCTCCCCGGCCCGAAGCGCCAAGCGTGAGAAACTCTTTCGCCAGGCGCTGGAAGAAGTGAATCGCGTGCACGGCCGGGTATTGAAACGCCTCGCCGAATAAAGACGCGGAATTGATAAAGGAAACCTGATTTTGGATGAACCTTTATTCCTCGAGCTGACCGAGGGCCTTGAAGTTCACCGGTCCCAGATCGAACGTTACGGCGGGTCCCACGGCGTTCGGGACCTCGGCCTGCTCGAATCTGCCGTCGAGACACCTCGCGCCACCTTCGGCGAGGTCTTTCTTCATTCCGATCTCTTCGAGATGGCCGCGGCGTATCTCTATCACATCGCGATGAATCATCCCTTTATCGACGGAAATAAACGAACAGCATTCGTTGCCGCGCTTGTTTTCCTGAGAATGAACGGATACCACGTTCCCGCGGCGGATACGCGAAATTACGGCCTCGTCCTCGGCGTGGCCGAGGGGCGAATCGCCAAGTCGACGGCGGCCGAGTTCTTCCGTAAATACGCCAAGCCGCTCAAATAAGAACCTGAACGAGGAAAAGGGAGGAAGAAAAGCCCTCGAACCCTCCTCCGGTTCATTCATCGAAATTTGGATCGTTGACTTCTCGCCGGTTCGTCGAGTTCAGGTGAGATCGTCAAAATGTTTTACGCGGTTCCTTCCCTCCCTCTTCGCGGCGTACAACGCCGTGTCGCTCTCGTAGATCAGTTCCGATACAATCCGCCCGGGCTGATAAGTCGTGACTCCGCAACTGACCGTAAGACGCAACGGGACATCCGCCCCCGCAAACTCGAAATCCTCAACCGCCTTCCGGAACCGCTCCGAAGCAATCATCGCCCCCTCCTTCTCCGTATGTGGCATTATCACCGTAAACTCTTCGCCTCCGTATCGGCACAGAATATCGACCTCCCGAAACGACCGCCTCATCACCCGCGCCAAACCCACCAGAACCGCATCGCCGGTCTGGTGGCCGTAGGTATCGTTGATATTCTTGAAATGATCCAGGTCCAACATCATCAGCGAAAGCGGAGTCCCGGATCGGCGCGCCCGAGCGATCTCGTCGCCGAGTCTCTGGAGGAAATACCTTCGGATGTAGAGCCTCGTTAACCCGTCGGTGATCGCCATATCGTAGAGGTGAGCGTTTTCCAACGCCACGGCCAGAATCTCGGTCAGCGTACTCAACACCGCCTCGTCTCCGGCGTCGAAGGCCGTCCCATCCGATTTCGCGTGAAGATTGACCACTCCGAAACACCGGCCCTTGGCGATCAAGGGAAGCGCCAACAACGATTCGTCCTTCTTCTGCCCGGAATAGGAACGATACTCGGAACTCTCTGCGAGGCGTTCGATCTTGATCGGTTTTCCTGTCTCGAGCACCCGCCCCGCAACTCCTTCTCCCTTGCGCAGTCGAACGATGTTTTCGGTGCCTTGCGTCAATCCCAAACCCTTTTTGATCTCCAACATCCCGGTCGATTCCTCGAGCAACATCACGGACATCTTCGAAATTCCGGCTATCTCGGCGAAAGCCTTGACCGCGTTTCCCAGAACCTTTTCCTGTTCGAGATCGCCGACGATCTCCTGGCCCAGTTCCTGGAGTTTGTTGAGACGGTTCACCTGACGCTGAATTCGGTCGGCCATCCTGTTGAAGGTTTCGGCGATCCTCCCCACTTCATCCCTCGTTTCGACCGGAGCCCGAACCTCGAACCTCTGTTCGCCAAACGCGGCCACCACCTGACTGAGGTGTTCCAAAGGAGCGGTGATGGACCGGGCCAGGAGAAAAGTCAAGCCGGCTCCAAGCGAACCGATGAGAAGCGCGACCAATACCATCTCCAGAAGAAGTTTTCGTTGAATTTGTCGATACTTCGAGAGATCGAAGGTCACACGCTCGTATCCGTAGATTCTTCCCGAGTGCTTCAACCGCATCGGGTAGGTCTTCGCCAGGTCCCCTCGACGCCCCCCTTGCTCCCGCGGATACGTCACAAGCCGTTTCATATGACGGTCGAAGAGTTCGATGAGAACGATGTCCTTCTGTTTCTCCACCATCCTCTTCAGGACCGCTTCGATCTCCGCCCGCTCCTTCTCGATGTGGCCGCCGGTGTAGACGAGCGCGGGCAGGAGCAAGACGCTAATGCTTGAACTCATCGCCTCCAACCGATCCTCGAGGTGCTCCTCGACGAGGTTCGACAACTGCTGCTGAACGACGGCGACGGTCGCCGTCAAGACGCCCAGCACCAGCAAGGCGACCAGGCCCATCAGTTTCTTCCGCAGGCTCATCGCCGATTTCTCCCGCCGTCTCCGTCGAGGGCGGAACAACAAAGGTTCATGGCCCCTCTTCCCCTTCCCCTCCGGAGAATTCATTGATATCGCGCCACCGTTTCTCTCTCTCCGGCTCCACCGGCTCCTTCCGGCTCCGGAAAAACTCTTCCTCTATCTCCCGCAGGCTCTTGCCGAGGTCGCGGCCCGGTCCCGCCTCGGTGAACTCCGTGTAGGCATCGCCGCCGCCGGCAAGAAAACTGTTCGTTGCCACAGTGTAAATCCGATCGTCGTCCAGCGGCTCCTTCCCAACGAAGACGTTCACGAGCCGATCCCAAGCCGGGCGCGAGGAATCGTAGTAAACGATTATACCGGATATTTCGAGCGGCGTGTAACCGCCGTCAAGGGACTTCGCCACGATGCGCCGGACAAGCGAACCCGGCATCTTGAAAAGAACCACCGTGTTTCCGAACGGACTGACGGCGTAAAGGTCGCGCCGGCGGACTTCCCCCGCCGGAATTTCCGCTCGGATTCCTCCCTTGTTCTGAAAGGCGATCTCAGCCCCCGAAGCCTTTCGCATCAGATCCGTGATCAGATTGCCCAACGGGGAGGAGCCGTGAGCAAAGGAACGTTCGATCACGTCTCGCGCTCTTCCAACCACGACCCCCATCTCCGAATCGAACCGAGCCAGGATCGGAGCCAAAAACCGCTTCATCTCCGGGTCCGGAGGAAAGGAGTCGTTGTAAAGATCGACGAGCCGATATTCGAAACCGACCTTCCGACCCTTCACGACGTCCCATCGAAGATGAATCTCTCCAACCGCCGTTCCCTTCGCGCCGGTCTGAACCACACGCACGCCCTTGATCTCCAGAGGTTTCTCCAACCGCGTATGCGAATGACCTCCGACGATCAGATCGACCAACGGCCGTCCCGTCGCGGGATCCCGCTCCATTCCTAAAAGCGAAGCCAAAACGGAATCGTGACTCACGCCGGAGTGGGAAATCATCACGACGTACTCGGCCCCCTTCGCCCGCAATTCGCGCGCCGTCCGCACCGCCGCCTCCAACTCCGGCTCCACGAAGGCGATCGAGGTGTCCAGAAGCGTCACCTTCGCCATATCCTCCGTCGTGATCCCGAAGAACCCGACATCGATTCCCAGGATTTTCTCGATGTGTGGCCCGGAAAGAAACGCCAGCCGCGCCCCCGTCCCGGCGTCCCGGAGATTTTCCGCCATCCAGGGAAATTTTGCGGACTGGACCAGAGTTTTGAGGTTCTCAACACCGTTGTCCAGATCGTGATTGCCGACCGCGGCGTAGTCGTATCCGATACGATTCATCACCTCGACCATCAATCTTCCCTTCGATTCGTTTCCTTCCGGCGTTCCCTGATAGATGTCTCCGGCGTCGAGGAGACGCACCGCAAGGTCCGGCCTTCGTGCGTCGGAATCCCGCCAGGTTCGAACGAAACCCGCCAACGAAGCACTGCCGCCGATCAGAGGCGGATGCGCGGTATCGACCCAGACCGCTTTCAACGGCCGGATATTTCCGTGCACGTCATTCGTATGGAGAAGAACGATCTCGCGATACGAGCCGGTATTCGACGCATTCTCGGAGAGAGGAACCGCAGTGCAGGCCTGAAAGAAGAAAGCACCGAGGAGGAGGAAGGGCGCAAGCCATCGCCCCCGATGCCGAGTTTCTTTTCTTCGAGGCGATTCTTCCCGGAAGCCGCCCTTCTTCCGCATCGCGAACCCCTTCCCCCACCGCTTCGTTTCTTTCGCCACGATCTCCCCCCTCACTCCGTCCGCCCAATCCGGAATCCCGAGACCGCGGGCGGAGACGCCTTCCGCCGGAGTCCGCCTCTCACTCTACCCGCTCGATCCTAACCCCGTACTCCCGCGCCAAGTCGGCCGCAAGCGGCGTGACACGTCCTCCCGGAAGGAGACGGATCACACCGCCGCGGCTTCGCGCGGAGCGCACATCCTCCGCCGTAACGACCTTCTTCCCCATCGGGTCGATCGACGCTGCGACGCGGCCGGTTCGCTCCCGGCGCCGGCCGATCTCTTCAACCACGGCCGCAAAAACCGCCTCAATCAGTTCCCTTGTCTCGGCATCCTCGATCCGGGGGACCGGCTCCTGACGGAAGGAGATTCCCAGCGTCTTGGCCCGCTCGCGGGCGGCGGGGGTAATCAGCGCATTGGCGGGGATTTCGATGACAGCAGCCTTCCGGCGCCGCGCCGCGTTAACCATCTCCTCGCTTACGACCGGCCGTTTGATCCGGCGACCGGTTCGCCTTCCGTGAACCGCGCGCCGCACCTCCTCCTCCACGACGCGACGGATCAGTTCCAGGTCCATTCTTCTCCTCGATCGATTGATATAATCCGGCGGGACATCTTCTCAGCGGGGGGCGGGAGGCCGAAGCGAAACCCGCCGGGGGTCGGCGTCTTAGTAGATGCGGAGGGCATCCACAATGGCCATGCGACGTTTTCGGGCGAAGTCACGTGGGGTGGTGCACCCTTCCCCCGTCGGCGTTGTGATGCTCCACGCCGTCGGGCCCTCGCCTTCGAGGCCGAGGCCGTTGTAACAGGAGCCGTTAACGACGAAGATCGAGCAGTTGGCGCGGCGGCCGAAGATCGTAACGTGTTCGAGATTCCGCGAATGGATCATCGCCGTGTGGGAATATCCGTGTTCGGCCTCCAAAGCCGCCTCCATCGCGGCCTCGAAGTTCGGCATCCGCACGATCGGAAGGATCGGCATCAATTGTTCCGTCTGCACCAGCGGGTGATTTTTATTCGAGCCGACGTCGCAGAAGAGGATCGGCGTCGAGGAAGGGATGGTCAGATCGATTCGTTTGGCAAGAACCGAGGCGAAGCGTCCCACCGAATCACGCCTCGGCCGGCATCGCGGACCGTGCGGCCCCTCATACCCTTCGAGACAGGTCTTGAGGAGCCGATCGAGTTGATAGGAACCGATCTCGACGGCTCCGTTCTTGCGCAGAGCCGCCTTGAATTCCTCCGCGACACTCTCGACGACGAAGACCTCCTTCTCCGCGATACAAACGATGTTGTTGTCGAGCGAAGCGCCTTGCACGACTTTCCTTCCCGCCCGTTCGATATCCGCCGAATCATCGACGATCACCGGCGGATTCCCCGGCCCGGCGGCCAGGCATCGCTTCCCCGAACGCGTGGCCGCCTTCACCACGCTCCCCCCACCCGTCACGACCAGCAATTTCACCTTCGGCGAATCGAAGATGGCTTGCCCCGTCTCCAAAGTCGGGTTGGCAACGGTCGTAAGCATATTGCGGGGACCGCCCGAGGTAAGGATTGCGCGATTCATCAATGTCAGCGCGCGCGTGGAAACTCGTTTCGCCCCGGGATGGAAGTTGAAGACGATCGAATTGCCGGCCGCGAGAGCGCAGATCGCGTTCGATGTCACCGTCTCCGGAGGATTCGTGCTCGGCGTGATCGAACCCACAACACCGAACGGCGTGTACTCCTCCAGCGTCACCCCGAAGTCACCGCTGAACGAACGGTGCGGAATATCTTCGATCCCCGGCGTCTTGTCCACGACCAAAGTAATCTTGTTCACCTTGTGCTCGGGATTCCCCATCCCCGTCTCGGAAACCGACAGTTCCGCCAACTCCCGAGTGTGCTCTCGAATCACCGCCCGCATCGCCTCGATGATCGCGGCACGTTCGCGCAACGGCAACGCTACCCACGCCTTCTGGGCTTCTTCCGCCGCCGCCACGGCATCCTCCATCCGCGAGAAGACGCCGTCGGCGTTCTCCACCCGAAGCGCCTCCGGATGATCCGCCTGAAGGCGGCTCATCACCCGGCTGACAATACCGGCTATCTCGGCATCATCCATCTCTCATCTCCTGTCTCTCTCCCGCCTTCGTCGTTCCGACCGCGCCAAACCATCGGAAAGCCGCTCTCAATCCCGGTTCCACCATGCATTGGTTCCTTCGAACCCGGCCGGTTCGCACAATCCGCTTCCCTCCTCGATCTTCCGCTCTCGACGTCCCTCGTCGGGAGATCCTTACTACAGAGCGTTCGGTTTGCGAACCTCACCTCCGTATTCGATCGCGTCGATCACCGCCGAGACCGCTGCGTCGATCGGAGTTCCTTCTCGCGGATAGGCCATCCGCGCGCTCGAGCCCGAGACGAAGAGCACCGTCTCCCCGGCTCCCGCTTGCACGGTGTCCGCCGCGACGACGAAACTGCCCTTCGGCTTCCCGTCCACCCCGCATTCCTCGATCAGAAGGAGTTTTGTTCCCTCCAACTTGGGCGATTTCCGCGTGGCGACGACGGTACCGACAACCCGGCCGATCTTCACCGTATCCCGGTCTTACGCCCTGAACCCTTACTTCCGGTCGTCTTCAGCCACTCGGATCGGAAAGACTTCCTTCACGTTGGGATGCGGCCTCGGGATGACGTGAACCGAGAGCAACTCGCCGACCTTCTCCGCAGCCGCCGCACCGGCATCCGTCGCCGACTTACAGGCCGCGACGTCGCCGCGCACAAAGACGGTGACAAGGCCGCCGCCGACCTTCTCATAGCCGACCAGAAGAACCTTCGCCGCCTTCACCATCGCGTCCGCCGCTTCGACCGCGCCGACCATCCCTTTCGTTTCAATCATTCCCAGTGCTTCCACGCTGACCTCCTCGGGACAGAATTTTTCCTCTGGAAAGAGAGCGCAGCGCCTCTCCGCCGGCGTCTCTCCCTGGAACACTGAAAACTACTCCAAGGAACCCGTGACTGACAAGGACATTTTTCGGGGAAAAAAGCGCAAAGTTGAAAAGCCCCGGTATCGGAGTCGGGGAGGGAACGAGTTCGAAAAAACAATTCCCTTGAAGTAACGCTTTTCCTTTTGCCTTTTGACTTTTCCGTGTCATTCCGTTGTTCTGTGGTTTTCCGTCTTCCCGTGTTGTTCCATGTCTTCCATGGTTTTTTCGTTCACCGTTCTTTTTCGTTTCTTTTCTGAATTCCATTGGAATGTCAGCCCATTCTTTCGCAGACAAGAGTGTCTGCGCTTCACCTTTCCTTTTTCCTTCTGCCTTTTGACTTTTGCCTTTCTTTTCTTCCGTGGTCTATTTCTTTTCTGCGATTTTCACTATCGAGGAGGGGATATTCGGGCTTTTGGGATTGACGAACAGTTTCCTTTCGGCGGGAGAAATCACCACGTCCCTATCTTCCATTGGAACACCCTCCAAGAGAACCTCGTCTCAAAAAACAAGTGCTCCCGTAAAGCATCCTCTATTCTCGAACCTTGCTTCAACCGGGCCGACATAGGGACAGAGATGTTCCTTACCGTCAGCGGTGGTAACCTTTCGCTTATACAATTCCTTCAGATTCAACTGAAGGGCGATCTTTTCTGGTATGCAGAGGTGTAAGGCTCCGGAATTAAGGCTCCGGAATCCACCAATGCTTCGACTTCCATTGTCTTTCGTTTTCGTTCTTTTGGGTTCCCAAGAATAATCTTGGCCTTCACCAATTCCCATAACACGTCTCCTCTGACGTCTTTCAGCAATGCCTATGTCCCAAGATCTACTTTATACCTCGCCGCCATTCTTCTGTTCCCAAAAAGTTTTCCTCCTCGTTCCCAGGATTCCCATAGGCACGTTTCCGCGCCGAGGCTGAACCTCATATTCGGCGGAGACGGCGGAAGGAATAGGCCATCGGAAGTTGATGCATGTTCCGGGGGCCTCGCCGATGTTAGTACGGGCATGGCCGAAGGCACGGGCGAAGCAAAAGTCAAAAGGAGAAAGGCAAGGTCAAAAGCCAAAAGAGATGGAAAGATTTGGAGCGCAGACTCTCCCGTCCGCGGCAAACCTCTGGGAGCGTGGGCATCCTACTCGCAGGCAACCGCCCTCTTCCGCATGTTGGAGAACCTGCGTACCGTTTCTGCCGGCAGGGATGCCGACGTTCGCAGGGCTCGCACCTCTCCCGGGTCTTTCTGCCGGCAAGATGCCGGTGGCCCCAGGGAGGGCGTTCTTCGCGGGTGTGATGGTTTCGGGTTGTTTGAAGGTGGGTTTTGAGGGATATTTTTGGGGGAACGTGGCAAATAATGATGAGAGACGGAGAGACAAGTACCGCGGAGCGAGGTCAAGGAGCGCAATACGAAAAGCAAGGAGCCGGGTTTCGTGTTTAGTGGAGTAACCGATGGTATATGAAGAAATGTTGACGATCATTTTGAACGGAAAGGAGCGTTCCGTTCCCGAAACCGTGCGTACGGTGGCGGACCTCGTCGAGCATCTCGGTTTGAAGGACCGACCGATCGCAGTGGAGGTAAACCGAGAATTGGTTCCGCGTGCCAGCCATCCCCATCACGGACTTTCGTCCGGCGACCGGGTCGAGATTCTCCAATTCGTCGGCGGTGGTTGAAACGATGGCGAAGAAGGAGGTTACGGAAGCGGAAGAGATGAGAACGGATGTGTTTCGTCTTCTTCCCTATCCGCTTCTGATCGTCGAAGGGGGATCGATCCTCTTCGCCAATCCCGCTGCGGAGCAATGGGGTTTCGAAGATGGAGGCAGCATCGACTCTCTTCCGCGGGACATTCTGGAAATCATCCGAGACGGCACGATTCGGCGGAAGAAGAAGAAGGAATACCGCGGACTGGTGATGAAACTCCCGGGCTTTTCCGAGGCGGTGACGATCGATCTCTCTCTCGTCCCCATCCCGTCGATTGAGCACCCGAACGCCTTGATCGTCTCATTCGTCGATGTGACGTGGCACCATCAGACGATGGACGAGATCGCGCGGATCGTTCTGGAAGCGGAAGCGGCGAACCGGGAATTGAACCTCAAGATTCGAATTCTGTCGGAGTTGGCTCGTCTCGGCGAGGCCCTTCTCAAAGCCGTCACGCCTGCGGACGTCAAAGACCTTTTGGTCTCTTCGCTCCGAAACACGGGCCTCTTTCGAGAAGTCCTTTTGTTGGAGAGCGGCATGAAGGAGAGTGGAGGAAATGCCGCATTGCCTTCGGATGCGAAGGAATGGCTGGAGGATTTCGAACGCGGTTTCAACCGCTCCGGTTTCTTCGCCAAGGACACTCTTATTCTCTGTCCGCTTCTTTCGCGGGAAAGCGCGTTCGGCATCCTTCTGCTTCGGGTCTGGGAGCCGGAGTCGGGATTGATCAGTCTGGTGGAAGAGGTGCGCTCTTTCGTGTCGCTGGGAACCTTCGCGCTCGAGAATCTCCTTCTCTCGGACGAGCTTCTGGACACCTTGCGCGATCTCTCGTTCCGGAATCGGGTTTCCCGGATTCTGCAATCGACCCGTTCCCCCCACGATCTCGAGGTTTCATTGCGGAATCTGTTGCTTTCGTACCTGCCGATCAAGTGGTTTGGCATTGTGGACTCGGTTTCCGCGGCCATTCCTCGTCCGCTTATGGAAACGGTGGAACAGGCGTTGCGCGGGCAAACGGTTGTGACTCCCGACGGAAGCGGGATGGCGGTTCCGGGAGGCCGAGGAGGACCGGAGGGGGACGAGACCGGTTTGAGGCGGTACTCGGTCTTCGCGATTTACGGGGAGAAAGGCGCCTTCCACTCCGCGGCGCGCCGAAAATTGATCCAATCCGTTTTCGACACAGCGGCGATCGCGCTGCGCAATGCGCGGCTTTACCAGGACATCCGAGCACACACGGTTGCGCTGGAATTCCTCAACAAAGAGCTGGCGCGTGCAGTGGAGAACCTGAAGGCGGCCAACGAGATGAAATCACGTTTTGTCTCGACCGTCTCGCATGAATTTCGAACTCCGCTGACAAGCATTCTTTCGTATGTGGAGACTTTGCTGGCCGAGGGAGAGAAAATCGACCCGGCGACGCGAAAGGAATTTTTGACGGTGGTGCAAGATGAGTCGCGGCGCCTCTCGCGCCTCATCAACCAACTGCTCGATTTCTCCCGGATCCAATCCCGCGACACGGAATTGTCGATCGTCAACGTCGATCTCGCGGACTTGCTCGGACAGATTCACGCCGCCTTGGAGCCGATCGCGGAACAAAAACTTCTCGAATTTCCGGAGCCGTTGGTAGAGGCTGCGTGCGCGGTCCTGGGGGACCGTGACGCGCTTCATCAAGTCTTGCTCAACATCGTTTCGAACGCGATCCAATACACGCTCCCGGGAGGCCGGGTACGGATTCTTCTGGATTCGGACGAAGAGTTCGCATATATTCACGTGGAGGACACCGGTGTGGGGATTCCGCCCGATTCGTTGGAGAACATCTTTGGTGAGTTCTTCACGGTAACGCAGACACGGGCGGAGGTTGCGCGGGCGGAGCATATCCGCAGCGGCGGCGGCAAGGAGGATCCCTCGTTCGGCACCGGTCTCGGCCTGGCCATCGCGAAGGCGATCGTCGACCGTCATCAGGGGCAGATCGAAGTAAGATCGAAAGTCGGTGAAGGCACCGTCTTCACGATTAAATTGCGAAGGAGAGGCGTGGAGGAATGAGCAAGAAAGTGGTGCTGGTCGTGGACGACCAGGCGAACGTGCGTAACATTCTCGAATTCAATTTCAAGCGACGCGGGTTCGATGTGTTGGCGGCTCCGGACGGATTGGCGGCGATCACGATGGCGGTCAATCAAACTCCCGATTTGGTGGTTCTCGATATTATGATGCCGGGAATTGACGGCTTCCAGGTACTTGAAAAACTCAAGTCCTCGGAAAAGACCCGGGAAATCCCTGTTCTCGTCGTCTCCGCCAAGGGGACCGAACCCGATATTCTCAAGGCGATGCAGCTGGGCGCGAAGGATTACGTCGTCAAGCCCTTCAATATGGATGCGTTGATCCAAAAGGCCTTCCGGCTGATCGAATCGGCTCCGGAGCGGAAGGAGGAAAAACCGCGGACCAATGAAAAGAAAACACTTCCCTACCCGATCGCCGGTTTCCTTCACGTGAAGGCGAACATCGATTCCGAAACGGAAAGAGACTTGGAAGAGACGGTTCTGGCGTTGGCTTCCGTCGTCAATTCCGGAATCGTGGTGGCGTTGGATCCGGAAGAAGATATACCGAGCCTGACCTTCGGAAAGTTGGCTCGCATTCAACAACAGGTGAAGCGGACCGGTTCGGAATTGATTCTTGCGACGAACTCGGATTCCCACCGGCAGACCCTCTCCGATTCCGGGTTCGGAAAGCATTTCAAGATCCTCCCGATTCCCGACGATCTCTGGGAGAAGGAGAAGGGGGAGAAGCAATGAGCCTGCGGTATGACCCCGTTCAGAGAAAGACGGACGGGCCGCTCGTTGTGGGAGAAACCGCCTACCGGTCGCGGTTGATTGTCGGGACAGGCAAATACGCGGATCTCGAGGTGATGCGGAGGGCGTTGGAGGCCTCGGAGGCGGAGGTCGTCACTGTCGCGCTCCGTCGCGTTGATCTCGACCGCCCCGACAAGAAGACGCTTCTCGATTTCATCCCGAAATCCTTCCGGCTCCTTCCGAACACGGCCGGGTGCTACACAGCGGAGGAAGCGGTGCGCGTGGCGCGTTTATCGAGGGAGATGGGGATCGGAAACGCGGTGAAATTGGAAGTCCTCGGCGATGAGCGGACGTTGTTGCCGGACGTTGTGGAGACGCTGAAGGCGGCGGAAACGTTGGTGGAGGAGGGGTTCGAGGTATGGGCCTACACGAACGACGATCCCGTGACGGCACGGAAACTCCAGGAGATCGGTGTGGCCGCGGTTATGCCGCTGGGGGCCCCGATTGGAAGCGGGCAAGGACTTCTCAATCCCAATCCCATCAGAATAATTCTTGAAGAAATCCGGGTACCGGTTATAGTGGACGCCGGTGTCGGAACCGCTTCGGACGTCGTCCTTGCGATGGAACTAGGCATCGACGGTGTCCTGCTCAACACGGGGATCGCCGGCGCCGACGATCCCGTGCGTATGGCCCGAGCAATGGCGCACGCTGTTCGAGCGGGGCGCGAGGCTTTCCTGGCGGGCCGAATCCCGAAACGGTTGTACGCCAAGGCTTCGACGCCGGAAAAGGATTTTTAGGAGTTGCCAAAACGCGGATGACGCGAATGAAAGGAAGAGGAGACGAAGAAAATGACGACACAACAAGACCAACTCTTGCTGGAGCACTACCGTGACCTGATCGGCCCGACGCCGGTCGTTCAACTGGACCGAATCAGTCCGCAGCCGGGCCCGACCTTCTTCGCAAAACTGGAATTTCTTCTTCCCGGGGGAACCTCGTCGGACCGCGCGATCGATTACCTCATCCGAAATGCCGAAAAGGAAGGAAGTTTGAGAACGGGAAGCGCGGTCGTGCTTCCGACCGACGGAACGACGGCACCGGGAGCGGCGATCCTTTCCCGCGCCCGCGGCTACGAATTTATCGCGGTGATGCCGGAATCGACGCCGAAGGGTTTCGTGGAACACACGCGGTTGTTGGGAGGCGAGGTCGTCTTTTCTCCGGAACACGATCATATCCGCGGAGCGATTGCTTTGGCGAAGGAACTGATCAATGAAAATCCCGGCAAGCGGGTGTTGATCAACCTTTATGAGAACAGCGCGAATGCGGAGATCCACAAAAAGACAACCGGCCAGGAGATCATTCATGTGCTCGGAAAGAATATCGACGCGCTCGTGGTCGGAATTCATTCCGGCGGAACAATCGCCGGATGCACCGGTGCGCTGAAGGCCGTCAATTCGAGGTGCAAGGTGGTGGCGGTGGAGCCGGCGGAATCGAATGTTCTTTCGGGAGGGAAGCCGAGACCGCACAATTTGCACGGCCTGGGCCTTCCCGCTGTTCCGCCTTTCCTGAACCAGGCTCCCATCGATGAGGTCGTGAAGGTGACGGTCGAGGCGGCCGAGGACGGGCGCAGCGTCTTGGCCGAGAAGGAAGGGATCCTTGTGGGGCCGGCCGGCGGAGCCGTGATTGCGGCGATGCTGGAGGTCTGTGAGAAGATGGGGCCTGATCAAGATATCGTGGGAATTCTCAACGTTCCCGGACATTATTATTTGGCGCGGCCGGAGCCGGAGGAGGAAGAGGAGCGCTCGGAGGAGGAGGCGGCGCCGGTATCCTAAAAACAGAAGAAGGCGCAGAAAACGGTACGCGGGCATTCCTGTCCGCGAAGCCCTGTCCGCAAAGTGCCGATCCGCCGGACCGATCCGCCGCGGGGGAGATCACCTGCACTTCATTCCGCAGGCAAGATGGTTTCCTGCCGGCGTGTAGGCCTGCAGTTCCGGGGAGGATGCTTTTTGCGGGTATTCCAGCGGGCAGGGATGCCCGCGCTCCCAGGGATGGCGGTCCTTGCGGATCTTCTGCCGGTAATCTTCAGCCGGTAAGGATGCCGGCGCTCCCAGGTCCGAGAACCCGCGCGTCCCTCAAAAGATGCCTGGAAAGATGTCGCTTCTCTTAGTGGGGGTCAAGGAAAGGTACTCGACCTCGATATTTTCTCTGTCCAACAAGCGCACAACGACGGCGCCGGCGTCATAGCGCTCGTCGCGAGTGAACGCAAGAGAAGGAACGGAGAAGACGCTGCAACGCGGCGGGCGAATGCGGTTTCCCGGTTCGGGACGCTCGACCTTCAGAAGCGGCCGCGCGTGAAGGTAGTACGCGGCGTGGTCCGAACCGAGAAAATGGGGTTGAGCGAGGCGGCCGTAACAGACCGCGCTGGTGTTTTCATCCGCGCTCGAACCGACATCCCAGCCGTGAGACCGCCGCCGCCGCTTGCTCCGTTTCGCGTAGTGTGGGGGAAGTACCGATTCATGAACAATCGAAAAATGGGAGGTTCTGATTCGCACGGGCAGCGCGTCCAGAAAGGCGATTTCTTCCCTTCCCAACGCCTTCACCGTCTCCTCGGCGGCGCGGTACGCGACCGGTCCGTACGTGTGAATGAATTCTCGATCGAGAAGAAGAACGTCGTGGTTTCCAAGAATGCAGTGCGCCTGGTGTTCCTGGAGCAGTTTGAGACATCGCGACGGTTCGGACGCCTCACCGGTAATGTCACCGGCGTGGAAGAACTTCGTCACCCCGTATTCGTCCTTTAGTACCCGCAGCATCTCCTCGAGAGCCTCGGCGTCTCCGTGGGTCGAGGCGACGATTCCGCAGACGGAATCAGGTTCGAGAAGAACCGTTTCGGTTCGATTCGGTTCTCCTGGTTTGAATCCCGGCTTCTTGTCGCTGCTCAATCTCCCTCTTCCTCCGAATCCGCCATTGCTGTTCGTGCGTTATTTCATTCTTCCAGTAAGAATAGTCGCCCCGCGTTCTTTCGTCTTCCTCTTTTCTTCATGTTTCCCTTTTTTCCTTCGCAGACAAGAGTGTCTGTGCTCGATAATACGGCGGATAATGGGGCGCCGATTTGGCAACCTGGGAACGCAGGCATCTTGCCTGCAAGAATGGGCCGCAGGTTCTCCAACCTGCGGGGCGGATCGGCGTCCGCGTTGTCATTCCGAGCACCAGCGAGGAATCCTCTTCACGCGGTATCCCGCCGTGGTGCCGATACGCCCCCCTCACCCCAACCCTCCCTGCCTGCGCCGCGATGCGTCGCGGCAGGCAGGTCCCCCCGAGGGGCGAGGGAGAACGAGGCGGTTGTCAGCAGACTTGGGGGATTCCTCGTCAGGCTGCGCCAGCCTGCCGGCAGGCTGGCCCGCCCCGGAATGACACCACGGGCGGATCGGCAATTCGCAGACGTTCGCAGACTGGAGAGTCTACGCTTCAAATCTTCCGTTCCCTTTTCCCTTTTGCCTTTCTCCTTTTTTCTTTTTCCGTTGTCGCCGGGGTCAGGCGAAGTGATCGACGAGGTTCGAAGGGGCTGGACCGCGGCGGAAACGAGCATAGGAAGCGTTTAGGACAATTCTTTGTCCGCCGGGAGGAATATCCTCGGAGAAGAGCGAGCCGAAAGGCCGAGGGACGGGAACAGGGCGAACGATCTGAAAGAGCCTGAGGGTGGGAAAAGAACCACGCGCGTCGTAGGTTGCCGTCGTCTCGGAAAAGGCCGCAACTGGCCGACGTTGAAATGAGTCGGCGATCGAGGCCGCCACTTGCAGTCCCGGCTCCGCCGCGGAGGCCGACCGAGGAGCCTCCATCTGCCTCGGAATCGGCTGAACACGCTCGGGAGCGCGTGTTCCGGCTACTCCGGCCATACGTCCATGTCTCCCTCCCTTGTCTCACCTCGGCGCGACCGCGAATTTTTCTCTCTGCCGCCCGCCGGGGCCGGGCTCCATCCCGGTTCGTTTCCTACTTTCACAGAATTTTACCCCCGTAGCGCGGGAAAATCAACCTTGTTTTTCATCTTCCTTTTTTCTTCATCTTTCCTTCTGCCTCGTATTCGGCGGAACCGGGAGGCAGACGTTCCGGGACGGAGCCGTCGGAACGAGAAAAAATGAGAAACGGGCACGCCATTTTCCGTCCCTTTTTTCTTTTGATTTTGCGCTTCTCTTGTTCCGTCGTTCCGAGGCGCGTCGGCGCGCCCCCTCCCCCATTAAGATTCGGCCCGAGGCCGTGACCGGCTTCCGTCGTTCCGGCGGGCACGATGCCTGCAAGAATGGGGCGCAGGTTCTCCAACCTGCGGGGCGGATCGGCGTCCGCGTTGTCATTCCGAGCGCCAGCGAGGAATCCCCTTCACGCGGTATCCCGCCGTGGTGCCGATACGCCCCCCTAACCCAAACCCTCCCTGCCTGCGCCTGCCTGCCGGCAGGCAGGCCCGCCTCGGAATGACACCACGGGCGGACCGGCAATTCGCAGACTGGAGAGTCTACGCTCCAAATCTTCCGTTCCCTTTTGCTTTTGCCTTCTTCCTTTTCACTTTTGCCTTTTTCTTTTTTCCGTGTCTTCCGTGGTCTATTCCCTTCGGCGTGTTCCGTGGTTCGGCGGCTGGAAAACAAAAAAAGGCCGCCTCTTCTCCGAAACATCCGGAAAAAGAAGGCGGCCAAGAAGGCGGCAAAAGCCTTTTCGAATTCAATTCGTTTCCAAGTATCGGATTGCTCCTCAAGTGCGAATCCGATCGCCGAGGGAGAAATCCCTTGGAGAATCCGTTTCTCCGATTCGGCACTTTAAATCATCAAATCAACGAAAAAAAAGTCAAGAAGGTTATGATGTAAAAAGTTTTTGCCATAAGGCTAGATACCTTATTCTTCTTTCGTTATCACGTTTTCCACAGTTTCTTGACAGGCTTTCTTTCGAAAAGAATTCTTTGATGAAAAATCACCGAAATCTCATAACTGGCGTTATTTCAGTTCCTTTCCAACTATCTCAGTTCTCATCTTTTTCTTTCCAAATTTC
Source organism: Candidatus Hydrogenedentota bacterium (assembly GCA_003697085.1). Taxonomy (GTDB): domain Bacteria; phylum UBA8481; class UBA8481; order UBA8481; family J006; genus J006. The sequence goes on from RFFU01000056.1 coordinate 16,944, forward strand.
CGTGAAATCGATTTGGGGGTGGGTCTTCAAAACTTGATAGGGACGAACAAACAGAACAACTGTACGAATCTTTTTCGTCAGGACACTCAAACCACGGATCCCTCTTGAAAATTCACCTCTTTTCTCGTTGACGATTCCCCCGTCTTCCCTATTCTTTGCGCACTTCTGATCCGGGTGGTTGGACCGGAAGGGAACCACGGAACACGCGGAATAACACGGAAAGGAAGAACCCGTCGAAAGGATACGCCTGCCAACCGGAAGTTCCAAAGAACACGGGGGAGATAAGGGGCGGAGGGGGAATAATGGGGAATAACGCGAAGGAAGTGAGGAAAAGGCAGATTGAAAAAGGAAGGACGAAAGAGAAAGATTAAAAAGCAAGGAACGAAAACAATTGTGGGGACGAGACGGAAAAGTCGTGCATCGGCGTCGAATGCTGAAGGAACCGGGAAGCATCTTCAAAAAGGCTCAGGAAAGGAAACCCGCGGCGCGGTTAAGGGCGCGGTCAAGAAATCTTCCGGACGAAAAAAGACTTCTTCTTCGGTAAAGAAACGCCCCTCGGCTGAGAAAACCCGCTCCTCCCGTTCCAAAAAATTCGCCTCCTCTTTTCGGAAGAGCACCTCGCGGCGCAAAGCCGCGGTACCCTCTAAGGTTTCGCACCTTTCTACCGAAAATCCGTTTCCGATCTGGGATCGTGCAATCGAGGATCCGCAAAGGGAGTTCGAGGATCTTTACGGCCGGGAGTGGCTCGAACCGGACGGACTGGGCGGTTTCGCATCGGGAACGGCGTCGGGAGTCCGAACACGTTGTTACCACGCCTTGCTGCTCGTCGCGACACGTCCTCCCGTCGAGAGACGAGTCCTTGTAAACGACACGGAGGAGACCGTTTTCATTGGAGAAGAGCGTTACCCGATCAAGACACATCATTACATACCCGAGGTTCTTCATCCCGACGGCTGGCGGCGTCTGGTGCGTTTTCGGCTGGACCCCTGGCCGATCTGGACGTTTCGCATAGTACGGGAAGGGGAAGAGGACGTTCTCTTGGAGAAAGAGATCTTCGTTCCAAAGGGACGGCCGGTTGTCGTTGTAAGATATCGACTCCTTTCGGGAACCGAAGCAAGAGTGGAAACCATCCCGTTGTTGTCGGGGCGGGATTACCACACGGTAATGGTCGTCAACGATGTTTTGAACGAAGGGGCCGCGGTGGGAGAGGGAACCGTCGTGTGGCACACCTATCCGACGTTGCCGGCGGTCCAATGTCGTCACAATGGAACATACGAGCATAATCCTCGCTGGTATTACCAGTTCCATTATGTCGTGGAGCGGTATCGGGGAGAAAGATTCGTCGAGGATCTCTGGGCTCCGGGCCGAATCACTTTCCCGCTGAACTCCTCGACGCAAAGATCCAGCGAGGGTTGGCTGGTCTTCGGAACCTCGCTTCCGAAGTCACTTTCCGGAAGGGCGGTATCGGGTTGGGCCGAAAGGGAGCGCAGTCGGCGCGAGGCGCTCGTTCCTCGCGCCAAGGATCGCGTGGAGGCGTTGTTGACGGCCTCCGCGGACGCCTACCTTGTGAAGCGTGGTTCCGGGAAGACGATCGTCGCCGGGTACCCGTGGTTTACGGACTGGGGCAGGGACACGTTCATCTCCCTTCGCGGCCTTTGTCTTGCCACGGGTCGTCTCGAGGAGGCCCGTGCAATTCTCCTTCAGTGGTCCCGCGCCGTGGATAAAGGGATGATGCCCAATCGTTTTCCCGACGAGGGCGAAACGGCGGAATTCAACAGCGTGGATGCCTCGTTGTGGTTCGTAATTGCCGCCAACGAATTGCTTTCCCTCCTTCCGGAGGGCGAGAGAGCCCGACTGCAACGGCGTCTCGCCCCCGCCGTCGGGAAGATTCTGCGGGGATACCGTGATGGAACTCGTTTTAACATTCACATGGATCAAGACGGACTGATCTTCGCCGGCGCGTCGGACACCCAGCTGACCTGGATGGACGCGAAGTACAACAACGTCGTCTTCACGCCGCGGCATGGGAAACCGGTCGAGGTGGAGGCGTTGTGGCTGAACGCATTGAGAATCGGCGCCCGGCTGCTGAACGACCCCTCCTGGGAATCACTTTATCGGCGGGGGCTTCGTTCGTTCCGCTCGCGGTTCTGGAACGAGGAAACGGGATGTCTTTTTGACGTCATTGATACCCCGAGCGGAGACGACGGAGCGATTCGGCCGAATCAGATCTTCGCTCTTTCATTGCCGGCGCCCTTGCTTTCGCGGGAACGCGCCGCTGCGGTGCTGGCGGTGGTCGAACGTGAACTTCTGACTCCGATGGGACTGCGTTCGCTTTCCAGGAACCATTCCAACTACGAACCTCGATACGGAGGTGACCGCTATTCCCGTGATCGAGCCTACCACAACGGTACGGTGTGGCCCTGGCTGATCGGACCGTACGTGGAGGCCTGTTTGCGGGTTCGCGGACGTTCCCCCGCCGTCAAGAAAAGCCTTCGAAATCTCCTTTCTGGATTCGAGGCGCATTTGTTCGAGGCGGGAGTCGGACATATTTCCGAGATAGCCGATGCGGACCCTCCGCACAAACCGCGTGGATGTCCCTTTCAGGCGTGGAGCGTCGGAGAATTATTGCGGGCATGGCGACTGACAAAAATCTGATCGAAACCCTTTATCGTTCCGTCGCGCGCCAGCAGGCGCTCTTCACGACGCTTTTGCCGGATGATCTCGAACACGCCATGGTGGACGCGTATCTTCTCTTCCGTCTTCTCGACACGATCGAAGATTCTTCCCTCGCTCCGGAGGAACGCGCCGCTGACTTGGAAGCCGTCGCCGACGATTTTCCGGCGGCTTTGGAGAAACGGTCGATCCGGCACGCGCAAGCCGAGAGAACACCACCGGCCTACCGCTCCCTCCTCGAGAATTTTCAACAGATCTTCTCCTTTCACCGGGAACAACCACCGAACGTACAAGGCATCATCGAAGAAACCGGAGCGCGTATGGCCTCGGGAATGGCGAAGTTCGCTCTTCGGGAAGCGGAGGTTGGTCTCGGAAAACGCCCGGCGCTGATCGAGGACTTTTCCGAATTGGAAGAGTACTGCACCGTTGCGGCCGGATATGTCGGAGAGATGAGTGTGCGGCTCTTCGATCTTTTCGGCGCGCTCGCGAGGGCGGACGACGAAGTTCTCGAGGCCGGACGAGCGTTGGGAAACTTTGTTCAGATCGTCAATGTTCTTCGCGATAGTTCATCCGATCGTGAAAGAAATCGTTCCTATCGTCCGCGCGAGACGGCCGGGCTTGCGGACAAGGAATATCTTAACCAAGTCTTTTCCTTCGGGCGGAATATTGCGTCTCGGTCTGAACTTCTCGGGGAAGTCGTGGTAAAACCCGAGGTCCGGACTTATTGCGCGACACTACACGGGATGGCGTCTCTCCACCTGACGTTTTACCAGCAGACGGCGCCGCGGATTCTCCACGAACGAATCAAGCCCCCCGTAACTCTCTTTATCCTGTTTCTTCCGCCTCGCCTGGTAGGACGTTTTCTCCTCTATAAGATCCGAGGTCTTTTCCGCGCAAGGGACTGATTCGGCGTCCCTTCGCCTTTTGCCTTTTCCCTTTTTCCTTTTGCCTTTTCCCATAGTTCCTCCTTTCCCTTGCTTTTCCGTCCTTCTTTGCTAGGCTGCCACCTATGAAGCCCTTCTATCGCATCGCATTGGGATCCGATCACGGTGGATACCGTCACAAAGAGATCCTAAAGCGTTTTCTCGCCTCGTTGGGTCAGGAAGTGATCGACTGCGGATGTCACAGCGAGGCTTCTTATGATTTTCCGTTGAGCGCGGCGGCGGTGGCGCGGCGCATCGTGAATCGGACGGCGGAACGCGGCGTGCTCATTGACGGAGCGGGTTTTCCTTCGGCGATGGTGGCGAATCGTTTCCCCGGTGTTCGCGCGGCGGTGGTGCACAACGATTTTACCTGCACGATCAGCCGCCAACACAGCGACGCGAATGTCATCTCGTTCGGAGCAAAGGTCGTTGATCCGGACGAAACCTGCCGGCTCGTCGAACTCTGGCTCCGCACGGATTTCCTCGGTGGAAAGTACCAGCGGCGATTGGATTTGCTAAGCGCCGTCGAACGGGAAGCCGCAGGCAAGACCTCGGGGAAGCGGCGGCTTTTGACCGCCCGAGACGTCGCCGAAAATCCTCAGGCCCTTACGGAAACCGATTCCGTGCTGCTCACACCCGCGGCCGTCGATCTTCTTCGGAACCGCTGATCGGCGCCGGCGGCAGGCGTCGTCGCGAAGCGACGGTTGAGCGCCGATACCGTTTTTCCCTTCCCTTTTTCTTCTTCCTCTTCCTTTTCCTCAAGCGTACTTGCGCAAGGCCCAGCGAAAGAGCGTCCTGTCGGCGTCCCCCTTGAAGAGTCCGACGATTCCGCTGGTAATGTCGTGCGTATAGTAGCGTGCCTGTTCATACCAGTTTGTTCGAATTCCTTTTCCCATGATCGCCAGGGGGACCTGCATCACTTCCCGATCCCGCCAACAAGCCACGGAATGGCGCCCGCCGTCGGTCATACCGTGGTCCGCGACGACGATGATGACGTAATTGTAGGGGGCACACCAATCGAGTGTGTTGAGGATGTGTCCGAGAAGGCGATCACAGTTCTTGATGGCGTGAACATAGGGAGAGCCATAGTGATAGATGTGCTGATTCCGATCGCGACACTCGTGCGCCGCCTCGTCCGGTCGCGCGAAATAGACAAAGGTGAAGTCGTAATGGGGGATCTTTTTGCACGCAATGTCCAGCCGCACCTGGTCCGGAAAGGTGATCCTGTGGCGATTGAGCGTTCCGAAGCGCCTCAACTTCTCGTATTCTGCTCGGCGGTTGTAGAGACAATCCACGAGGTCGCAATGCGGGAAATACATCCGGCGTTCGTCCTCTGGATATCCCACATAACAGCTGCGCTTCCGCATTTTCTCCCAGAGTGAGACGCAGAGCGGCTTCCCGTTTCTGTTGTGCATAATCCGTCCGACGGCCATCGGAGTCAGAACCGGTTCATGCGTGTAGATATTGGTGTAGAGCACGCCGTTATTGATCACGCGGAAGAGGTTCGGCAAGCCCATCCATTCGTTGACCTTGAATACGGCGTCGAATCGCACGCCGTCCCAAAGGTTCAACACTACCTTGAGGTTATTGTTCATCGCTCCATTCTCTAACTCGTATTCGTGCTTTCGAGGGAATCTCCGTTTTGTCCCGGAGAGCGGAGCCGGATTGTAACACGACCCGCGCCCCCTTCGGCAAGAAGTTTCCTTCCTAACGGAAATTCCTTCTTTCACAGACGCTCCACCGGTGTAGAATTTTCGAAGATGTATCGCAAGGGAGGAAGAGTGTATGCCGTTGGGATCCGCGCGCCTTCACGGGCTGATCTTAGGGGTTTATATTCTTGTATGCGTAGCGGGATGCGTGATGTTTCTGATGGTCACGAGTGAATACCGAAGTGGAAAGGGACAATCGGCGTTCCCCATCATCTTAATAGCGCTCGTTTTGGCGGTCCTTGGTTGGATGGCGTTGGACTGGTTCTGGTATCCGCAATACCAGAGACTTCCACTGGGAATCTTTATTAAACGCTGGCTTCGCAAGACGTTTTGAATCGAACCGACGGCGGATATCTTCCGGACCGGAGTGTACGTCCTCTTTTTGCAGGCAAGATGCCTCCTGAGTGCGAAGGGCAAGGACAAAGGCAAGGCAAAAAGCAAAAGGCAAAAGGGAAAAGGGAAAAAGAGAGATGAAGATTTGGAGCGTAGACTCTCCAGTCTGCGAATTACCGTTCCGCCTCCCGCAGGTTGGAGAACCCGCGCCCCATTTCTGCCGGCAGGGATGCCCGCGTTCCCAGGTTAGAGAACCTGCGGATGCACGGTCTCGCCGGGCCGCCCTCGTATGTGTCTTTTCACTGTGAAATAAATCACCGTAAATTTCGCCCCCTTTCTCTTGCTTAAGAAGGTCCCAAAAATTTATAATTTGGCGGTGGAGAAGTGTATCTCCGAGCTCCGGGGGGCGTATTGCGCCCAACGGGGGAAAGTTCGGCGGTGATTCGAGACAGGGGAGAGAAAAAGGTGGCGTGGTGACAACAAGGGCGGCTATCGGAAAACGACATAGCCAAGGAGGATATCCTTATTGCGGGCGCGCGGCGGAACCCAGTCCTCCGCGAACCGTGTCGAAACTGTTTTGCTCCTCTTCCCTTCTCCTAATCTTCGTTCCGCTCCTTCTCACCCTGGCCGCTCCGGCCGGAGCCACGTCGGTCTCCTTGACTCAACCACCTCTTTCACCGGCGACGCTGACGCCGGCGGATCCCGACACGGCGGTACTGGCTTTTACGATCACGGGAGCCGCGACGGATACATTGACCGGCTGCACCGTCACGTTTTCAGGGTTGACTCTTCCCTCCGACTTCGACACCGTAGCGCTCTACATAGACGCGAATCGCGACGGGATTTACTCCCCGGCAACCGACGTTTTTCTCACCAATCTCGTCTCCGTGGGCGGCGGCCTCTATTCCTCGGGATTGCTTTCGTACGTCATGCCCAGTGGTTCCGATTCCTTTCTCGTCATCGTCAACATCTCCGACACCGCTGTCTCCGGCGATTCCTTTCAAAGCGGGATCGATATCAACCAAGTCACGACCGCTGTGGGCGGAGCGGGCCCCGGTTCGGCGCAGTTCCTGCCTGGATTTTGGATCATTTCCGTTCCCAGTGGCGGCGGGGGAATGGTGGTGAAGTTCACCGACGCCACGTATTCCGCTCCGCCCGGTTATATCTCGCCCGACACCGGCTTCATCCAACTGGTTGATTCGAGCGCGAACATGAACGCCGGTCTGACCGAGACGGCAACGGTGACGGTCACGAACCTCTTTACGGGAGAAACGGAGACCGTCATCTTGACCGAAATCAATGTGAACGCCGACACCTTCCAGGGTTCGTTCCCGATCTCGGACCTCCCCGCCGACTCGATCCCGCAGAACGGATTCTTGTACGCGGTGGGAGGAGACGTAATCCAGGTCGATCGTTCCGCCGGGCTGGCGATCGACACGACGACGATCTCGAGCGGCGGCGGTCCGACGGTGACGTTCACCGATTCGACCTTTGCGCCCGCCTTCTCCTATTCCACTCCCGACACGGGATATCTCGAAATCATCGACCCTGCGGCG
>RFFU01000057.1 GCA_003697085.1 Candidatus Hydrogenedentota bacterium
CCCTCGTCCCAAAAGCCCCCACCCCTCTCCCGCTCCAAGGCACCCTCCCGCGATACCGGCGACACCACCCAAGAATTCCCGGCGTGAAAACTTCATCGCGAAACTTACACCTCCTTCAAATCGACCTTCTCGGGAACAACCCCGAGGCCGCGGCGGGCGCAGGTTCCGATGAATCGTGCTGGACGCTTCGCTTCCTCCAACGTCGGCAGTCCCTTCCGCGCTCGTTCTTCCTCGAGAACACGACGAATTCCCTCGTCTACGGCGACGAGGTCGGTTCCCGCCACGATCCCCCCCCAACGCCAGGCCCAACGGCGTTTGTACCCGGGACCGCCCTCGCATTGCGACAGTGTTCCATCCGCAATCGCCAGTCTCACCTTCCTGCGAAGAAGGTCCAACTCGTTCAGATCGGCAATGAAGGGATCACAGCCGTTTGCGTGGTATTTGTTCGGATTTGAGATCACGCCGTACCAGTTCTTGAGCGACCCGGAGACGCCGGCGAGTTCATGGTCCTTGACGACAGGCATATCGATCAACGCGGTGCACCGCTCCGTGACGATCCGGCTGATCCGTGTTCCGACCCGCCCCGACTCGAAGAGGTTTCCCGAGTACCCGCCCCCTTCCAATCCGTCGGTTCCGACGCAATAATAGCCTTCATCATTTCCGACGTGGAATCCCGCGCGTCGCAATTCGTGGGAATACCTGTCGAAAACCACGATCCGCTCGCGTTTCACCCCGACCTCGTCAAGAAAAGAGATGACGGCGCGCACGAGTTCAGGGCGCGTCGAGAGCCGCCTCCCCGCGATGGTATTGACTTTGATCCCCACCCAATCCTCGGGATCGAAAAGTGTCCGGAAAACGGAGGTCGTGTCCTTCGAGCCGGAGAGTTCCGCCAGCGCCTCGCGAATCAAGATCCGACAGGTTTTTTCATCGAGAGCGCCATCGTCCTTAAAGACCTTCTTCGAGCGAACCCGGATCGAACGGCCGCGAAAATCCGCTTTCGCCGAGAACTTCTTCCTGGACGCGAAGGCCAGCGCCGCCCGCCCGAACGGCGTCAGCGCCGCCGCGGCCGCGGCTGCGGTTCCGAGAAAACGACGCCGCTTCATAATTCCCCTTCCGAAAAAACTTCCGCCTGGTACGTCAATATCTCCGCACCATGTTTCCAGGCGTCCGGAGGCAGACCGGCCTTGTGCGCCGCGCAATTCGAAAGAAACTCCTCGACGCTCCAGCCCGTCTCCGTCGCCACCTGCGGGAGGAAGGTTCCGGACCGAAACCCCTGCCGGACGATGATACCGTCGCGGCCAAGCACGATCTCTTCCGGCCCGCTCACTTTCCTCGGCGGTGTCAGCACCGAGATCTCGATCTCGATCCCCCCCAACTCCATCCGATCCACCGGCCGAAACCGGTTGTCACGAAAGGCCGCGGCGATCGTCATTTCGCGGATCGTCTTCACCAGCGGCTGATCGGGAGTAAATTGGCCGATACAGCCTCGCAGCCGTCCGTTGTATTTGAGCGTCACGAAGGCGCCTCGGTGCTGCGCAAGATGTCCCGTCGCTGCGGGCGGCGCGGGCTCGTCCAAACCCTGAACCTTCGCCTCGAGCACCTCCCGCGCGTATCTCAACAGCGTCCTTCGTTCCTCCGGCGTCAATTTCTCCGCCTCGCCTCCCCTTCCCTCCGCTGGTTGGCTCTGTGGTTCCCGTTCGCTCATCGCCGTCGCCTCCTTTCCGCTTCCCTTCTCATCGTTTTCCTTCCAGAACACGATCGCCGCGTATCCTACAACGGCCTTCGGATCGCCGTCCGGAGCCGAGGCCGAGGTCCCGTAACGCACGATTCGCCCGCGGAATCCCCCGGCTTCCTTCATCGCAGCGACCGCCGTCAGAACCGGCATCGCTCCGCACGCCTCCCCTTCCCCTCTCGAGAAGAGTTCGCGAAGACGGTCGAAATCGAGCGCCGCCGCCGCCGTGATCGTCTTTGTGTCCATCACCTCGGCCACCGCGAGCGGATGGTAGTGAGAAAGGTCGGTCGAGACGACCAGCAGTACGTTCTCTTCCGCAAGGATCCTCCCCAGTTCCCGCACGAAGAGTCGCCACGGCGTTCCCGAGAGGCGCCCCATCAACAAGGGAAGAACGGGGGTCCCCGAAAGCGCCCGTTGCACGAAGGGAAGTTCGTTCTCCGCCGAATGTTCCCCATCGAAGGGGGTGAGAAAGGCTCGGGAAGAGGGAACCGCATCGAGAATGCGACGGCCGAGTTTCGTTGCAATCCGCGACGTTCCGAGGGGAGTCCGATAGCCTTTGCGATCAAAGACGGCGACCCCGGGAAAGGCGTACCGATGTGTGAAACCCAGAACGATCACGGCATCGTATTTTCGCCCCTGTACGGCGCGGAATCCCGCTCCGGCCACGGGGCCGGAATAGACGTAGCCGGCATGCGGAACGATCAGAACGCGCGGCGTCGAATCGACGGCGACCGCGGGTGATTCCGAAAGGAACCGATCGACCATGCGGCGCAGCTCGTCTCTTTCGGCGGGGAACCATCGCCCGCCGCCTCGTGCCTCGAAGATTTCTCCCGATTTCGGCGAAATCGATGAAGCCCCACACGCCGCCAGGAGAAGAATCGCGAGAATGAGGCCGCATCGCCGGCCACTGACATTGATCACAGGCTTCACCCCTTTCCCAACAACACCACTGAAATTATAAGCAAAAAAAGGTGTCATTCTCTTATTTTTTTCCCGGGAGCCTCCAGGTCGTGCGTGCGGAGGATGGAAGGGACCAGGTTACCGGTCAAGGGCTAAGAAAAAGGCAAAAGGCAAAAGGAAAAAGGGAAATGGGAAAAGGGAAGGGAAAAAGGGAAAGGCAAAAGGAAACGGACGAGTGGAAAACAGACTCTCCCGTCTGCGGTGAAACCTGGGATCGCAGGCATCTTGCCCGCCGGAAACGGGCCGAAAGCGCGAAGAACCCAGAGCAACGGTCGGCGGTGCCCCACACACCCAGTGTCATTCCGAGGAGGGAGCAACGCCTGACGAGGAATCCCCCACGAGTGCACGATTGGCCTTCCCCAGGTTGGAGAACCTGCGCACCATTCCTGCCGGCAAGATGCCGGCGCTCCCAGGTTCGAGAACCTACGCCCCCCTTGCTTCTCTCTCCCGGCGAATCACCGCGAACGTCTCCTCGGCGTGCGCCTCCGTCGAGACGCCCACGACGATGGAATCCACGTTCGGAAAACGGAAGAGATATTCATAGGCTTCCGCGGGCCGCAGGTACCCGCTGGCCAGCGTTCCCATCGCCACGAAGGAAAGCCCCCCTTCCTTCAAGGCTCGCTCGTTCGACGGACGGTCCGGATTCATCTGATATCCGGCCTTGTTGAACGAGGCCATGATGACCGGTCTCTCGATTCCCCATTCGTGGAGTCGTCTCAATAAATACGGAAGATTATACGTGCAGTACGCGGCGGCGGCGCCGTTATACCGCCGCGGAATGTACTCCTCGTAGAATTCAAAGATGCCTCGAAGCCCCAACCCGAGACAGAGGTCGGTCAGAGCCTGATGAAGAAAGACGGCTCTGAGATCCAGCGAGGTGAAGACCGCCATCTCGAGATCGATCAAGGTCTCGATCATCTTCATCAGATCCCGCCCCAAAACCCCCGCTCCTCCCTTCAGAATTGTTCCGAGTTTCGTCCCAATACCGGCCCCGGAAAGAGAATCCAGGACGACGTTCGTCAGGCCCTTTTCGTTGGCCATCCGCACATACTTCGCAATGTACGGAAGCACAGGATAGAGCCGGAGACCGTCGGAAATGCCGGGTTCCGCCCGCAGGGCATCGCAGATCGGGCGCGCCCGCGGATGAGTCGAGAGCATCAGCGCGTCAACGCCGCGCTCCCGAGCGAATCGAATCATCGCCGTCACGTTTCGAATATCGGAGAACTTCTGATCCCGCGCGGCTCCCTTCTCGTGGGAAAGGTGGTCCACGCCGAAGAAGGGATTGTGTCCCAGGATGATCGGGTCGAGGGGAGGTCTCGTCGTTTCGTGTTTCATCGTTCTCCTCCGAACGCATCCGGTTCCTTCGGCGCTCCCCGATCCGCGGCCGAGGCATAAATCGCGTCGATGAGACGATGGACCTTCCAGGCCGCGCGAACATTATTTTCCGGACTTCGCCCCTCCCGGACACACCGCAAAAATTCGATATTCTCCCGGGTGTACTGTCCCCCGCCGATATCGATCGGGACTCCTTCGAAGAGTTCCGGTATCCGCTCGATCGTCCACCCTCGCGACAACCCCGCGGCCTCTTTCTCCAAAAAGACCTTCACGATATCGTCCGTGACGATGAGCGTACCGTCCGTTCCGTGCACGTCAAAGCGGGTCTCGACAAGGCGATGGCCTCGCACGCTCCAGGAAGAATCGAGCCAGCCCGTGACTCCGCTTTTCATCTCAAAGATCACGTGAAGGAAATCCTCGGTCTCACCGGAATAAAAATTGTTCTGGCGCGCGTTGACAAACGCCGCCTCGCCGAAATACCACGTCACGAGGTCGAGGGCATGGGAGCAAGGCCCCATAATCAGCCCGCCGCCGGATTTCTTCTTGTCATATCGCCAGCCCTTCCCTTTCCGGAAGAGTTGCGAGACATACATCGTAACCTGAAATTGAATCACCTTCCCCAGAACGCCCGATTCCAGCAACGACTTCGCTCGCCGGAAGGTCGGGAGGTACCGCATCATCCAAGCCACCATATTCGGGACGGAGCGGCGCTCGAGCGCATCGACGAGCCGCCGCGCCTCGGAGGCCGTGGTGGACAGCGGTTTCTCGACGAAGGTGGAAACTCCGTGTTCCACACAAGCGATCCCCATATCCACGTGTTGGAAGACAGGGGTTGCAATGTAGGCGGCATCGAGATCTTCCTTTTTGAGCATCTCACGATAATCCGAATAAACTCTCACATCGGGCTTGAGCGTTTTCAAGGCGCGCGCGACCAGGTCGGACGGTTCCGCTACTGCGGCCAAGGTCGATCCTTCCAACCCGTTCACGATTCCCCCGTGAAGCATTCCCATCTTACCGAATCCAATGATTCCGATCCTCAAATCCGCCATCCGTCATCTCCTCCGGGAATCGTGCACCGACTTGTCCACCATATACTTCACGTCCTTGAGAAGTTGGAGAACGAATCCGAAGAAGAAGAGTTGCGTTCCCATCGTGACCAGCAATGTAACCAGAAGGAGGGCGGGCAGTCGTTTGAAGAGCGCCGCGATCTGAAACCCCTCCTGCCAGAAGACAAAGCCGAAATAACCGAACGCGGAAAGCACGAAGATGATCCCGAGGGAATAAAGCCACTTCAGATGGGCCTTTGACCGGAGAATCAGGATCGGAAGCGTGTAGAAGATGTACGTCGGAATCGACGCGACGACACGCGAGGAGCCGGCGGCGCGCTTACGCCAGACGCTCGGAATCTCCTTGATGCGGAACCCCTTCTGGTCGGCGTCGATGATCGTCTCCTGTACATAGGTGTGCGTGCCCAGCATCTCGAGTTCCTCCACGACCTCGGGCTTCATCGCCCGGATTCCACCGTGGGAATCGGTCAGCGGGAGTCCGGTGAAGGCTCTGAGCATTGCGGAGAGCACGATGGTGCCGAACCGATTGATCAGCGGGTAGCGATATTGAACGAGCCCGGGACGGCAGAAGCGCGATGCCAAGACCAGGTCCGCCTGATCATTCGCTACCACTTCGAGGAAACGCGGGATCTCCTCCGGATCGGTCTGGCCGTCGGCGTCATACATCATAATGAAGTCGGGATGGTGATCGAGCGCGGCCTTCAGACCGACGTACATCGCGTACCCCAGCCCTTTCCCTCCCCCGTTGACGATCACGGCGCCCTTCTCCCGAGCGATGCGGCGCGTGCCGTCCTTCGAATCGTCGGAGAGAAGAATGATCGGTTTGGGAAGGTCGTGCTTCTCGAAACTCCCGAAAACTTCCTCCAGAGTCTCCGCGATTCGCTGCTCCTCGTTTCGGGTCGGAATGACGACACAGATCCGCTTCTCTTTCAACTTCTCCGCCAGTGTCATTCTGGGGGAACCTCCACGAGCGAATGGTATTGCCTCGACGAGCGCAACCGCGCCCCGACCGAATGCCACTTCAGGTTGAGGACAGGTTTTCCGGACTCGAGGAGCAACCGCTCCGTCTCCTCCGATATCCGCCACGGCCCCAATACGATAACGTCCGCCTTCTCGATGAGTTCCGCTTCCGACCCCACCGGTTCGACGCCATCGGCCGATCCCAACGTCAGACGAGCCAGGGCGGCGGGATGGTCGAAAACATACTGGAGCATCTTGCGGCTGTAACTGCGCCGCCGGGACGAGATTCTCTCGATTCCCGCCAAAACGGGACTCTCCCGCAGATCATCGGTCCCCGGCTTGAAGGTGATGCCGAAATATCCCACGCTTCCCGGTTCCCGTTCGAGAATCCATTTCACCATTTGAAGAATCATCTCGTCGTTGCTCTTCAGGATCGCCTCGAAGAGCATCGGATCGATCCCGGCCGCCCGGGAAAAGGAAACAAGCGCTCTCAATTCCTTTGGAAGACAGGACCCGCCGAAGGCGAAACCGGGCCGCATATAATACGACGAGAGATTGAGTTTTCGGTCCTCACAGAAGACCTCCATTACCTCCGCGGCATCGACGCCGCGCGACTTGAGAATCAGAGCCAGTTCGTTCGTAAAAGCGATCTTGAGCGCGTGGAAGGCATTGTTCGCGTATTTGATCGCCTCGGCCGAACGGATCGCAATCCGTTTCACCGGTACCTTCACCTCGGGCAACAGCCGGGAAACGACTTCGATCGGAAACACCTCCGCGGCGCCGATCACATTGAGGCTCGGCTCGAAGAAATCTTTTACAGCCGTCCCCTCGCGCAGGAACTCCGGATAAAACGCCACGCGGGAGAAAGGATCGGGATCCCGAGGAAGAAGCGGAATGAGCCGTTCTTCCAACGTTCCCGGAGGCGAAGTGCTTCGTACCAAGACGATATGATCCGGTTTTTCCGCCAAGACCTCGGCCATCCGAGCCATCGTGCTTTCGACATACTTCGTCTCGACACCTCCGTCCGGGCGGCTCGGTGTTCCGACACAGATGAGGGAAAGATCGGTTTCCTCGACGGCCTTTCGCGACTCGGTCGTCGCACGAATCCGATCCGTCCCGGTAACCCCCAACTCCTCCAACCCCGGCTCGTAGATCGTCCACCGGCCGTCGTTGACCGCCTCGACTTTCTCCTCAACCACATCCACACCGAGCACGGTGTGTCCCTGCTTCGCCAGGCAAGCCGCCGTGACGCAACCAACGTAACCCAATCCGAAAACCGAGACTCTCATCAGGACGACATCCCGGTTTTCTTCGATCCGAGGAGTCTCTTCTCTCTCCGACTCACGCGTCGCTCGCGCGGATCGCGTTCAACGCCGACCCCTCGAAGAACCAGCGGACTTGGCTCTCCGTCAGAGTATGCCGGGCGAGAACCGTCTCTTCGCTGCCGTCGGAATGGCGGACGAGGACGGAGACCTCGGAGCCCGGAGCAAGGTTCTCGAGTCCGCGAATCGCAATCACATCGTCCTCTCGAAACGTCTCGTAATCCGCGGGATTCTTGAACCAGAGAGGAAGGATCCCCTGTTTCTTCAGATTCGTCTCGTGAATCCTCGCGAACGACTTTACGATCACGGCTCGGCATCCCAGATGCCGGGGCTCCATCGCCGCATGTTCCCGCGAGGATCCTTCTCCGTAGTTTTCATCTCCCACAACGATCCACCCGCGGCCCGAGGCCTTCCATTTCCGGGCCAGCGCCGGAAACGGTTTTCCATGACTCTGCCCCACCTCCTCGGTGAAGGCATTCACCGCCCCCAGGAACATGTTGTCGCTGATCTTGTCCAGATGCCCGCGGTAGCGCAACCAGGGACCGGCCTGCGAAATATGGTCCGTCGTGCACTTTCCCTTCGCCTTGACCAGGATCGAGAGATTCTCGAAATCCTCGGGAATCCGCCATTTCGGGAACGGCTCCAAAAGCGCCAACCTCTCGCTCCCTGGATCGACCACGACCTCGACCGAGGCTCCTTTTTCATCAGGAGGAAGGAAACCGGTTTCGTCGATCACAAAACCGCGTTCGGGTATCTCCGGCCCTTCCGGGGGTTTAAAGCAGAACTCCCCGCCGTCGGGTTTTGGAACCGCATCATTCAAGGGATTGAAATCGAAGGTCCCCGCAAAGGCATACGCCGTGACGATCTCCGGCGAACCGATGAAGGAATGAGTGGCCGGATTTCCATCGTTGCGCTTCTTGAAATTTCTGTTGTAGGAGGTCACGATCGAATTCGGCGTTCCTTCCGGCACATCGTCGCGTTTCCATTGTCCGATGCAGGGACCGCACGCGTTCGCCAAGACCACGGCTCCCGCTTCCTTGAAGAGGTCCAAAAGGCCGTCTCGGGCGATCGTCTTGTGTATCTGCTCGGAACCGGGAGTCACCAAAAGCGGTATCCTCGTTTTCATCCCGGCGGAAACGGCCTGCCGGACGATATGCGCCGCCCGGGAAAGATCCTCGTAGGACGAGTTCGTGCAGGACCCGATCAGGGCCGCGGATATCTCGACCGGCCACCCGTTCTCCCGCGCATCCGCTCCCATGCGCGAGACGGGATGCGCAAGATCGGGGGTATGTGGGCCGACGAGATGCGGTTCGAGAGAGTCGAGATCGATCTCGATGATCTCGTCGAAGTACCGTTCGGGATCCTTATCGACCTCCGAATCCGCTCTGAGAAACTCGATGTATTCCTCCGCGAGTTCCACGACGGCCTCGCGTTCCGTCGCCGCAAGATAACGCGCCTGGCGTTCATCGTAGGGAAAGATCGAGGTCGTTGCGCCGATCTCCGCGCCCATATTCGTGATGGTGCATTTTCCGGTCGCCGAAATCGACGCCGTTCCCGGCCCGAAATACTCGACGATCTTCCCCGTCCCCCCCTTGACCGTCAGCGTCTCAGCAACCTTCAAAATGACATCCTTCGGCGAGGTCCACCCGCTCAACTTTCCCTTGAGATAGACTCCGATCAACCGGGGATTCGCCACGGCCCACGGCATCCCGACCATTACGTCGACGGCATCCGCGCCGCCCACGCCGACCGCCACCATCCCCATCCCTCCGGCATTGGGGGTGTGCGAATCCGTCCCGATCATCATCCCTCCGGGAAAGGCGTACTTCTCGAGAACAACCTGATGGATGATCCCCGCTCCCGGCCCCCAGAATCCCATACCGTACTTTTGAGCCGCTGAGCGGAGGAAACGATAGACTTCGCCGTTGATATCCTGGGCGGAAGCAAGATCCTCTTCCGCTCCGCGCCGCGCCAGAATCAAATGATCACAGTGAACGGTCGTGGGAACCGCCACCGAGGAACGACCGGCTGTCATAAACTGTAGAATCGCCATCTGCGCCGTGGCGTCCTGCATCGCGACTCGGTCCGGCCGGAGAAGAAGTTCCGAGCGCCCGCGTGTCAGATCCTGCCCCTCGGGATCGTCCAGATGCGAAAAGAGCACCTTCTCCGCATAGGTCATCGGGCGGCCCAGACGTTCTCTTATGATCGGAATCGTTTTTTTCATATGTTCATAGACGCGCCGAGTCAATTCGATATCGAATTCCATTCTTCCACCTCTTCCGGCAAAAATTTCCCCGCAAGACGCCGCATTATGCCAGAATTCCCCCCCCGAGAAAAGGTGTCATTCTTCCCATTTGTCAATTTCAGGTTTCACGGGAAGGAAGGATTCCTCCAACGCCGGGCCGGGGACACGGCCGAAGCAGCCGGGGGCACAGCGAA
>RFFU01000058.1 GCA_003697085.1 Candidatus Hydrogenedentota bacterium
CGTGGTGTCATTCCGAGCGAGGCGGCGCAAAGCGACGCCGACGAGGAATCCCCCACAAGTGCACGATTCGCCCCGCAGGTTCGAGAACCTGCGCTCCATTTCTGCCGGCAGATTGCCGGCGCTCCCAGCGACTCCGCTCTTTGCAGATATCCTGCCGGCGAGAACCCGGCGGTCCCAGGGATCGCATCCCTTGCGGGTCTTTGTGCATGCAGCGATGCCGGCGGTCCCAGGTTGGAAAACCCGCGATCCATTCTCTCCTCGCCCCCGCCTTTCCCCTAAAACACATATCTCCGTGACATATTTCACATTGAACCCCCTTCCAAAACCTGAAAGGATTTGTTTTGAAATCGCTACCAACGGTTCGGTGGTTGTGGCGGGGAACACCTTGGACGGAACGAAAGGTTTCGGTGCAGAGCGTTCGCTGGATCGAATTTGCTCCGGAAAAAGGGAAAGGAGATTCACAAAATGGGGAGGGAAAGACTTCAGCATCTGGCCGTCAGCGAAACGGGATTCATCTTCGATCCACATAGCGGTCGCTCTTACACCGTGAATTCGACCGGTTATTCGATTCTGCAACATCTCAAGTCGGGTCTCGAGAAGGACGAGATCGTCGAGAAATTGATTGATGAATACGAAGTGAGTCCGGCGGAAGCGGAACGAGACGTCATCGATTTTCTCGAAGCCCTGAAGGCTCTTCACCTCACCTGATGCCTCTTACGGTCGCAGTTTCCGGCATCAATTCGATGGAGAATCCCGGTTCCGGGATCGGAGTCATCCGCAGCCTGCTTGAATCCGGATCGGACTACCACTGCATCGGGCTCGCGTACGACGCGATGGAACCCGGTCTTTACCTCGACGAATTCGTCTCGCACGCGTACCTTCTTCCGTACCCTTCGTCCGACGCTCAGAAGTACCTCGACCGACTTTTGACGATCTGCCGCGATGCAACGGTGGATGCCTTGATTCCCGTTTTCGATTCCGAACTGCCGCACTACATCTCTTCGCGGTCACGAATCGAGGAGGAGGGATTGAGGATACTTCTTCCGTCGCGGGATCAGTATGATTCCGTCCGAAAGAGCGCGTTGCCGGAATTGGCGGAGCAAATCGGGGTTCCTGTCCCGCGCTCCATCGCCGTCACCTCGTACGAAGAACTCTCGACGGCCCTGGAATCGTTGGGATTTCCGGCTGTCGTCAAGGGGGTCTTCTACGAGGCCTATCCCGTTCATTCCCACCAGGAAGCGCGGGAGTATTTCGACAAGATCGTCGCCAAGTGGGGCTATCCTGTTATTCTTCAGCAATTCATACGTGGAGATGACTTCAATCTGATCGGATGCTGCGGGAAACACGGGCGTATTCTGGGATTGGTTGCCATCAAGAAACTTCTGACGACTCAGATGGGAAAGACCTGGTCGGCGGTCACCATCGCCAACGATGCGATTCTCGAGGCCGGGCGGCGTTTCGCTCGGGAACTCGAATGGGAAGGGGGATTCGAACTTGAGTTTCGAATCACACCGGAAGAAGAGATCTATCTCTTGGAGATCAATCCCCGTTTTCCGGCGTGGATTTATCTCGCAACGGCGGCGGGAATCAATCTTCCCGACCGGTACATCAAACATCTCTTTGAGGGAAAGGAGGATTTCCCGGAGGAATACGAAGTCGGGAAGTTGCTGGTACGTTACACGGGCGAGCGGATTCGAAGTATCGGCGACTTCGAGCGGATCGTAGTCCACGGGGAAAAGAAACCATGAGCGAAAAGGGTGAAAAAAAGATTTATGAAAAGCCGATGATACTGCCACAGAAGATCGGGATGGTGAACAAGTATCAGACCGAAATGGGCCGGAGCACGACCGAGATCGACGGAGTCGCCGTGACGACGTTGCTGGCGGAATACGGTTCGCCGCTCTTCGTTTTCAGCGAGCGCGCGATCCGTTCGCAGGTGAGCCGGTTCAAGAAGATCTTTCGAGCCTTCTATCCGAACACGCAGTTCGCCTGGTCCTACAAGACGAACTATCTCGATGCGATTTGCGCTCTGATGCATCACGAAGGTTCGATCGCGGAGGTGGTTTCGTATTTCGAATATGAAAAGGCGCGCCGCCTCGGCGTTCCCGGCTCGAAGATCATCTTCAACGGCCCCCACAAGCCGCCGGAGGCGCTGGAACGGGCGGTGCGGGAAGAAGCGCTGATCAATGTGGACAATTTCGATGAGATCTTCGCCCTGGAGGAATTGGCGGCGAAATACAACCGGCCCGTGCGGATCGGGATGCGCCTGAACCTTGACGCCGGCATCTACCCGCAGTGGTCGCGTTTCGGTTTCAACCTCGAAAGCGGACAAGCGCTCTCCGCCGCGCGCCGGATTCACCAGGGCGGCAAGTTGGAACTCGTCGGACTCCATTGCCATATCGGAACCTTCATTCTCGATCCCAACGCCTACGCCCGCCAGTTGAACAAGATGGTCGATTTCGGAGACGCACTGGAGGACGATTACGGCCGGCCGATGGAATACTACAACATCGGCGGCGGCCTCCCCTCCCGAAGCCAACTCAAGGGGATCTATCTTGCCCCCGATCACGCCATTCCACCGATCGATGATTACGCGCGCGCCATCGGCGAGGCGATGCTGGCCCGATGCAAACCCGATCACTCCCCTAAACTCTACCTCGAAAGCGGCCGTGCACTGATCGACGAGGCCGGATACCTCCTCACCAGCGTCGTCGGCTCCAAACGCCTTCAGGATGGAAAGAAGACTTACATCATCGACGCTGGAGTGAACCTCCTCTACACCTCCCACTGGTACAACATCGGGGTTAAGCCCGGATCGGCGATCGACGGTCCGGCTGAGGACTCGATCCTTTACGGTCCCCTCTGTATGAACATCGACGTCGTGCGCGATTCGATCCACCTCCCTCCCCTTCCCGTCGGCTCTCCGCTCGTTCTCCATCCGGTCGGCGCTTACAACGTGACGCAGTGGATGCAGTTCATCGAGTACCGGCCGGCGATCGTCCTTGTTTCCGAGGACGGAACCGTCGAACTCATCCGCCGCCGGGAAGCGCTCGAAGACGTCACGAGTTGCGAATCCCTTCCGGAACGCCTCCGCGTCTCCGCCGATCTCTTCGCGAACCTCTGAACCCCCGCTCTCGAATGAAGGGCTTCTCCGCCTTCCCCCTTCCCCGCGGCGTTCCTCTCGAACACATCACCGAGGGGTTACGGCGCTTCTTCACAATCTACGCCGATATCTTCTTCACGAACAATCTCGCCATCGGAGTCATCATCTTCTGCGTCACCTTCTTTCAACCCAATGTCGGAACGGCCGGATTCGCCGCCATCGCCTTCGCCTACCTCTTCCGAAGGTTGACGTTCCCCGCCGCCGAATCCTTCGAGCCGTTCTACTATTACAACGCTCTCCTTGTCGGCCTCTCGATCGGCGCCCTCTTCCGAATCTCTCCTCTGACGTTATTGATGATCGCCGCCGCCGCCGTCTTCACTTTCGCCCTTACCGTCAGCCTCAACAGCGTCTTTTCACGCTACCTCGGGATACCGATCCTGAGTTTTCCCTTCGCCATCGTCAGTTCCCTCTGCTATCTCTTCGCCATCCGAAGCACCAATCTCTTCGTGAACAACCTCCTTCCTCACACGTCCTCCACATGGAGCCTCGCTCCCACGTCTCCGGCCGTTACGGGATTCCTCAAAACGCTCGGGGCCATCTTCTTCAACGACACGATCTTGGCCGGAGGACTGATTCTTCTGGCCGTTCTGCTCCATTCCCGCATCTTTTTTCTTCTCGCCGCGGCCGGCTACAGCCTCGGCGCCTTGATCATCGCGCATTTCTACGGCGCCTACACCTCGACCTTCGCGAATCTCAATTACTTCAATTTCATCCTCATCGCCGTGGCGCTCGGAGGCATCTTCCTCATCCCCTCTCCACGTTCCTACCTCACCGCGCTCATCGCCGTGGCGGTCTCTTCCATCCTCCTCGGAGCCGTCGAAGTCTTTTGGGCCGGATTTTCGATTCCGATCTTCACGCTCCCCTTCAACCTCATCGTCGGCCTCTTCCTTCATTACTTCAACATCACGGGAGGAGCACGCCGGACGATCACATTCCTCGAGAGCCCCGAGGCGATCCTCGATCACCATATCAACTACGCCGCCCGCTTCCTGCCGCCCCACCCCGCCATCGGCCTTCCTTTCTCCGGCGAATGGACCCTCTCCCAAGCCTTCGACGGTGAATACACGCACAAAGGCCCTTGGCGTTATGGAGCGGATTTCTTGATCCGCGATTCCTCCGGGCGCGAACATTCCGACAACGGAACCACCCTCTCCGATTACTACGCCTTCGGCAAGCCCGTGTTGGCCCCCGTCGCCGGGCGAGTCGTAAAGATCGTTAGTGACGTCGAAGACAACGCGCCGGGAGAAGCCAACCGCGCCGAGAATTGGGGCAACACCGTCTTGATCTGGGACGAACGAGGTTTCTATGTCAAGGTGGCTCATCTGGCCAAAGGTTCCGTCTCCGTGACCGAAGGACAGTTCGTCGCTCACGGGCAAAAAATCGGACTCTGCGGGAACTCCGGTTATTCTCCGATGCCACACATTCACGTTCAACTCCAACTCTCTCCCGAAGCCAATTCCCCGACGATTCCCTTCTGCTTCTCCAATGTCGTGCGGGATGGAATCTCCTTTCACTCCTGGCTCGAACCGCGCCGCGACATCGTCCTCGCTTCCCCGATCCCCTCCTCCTCCCTCCGTTCTTCTTTCTCCCCTCTTCTGGGGGAGACCTTTCTATTCGAGCGAACGTGTCGCGGCCGTTCCACGGTCGGTCGGTTCGAGGTCGTTCTCGCCCCGGACGGCCGCAATCTCCTCACCGACGGCGAGAACAAACTCTTCTTTCATACCGGCCCGCCCCTCTTTCGTTTCCTCGACTACTCCGGCGACCGACGGTCGATCCTGGCCGACCTCTTCCGCGCCCTCCCCTCGATCCCGCTTATTCAGAACCGTGTCGCGTGGTCCGACACGCTTCCGATCCGGCCCGTCATCTCCCGGGGAACGGCCGAGGCCGTCTTGCTCGTCCAATCCTTCCACCACGACTTCGCCCGAATTCACGTGCGCGGCACGGTCGAATCCGACACTCTTCGGCATACGAAACTCTACCGCCGTATCGGACGCCGGAAAAAATTGATCGAGGAATGGACCGTGACACTCGATCGCCGCAGGCTCCCCTCGACCCTTTACTCTCCGACAAGAGACGTTCTCATCCGGAGGCTCGAACCATGAACCGGCCCCTCTTCTCCCCGCAAAAATTCCTCTTGCTTCTCGTTCTCTCCTCGGCCGCGCTTCCGATCCTTCCCGGAAAAGGCCGCGCGGATCAGAATCCCCTTTCGCAATCTTCTTCCTACACCGTTCTGCTTCGCTCGGCTTTCTCCTACTATCGGGAGGGAAACACCGACACGGCGTTGAGTTATTACCGCCGGGCGGCGGCGACGGCCTCCAGTGCCGATGAATATCTCGAAGCCCGCATCGGAGAACAGAATTGTCTCGTCTCCCTCCGTCGCTATTCCGAATCTCTCTCCCTCGGAAAATCGCTTCTTGAAAAATTTCCTGAGAATTCGGCCGTTCTCTTCAACAACGCCTTCTCCCTCTTCTCCTTGAAGAATTACTCCGAAGCCGCCGAGTTCTATGAGAAGATCCGATCGATCTCCCCGGAATCCCTTCCCGCCTTGCAAGGGCTGGCCTGGTGCCGTTATTACCTCGGCGAACGCCGCCAAGCCCGCCGGCTCGTCGCCGAAGGCCTCGAACGGGATCCGCGCAACGCATCCCTTCTTCAACTCTCTTCCCTCCTCCTGACCTCTCCGTGGTCCTTTTCGTTGACCGGTTACACTACCTATCTCGACTACCATTCCATCACGAAGGATCAGGGCTGGACCGGCACCTTCTTCTTGACGGCGACCCACAAGAAACGGCATTCCTTCGAGGCAATCGTCAGCCGCCTCGCGCTCGATTACCTCTCTCCCACCGAGCCGCCGCTCAAGGAAACATCCTATGGCGCGGGTTACCGCTTTTTCGGCCCCGTCGCCTTCGCCCTCTTGCTCCGCCGTTTCAATACCAACGACCCCACGCTCGGTAAGGCCAACATTGCGACCGTCAGCCTCGAAAAAGCCAACTTCTTTCTTCGAACAACACTTTCGGATTATGCCTTCGTCGATGCCGTGCAACTCGGAATCGGTTACCGTTTCCACCGCGGCCGCTACTCCCTCGTCTCCGAGTTGAGCCACGTCTCGCACGATGCCATAGGTCTCCTCGCCCCTCCGGACGACCACTGGTTTCTCGCCCAACGCCACTCCTTGACCTTCGGAAGATGGACTCCCTATCTCAAATATCTCCTCGGCCACGGCTCGATCTACACCGGAGAAGAAGGCTATGTCCCGTACAACACCCCGGATGAACTACGCGGCATCTATGGCCTCGGTCTCCATTGGTCCGGAGACTTCCTTACATTGGGGTGGGAAACGACTTATTCCCGCGGCCGGCACTTCACCACCTCGGACCACCGGCCCTATGATCTCTTCACCCACACTCTCTCCGTCGGTCATCGGTGGTGAGAGTCATTTTGAAAGGAGAAGTATTTATGTCTCGGATTTTCGTTGGTCTTCACGTCGGTTTTTTCCTCTTCGTTTCCGCGGCTCCCGTTCTGGCGAGGGAGGCGGACACGCAAGTTCGCCAGGCCTACGCCGCTTCCTATCGATACGAAACGGCGGGAAATTACAAGGATGCCTTCCGCGCCCTTTTCCCGGTTTACAAACAGTATCCCTCCTCCTACACCGTCAACCTTCGGTTCGGGTGGTTGAATTATCTGATGAAAAACCATGCCGACGCCGCAGCCTACTACCAAACGGCGGAAAAGGCTCTCCCGACCTCGCTCGAACCGAAGCTCGGTCTCGCCGCCGTTTACCTCGCTCAAGAGGAATGGGAAAAGGCCGAGGAGAAATGCAATGAGATTCTCAAGACGGATTACTACAACTACTATGGAAATCTCCGGCTGGCACTGGCTCTCCAGGGACAGAAGAAATACGCCCAAGCGGAAAGTGTCGCCCGAAAAATGCTGGCGATTCTGCCGACCGATGTGACGTTTCTCAACACTTTAGCGGTCAACCTCTATCTCCAGGGAAAATACGAAGAGGCGTATTCTCTCTTCTACAACGTCACAATCCTGGATCCCGAAAATATCACCGCCAAAGGCTACCTCGGAATCCGCTGAATCCTCGGTGAAACCACGGAAGACGCGGAACGGCAGGGAAGAATAGAAAACCACGGAAGGCGCGGAATGACACGGAAGAAGAAAAGGGGCAAGGGCAAGGGCAGGAGTAACGGACGTAAACGGAGAAGGGAAAAAAGGAAGCAGCGTGGGAGCACGGGCATCTTGCCCGCAGATAACCGCCTCTTCCGCAAATTAGAGAACCTGCACCCCATTTCTGCCGGCAAGATGCCGGCGGTCCCAGGAAGAACATACGCCCCACGTTCGCCGCGTTACGGAACGCTGCCTCGCTCAGAATGAGCCGGATGGGGCAGCGAGACAACGAAAAGAAGAACAGGAACGACACTCACAAGAGACCGCGTTCTGCCACGTCTTCCCTAATCCAATCCCACTGTCTTCGAAGTCCCTCTTTCAACGTGGTCTTCGGAGCAAAGCCGAGATCCTCCCGCGCCCGGCTCGTATCCGCCAGCGTATGCCGCACATCACCCGGAGCCGTCTCCCGCTTCCGAACCTCAATCTTTCTTTCAGAAACTCTTCGGATTTCCTTGATTAAATCCGTCATCGTCGTGACGACTCCTCCCCCGATATTGTAAACCCCGCCGGGGCCGCCGGATTCCAGGCACAAAAGGTTCGCTTCGACAACATCGTCGACGAACGTGAAGTCCCGACTCTGGCTGCCGTCCCCGTATAATTCGACCGCCTCTCCCCTCAACGCCGCCTCGAAAAAGCGCTCGATCGCCATATCCGGGCGTTGTCGCGGTCCGTAAACCGTGAAGTAGCGAAGCGCGAATGCCGGCATTTCCAATCGGCGCGCATAGGAAAATACCAACCGCTCCGCCGCCAGTTTCGTCACTCCGTACGGCGAGATGGGATTCGGAACCATATCTTCCGATAAAGGGAGTCGGTTTTGATCACCGTAAACGGAAGAAGAAGAAGCGAAGACGAAACGCTCGATCCGCCCCCAACGGCCCACCGCTTCCAAAAGCCTTTGGGTCGCAAGGATATTGTCCTCCACATACCGCTGAAAGGATCCGCCCCAGGAAGCCCGTATTCCCGCCTGCGCCGCCTCGTGGAATACGATGTCCGGAACCGGAAGCCGGGAAAACTCGACTCGGTTCAAATCCTCCTCGAAGAACCGGAACGTCTTCTCCCCAAGCACGCTTTCCAGATTGCGCCGCTTTCTCGCCGGATCGTAGTAATCGGTCAGAGCATCCACCCCGATCACTTCGCTTCCTCGATCCAGAAGCGCCCGCGCAAGGTGCGACCCGATGAACCCCGCAACTCCCGTTACAAGGATCCGCTTACCTGAAAATTCCAGCGCCACGGCGGGATTATACTACTGAAGAAGAAGACGCCGCATCTGAAAAAGGATGGTCCCCGGGCACACGAGAACCCTCGCCCCTCGATTTGCGTTGTATCCCGCGCCTGTGTTGTCATCCCGAGTCCCTCTCATTCGCTCGGGACAGCCTCCGCGAGGAATCCACCACAACCCCCGTGTCATTCCGAAAATCGCCGGAAGGCGATTGAGGAATCCCCTCCACGAGGTATCCCGAGGGAAGGGCAAGGGCAAAGGCAAGGACAAGAAAAAGGGAATGGGGAAGGGAAACGAAAAAGGGAACGGGAAGCGTGTCCTGGTAGCGCAGGCATCCTGCCTGCAGCAAGACCCGCAAGGAGCGCCATTCCTGGGATCGCGCCTCCTCCTTACGTTTCGGTCCATGACGAAGACATCTCTCCATGGCATCCGTGAACCGCACGGCGTGATAACGGGGCATCTTCTCGAGTCTTCTCCGGGCAGCCGGTTTGAAAACAATATCGAACCCAGCCCCATTATCCCATAACACTTCCTCCGATCGACGGATCGGAATGCAAAAGACCCCCGGTCACTTATGGCAGGTGGCACACTCCAACGGCGCATTCTTTTTTCGATGACACTGAACGCAGAATCCCATCTCCAACGAACGCACCTGTTTCACCACCGGCATAGCCTTGATCTCTCCGTGACACGCGGCACAGTCGAGGCCGGCCTTGATGTGCGGTTTGTGCGAGAAGAGAACGTGATCCGGAAGATTGTGCACCCGCTCCCACGGAATCGGTTCCTTCCTGTCCCAAAAGGCTCTTACCTTCTTGATCTCCGGTTTCCCCGCGGCTACGGATTTGTGGCAGGACATACAGGTCTCGATTGCCGGAATCCCCGCCGTGGAGGATTTCTCAAAGAGTTTGTGGCAGGTGCTACACGGAAGGCCGTTGTCGAAAACGTGAATCTTGTGGCTGAAGTTGATCGGCTGTTCGGGAACCGTCATATACCGATTCCAGTAGGCGTAGAGGGCGCCGACCGTAAGAAAGAGCAAAAGGAAATAGCCGGCGATCACAACGGGAATCGCCCGCCATATCCGATTGGTCAGTTTCTTTTCGTCCTCTTCCGTCCAGACACTCGTTTCTTCCGTCATTTTGCCAACGTCTCCAATAAGTATTCCGCGACCGCTTTCCGCTCATCCGGTGTCACAGCCGGTTTCGGCATCGGTGGATAGGCGGGATCCTTCTTCACGGGATTCGCGAGAAACTTCTCGAGTTCCTCCTGCTTTCCCTTGTACTTCGGGATTCTCTCCGCCAGTGGCGGACCGACGAGGCGCGCATCGAATTTGTGGCACGCACTACAGACCCTCTGAAACACCTCTTTTCCGTCGATCTTCTTCCCTTCCTCCGCCTTCGCCTCTCGTACCGTCTCCCGCTCCTTCTCCGCCTCTCCCGCCTCGAGGCGCAGCAGGGACAAGCGATCGACATTTGCGCGCGACTCCGCCAGGGTCTGGTTCGTCACTCCCAATAGAAGCACCAGAAAGACGAGAATGAAACTTGCCACGGGTCGTTTCGCGACACACCGTCTTCCCGTGGCGAACGAGTACATCACCAGGGGATGCAGAAGGAGAAGCGTGGCCACCAGAACCGTGAACATCTCCCGCCGAATCGAACCCGGGGGAAGATTTATGAGATAAAGGAGCAAAATCGCAGGATACGCGAGGTTGAAGACGAAGCCCCACCATCCGAGGACGAACCCCGCGAACCGCCGTTCCTCCTCGGAAGCCTTCGCCATCTCTCCCTCGGGCCACGCAAAGTACCCGATCCTCAATGTGACGGCCGCGAAAAGAACGGCGAAGACGACCAATTCCTTGAACCGAAAGATGGTGTTCCAGGAAAGGAACGTTTGATGCGGGCTTGTGGTGACGAACGGCCATTTTTCGGGAGTCAAAGCCAGAACGGCCCCTGCGGCGTAGATATGGTACATTCCGAGGTAAAGCATCAGCGCCGCGATTCCGTACGCAATGTGGCTGCGATACCGCACTCCTCTCAGAGGAACGGTCTTACAGAAGAGCCGCGCGAGAATGCCCGCAACGGCACAGAAGACGGCCGCCGCGAGGAAGAAGGCGGGAAGCAGCGCCGTTCCTCCGTAATACACTCTGCTGTAACAGAGCGCGATCGTCATAAGAGGCAGAAGGCCGAAGATGACGGGAAGAGCGATCGTTCCCCCCGCTACTCCCGCAAGCCGCTCCGCGAACCCGGCATGATTGTCGTCTCGCTTGAAATGGTCCGAAAGATCGAAGAGAACCGAAAGGAGCAGACTCCCAAATTGCAACCCGGTGCCCGCAATGAAGAGAACTGTCATCAGGAAGATAATGAAGCGAAAGAGCATTAAAGTATTCGCCGTGGGAGCCGACGCGATTCCCCCTACGAACGACTCGAAACTCTCTCCCCATCGAACGAGCAATTCCATCTCTATCCCTTCCTCACTTCAGACTCTTGATGAACGTATTGATCTTCTCAATCTCCGCGTCCGTCAAATTTTGCGGAGGCATAACGGGTTGGAATCCCTCCACCACATCGGCCGTCGGCGTTTTCATCGACTTCGTCAGATAGGCGTCATCCACGAGAACTTCGCGTGCCTTTCCGCCGGTCATAACGCGGACCTTTTTCCCATAGATGCCCTTGAAGGAAGGACCCAGACGCGGGGAACCATCGACCGAATGACACGCGGCACACCCTTTGACGTTATACAGTTTCTCTCCCGCGGCCGCCATTTTCCGCTCTTTCTCCTCCGGAGAGAGTTCCTCCGCAACCGGTTCCTCCATCGCCTTCTTCTCCTCCGCCGCGCTCCGCAACCATTCCTCAAAAGCCTCCCGCGGAAGACTGACCACGTTTGTCATCATCTTGGCGTGACCGTCGCCGCAATATTCCGCGCACATCACCGTGTACGTATCGACCTCGTCCGCCTTGAACCACATATAGCCTTCCCGGCCCGGCACACAATCCTCCTTCACGCGAAAATGCGGGATGTAGAAGCTGTGAATGACATCCGCGGATGTAAGCGTCAAACGAACGGGAGTGCCCACGGGCACCTTCAGAACATTCGAATGCACGCCGTTTTCGTATTCAAACTCCCACGACCACATCCGCGCCAGAACCTTGACCTTCATCGCATTCTTCGGAACGGTCCTCATATTCCGAAAGCCCTCGTACCCCGCCCAAAACATCCCCAGAACAATGACGACCGGAATCACCGTCCACCAGAACTCGAGCCACCAGTTTCCCTCGACCTGTACCGGAACCTCGACGCGGTCGTGCCTGTAAACCACGAGACAGTAAACCATAAAGACGACGATGCCGCCGAGAAGCAAGGCCGCGATCAATACAATCATCCAAAAGGTATGATCGACCTGCGCTCCGAAATCGGAATACCGGTTCACTCCGACAACCATCTCGACCAAAACTCCCGCCACCGCGAGAAGGATCACGACTCCCAACGCCTTCAACCAGGCCGCCGGATTCCGAGGATGCCCCGCCGCGGCCATCAGAACGGCCCCCGTACCGTGGAATCGATGAAGGTCAATCCCAGAATGATCCCCAGGGTGATGATCATCACCAGGACCATCCACCGGAAAATGCTCTTGTCGTATCGTAGATGCATAAAGTACCAGATCACGACAGCCGCTTTGGTCGAAGCGATCGCAACGGCGCCCGCCGCGTTCCAGTTCCCCAGATGCACTCCGGAGACCGCCACCGTCAGACCCGTCAGCCCCATCAAACAGAGCCAGACCAGAATATACGTTCCGTACGGCGAGGCGTGGGGTTTTTCGGCTGTCGTTTCCATTACGTCCTTCATTCCTCTCTCCTTACGTCAGCAGATAGTAGAGCGGGAAGAGATACACCCAGATGATGTCCACCAGGTGCCAGTAGAGTCCCGCATTCTCGATGATCGTCACCGTTCCGCTTTCCCCCGGGTCCTCTCCGCGAGGCAGTTTCGCTACGATCCGCTCGACACAAAGCAACACGATTCCCCCGATGATCACGTGCAACCCGTGCAGACCGGTCATCGAGAAATAGAGTCCGAAAAAGAGTCGCTCTCCCGGATTGAAGTTCGCCATCAGATGTTCGGAGCCGGGATAGATACCGTGATGAATCTTCGCACCCCACTCGACATATTTGATTCCCAGGAAGATCACAGCGCATCCGATCGTGGCCCAGAGGTAGAAACGCGAGAGTCCCGGGCGGTTCTTTTGAAGGGCCGAGATCGCCAGCGCCATCGTAAGACTGCTGGTGAGAAGCACCAGCGTGTTGACACAGCCCAGAACCGCGTTGAGTTCATGCGCCGCCGAATGAAAATCTTGCGCGTACCGGTGTCGGTACACGGCATAGCAGAGAAAGAGCCCTCCGAAGAGCAGAACCTCGGTGAAGAGGAAGAGCCACATTCCGATCTTGGCGCCGATGTAATCGGAATGCTCGTGGCTTCCTTCCACGGGCTCCATCCTCGCCTCCAGTGTCGTTGTCATCATCCCTTCACCAGCCCCTTCCCGACGAAGTCATAGGGTCCTTGCGTTACAACGGGCGGTTCGACGAAGTTTTCGAGCGGCGGCGGCGAAGAGGTCTCCCATTCGAGTGTCGCAGCCTTCCACGGATTGGCCGGCGCCTTCTCGCCGAAGCGGAGAGCCCGGATGAGATTCACCGCCAACACGATCAGCCCCGCAACGAGAATCCAGGAGCCGATGGTCGAGACGAGATTCGGAACGGCGAATTTCGGGAGGTAATCATAGTAACGCCGGGGCTGGCCCATAAACCCCGCGATGAAGAGCGGGAAATAGAGGAAGTTGAAGCCGAGGAACATAAGGAGCCATCCGAGCTTTGCCGGTTTTTCCTTGTACATTCTTCCGAACATCTTCGGGAACCAATAATGCAACGCGCCGAAGAAGGCGAATCCCGTTCCCCCGAACATCGTGTAATGAAAATGGGCCACGATAAAGGTGGTATCATGAAGATGAATATCCGTGGAAAGCGCTCCCTGGATCAAACCGGTGAATCCGCCGATCGAGAAGAGAAAGATGAACGAAAGAGCGAAGAGAAGAGGGGTCTGGAGAACGATCGAACCTTTGTAGAGCGTAGCGAGCCAGTTGAAGACCTTGACCGCCGTCGGTATTGCAACAAGGAAGGTCAGAAGCGAGAAGACCGCGCGGGCCGTGTTCGACATCCCGCTCGTGAACATATGGTGGCCCCAGACAAGATACCCCACGATCGCGATCGCCATACTCGAAAAGGCGATCATCTTGTACCCGAAGATCGTCCGGCGCGAAAAGGTCGGCACGATCTCCGAGATCGCGCCCATCGCCGGCAGAATCATAATGTACACGGCGGGATGAGAATAAATCCAGAAGAGGTGTTGATAGAGGACCGGATCCCCACCGATCGTCGGATCAAACAATCCGATGTGGAAGATGCGTTCCACGAGAATGAGAAGCAACGTGATACCCACGACCGGGGTCGCCAGAATCTGAATCCAGCCGGTGGCATACAGCCCCCACGCGAAAAGCGGCATCTTGAACCACCCCATCCCCTTCGCTCGAAGGCGGTGGATCGTGACGACGAAATTCAACCCTGTCAGGATGGAGGAGAACCCGAGAATGAAAGCCGCGAAAACCGCAAGCGAAACGTTCTGGCCGGACCGAATACTGTAGGGAGCATAGAAGGTCCATCCGGTATCCGGAAGCCCGCCGAAGAAGATCGTCAAAAGCGCCAAGCCGGCACCGGTGACGAAGAGCCACCAGGAGAGGAGATTGATCCGCGGAAAAGCGACATCCTCGGCCCCCAACATCAACGGGAGCATAAAATTTCCGAAGACGGCTGGAAGTCCGGGAATCACGAAGAGGAAGATCATTATGACCCCGTGGAGGGTATAGAGTGAATTGTACACGTGCGCGGGAACGATGGAATGCCCCGGAAACATCAATTGCAGGCGCATCGTCAAGCCGAGGCAGACGCCGACGGTAAAGAAGGTCAACATCGAGGTCAGATAGAGAAGGCCGATCCGCTTATGGTCCGTCGAGAAGATCCATCCGCGTATCCCCGGTCTCCCGGTCTCATAGAAACTCTTACCCGTTTCTTCCGTCATTTCTCTCGTCCTTCCTCATTCCCGTCGATTTCCCCGTCCGCCCCGGATGTTTGTCTTCTTCGCGGTCTCTTCTCCTCCCGGCGCCCGGTCAAAAGGAGCGTCCCAAGCAGAAACAATCCGCCTAAAGACACGGCGGCGCCGGCCACCTTTTTGACATCCAAAACATAGCGGTCCCCGGTCGGATCATAGTTGAAACAATATCGCAAGACACGCGCCACCGTCGGTCCGACCCGACCCTCCGATGCTTCGACCAGCGCCAATTGAAGATCCGCGGCAAGAAAGTTCTTCCCGTAGATGTACCGCGTGATCTTCCCGCCGGGCGAAAGAACGATCAACGCCGTCGTGTGAAGAAAACCCGATCCGTTTTCCCGGTAGCGGAACCCGACCGCCTCCGCCAGACGCCGGACCGGTTCCGTCTCCCCGGTAAGGAAACGCCATCCGTCCCGCGAGACGGCTCGCCGCATCCCACCGAAGATTTCCCGCTTCTTTCTCGCCGCCACAGCCGCGGTCTCGCTCGGCGAGATGCTCACGGCCACCGCCGTGAAATCCTTGCCCGGCACAGCCGGAACCTCCTCGAGTAATTCCGCCGTACTCTGAAGAAACGGCGTGCATATCCCCGGACATTCGTAATAGACCAGTTCGAGAAGGACCGGTTTCCCGGCGAAGAGGGAAGAAAGCGATATCGGTTCTCCCTTCTCATCCCTCAATATCAGATCCATCGGAATTTTTTCTCCAAGCCTTTCCTCGATTCCGACAAACGCTTCCTTTCCGCCGTCGGCCGCCGCGACCGATCCGGAGCGGAAACCGACCAGAATCGAGAAGAAGGCGGCGAGAACGCCTAGACTCCGTCGAAGAATCTTCCTCCCGCTAAACACCGGGAGCCTCCCTCAAATACCGCCGAACGATTCCCGCGTAGAGAAAGGCGAAACCTGCCGAGAAAATCCACTCCACCGTCGGAAACCGGATCGAGGCGTTCGGAACGACGGCGGGAAGAACCAAGAGATAATCCACGAGGTGAATACCGACAAGGATCAACCCCACGACGTAGATCAGCACCCGAGGATGCCTCTTCACCTCACGGGAAATCAAAACGATGAACGGAATGACAAACGCTGTCAGCAACACAACGATGCCCATTCCTCCCCAGTGGGATGTCGCCGTCCGTTTGAGCACATAGCCGACCTCTTCCGGTAAATTTCCGTAGTAGATGACGATGTATTGCGACCAGAGGAAATCCGCCGTGACACAGCAGAAACCGAAGATGAGTTTCCCGATGTCGTGGAAGGAATCGACGGAGATCTCCTTTGTGAATCCGTTTCGGCGATAACGCAATGCGGCGACAAAGGCCAGAAAGGCCATTGCCGCGTAGAGATTGCTGATGAAAAAGTAGGCGCCGAAGAGGTTGCTGTACCATTCCGGTTCGAGCGACATCAACATATCGAAGGCGATCAAGGAATAGAAGACGGCGTAAGCGAAGATGAGCCACGGGGCGAAGACGCCCATCTTGTTCCACCGCTCTTCCGATTCCGGCCGGAGATAAAGGCGGTAGTACCCGAAACTCAAAAGTGTCATCACGCCGAAATAGAAGAACTGTCTGGCGAAGAAGAAGGTGCTGCTGAGCCACCAGCGTTTGGCCTCCGGAAGCGGCTCGTGCGTCCAAGAATAAAGATGTTGGTGGCCGAGAAAGAGCACGGCAAGAAGGAGAAGCGAGATCGGAAGAAAACGGATTCCGGAGAATCCGAGCCGTTCCAACCCTGGACTCCATCGCGATCGCGTCGTCCGATAGATCGCCGAGAAGACGATTCCGGCTTGAGCAATTCCCGTGAAGAAGAGCGTATTGACGAGCAAGGCCGACCACAGCCTCCCGATCAGTTCATTTCCCGCTCCCCCGACACCCTCCGTCGCAGCCGACAGCATCAAGGAGAAAATGTGAGCGGGCGCCGTCGTCATCGCTTCTCCTCCGCGATCTTCGTCTCGACCGCGCCTTCCTTCTCGAGCAAAGCCCGTACTTCGTCACGTTCCGCCTCCGTGCATTCCACAAAGACACCGAAGTGATCGTGCGTCAAACGCGGGTCGTGCCAGACCGGAAGACGGCAGCGATGGAAGAAGAGGTTGGGGAAGATCGCCAGAGCCATTACGGCGGCCATCGTGAAGATCGCCCCGAAGAGGATCGTGAACTCGAAAAGGATCACCAAGTACGGCGGAACAGTGACCAGCGGTTTTCCCGAGACGATCATTCCATACTTCAAGGCGGCAAAAGAAGCCAGGCAAAAACCCGTCGTTCCCCCGGTGAGGGCTCCCGCCAGCGTACACCATTGAACGGGCGTGCTTTCGTAACCGTGGGTCGGAAGCGGCGAGATCCGGATCACCGACCGCCACCCCTGGTTCTTCGCATATTCCGCCGCGCGATCCATCGAATGCGGTTCTTTGAAGAGCCCAAGGACGCCGCCCATCAGTGCGCTCCTCCCGCAAGCCCTAAATCTTCCCTCTCCAACTCGATCGCCTCCTTCATCTCCGTCGTCGCCACCGGCGGCAAGGTCTTGGAGAAGATCAGAAAGAGGGTGAGGAAGAGGCCGAAACTTCCAATCACGATCATCAAATCCGTCGGTGTCATCTTGATCGTTCCCCAGGAATAGGGAAGGAAGTCATGCGAAAGGGATGTCGTAATGATTACAAACCGCTCGCACCACATCCCGATGTTCACCAGGATGGAGATAACGAAGAGCCAGGGAATGCTCGTGCGGATCCTTTTGGACAAGAAGAAGAGAGGTACGATCGCGTTACAGGTGAACATCGTCCAGAAAAAGGCCTTGTAATCCCCCACCGCGCGATACAGAAAGACGGATTTCTCGAACCCGTTTCCGGAATACCACGCCACGAAAAACTCGGTGATGTAGGAATATCCGACGATCAGCCCGGTGAAAACAAGCGTCTTGGCGACGTTCTCCAAGTCGACAAGACGAATCAAGTTCTTGTACTTCATCCTCGACCGCAAGGGAATCAAAAGTGTCAGGACCATCGCCAATCCGGAGTGAATCGCTCCGGCGACGAAATACGGCGCGAAGATCGTCGAGTGCCACCCCGGGATGATCGAGACAGCGAAATCCCACGAGACGACACTGTGTACTGATATGACCAGCGGCGTCGCCAGCGCGGCGAAGAACATATACGCCTGCTTGTAATACCGCCACTGGTTCTCCGAACCGACCCAGTTCAGAGCAAGAAGGGCGTAGATGCGGTGCTTGAGCCCGTGGGTTCGATCTCGCAAGGAAGCGATATCGGGGATCAACCCGAGATAAAAGAACATCGTGCTGACGGTAAGATACGTGTTGACGGCGACGACGTCCCACATCAACGGAGACGTGAAATTCGGCCAGAGTTCCCTTTGGTTCGGAATGGGGAGGATGTAATACATCCGCCAGAGACGTCCGAGGTGGATGAGCGGAAAGAGGCCGGCGGTCATAATCGCAAAGACGGTCATCGCCTCGGCGGCCCGGTAGATCGAAGTCCGCCACTTCGCGCGGAAGAGATACAAAATCGCGGAGATCAATGTTCCGGAATGAGCAATACCGACCCAGAAGACGAAGGTCGTGATGTAGAGTGTCCAGCCGGCGGGATTCGTCTTGCTCGAAAGCCCGATCCCGCGGATGACCTGATCGATCCAGGCTCCCTTGAACATCAACAAAAGACCGACAGTGATCGCCAGCCCCGCAAAATAGAATTTCGTGGGCCGCCACAGCGACCCCTCCACAGTTCGATCGACCTCATCGAACTCCATCCGCGCCAGTTTTTCCGCGTCCGGATCCCGAATCACGCTCATACCTCTTCCTCGAAGTTCCGCCTGCGCTTCAGATAGGTCACGGCCGGCTCGATGCCGAGAAATTCCAGTATCTTGTACGCTCTCCCCTCTTCTTCCGCCTTCCTCTGGACCTTTCTCACCCGGGAATTCTCATCCTTCAGATTTCCGAAGACGATCGCTTCCGTCGGACAGGTCTGGGCGCAGGCGGGAATTACTTCCCCGTCGTGGATCGGCCTTCGCTCGATGTTCGCATCGATCTCCACCCGCCGGATCCTCTGGATGCAGAAGGTACACTTCTCCATCACACCGACTCCCCGGACGGTGACGTCCGGATTCAACATCTCCTTCACCGGCGAGGGCTTCGTATAGTCGAACCAGTTGAACCGCCGGACCTTATACGGACAGTTGTTCGCGCAATACCGCGTCCCGATGCAACGATTGTAGGTTTGGACGTTGAGCCCCTCGGAACTGTGATGCGTCGCGTACACGGGACAGACCGGCTCGCACGGCGCCTTTGAACATTGCTGGCACAACATCGGAAGCGACATCATCCCCCGCTCCGTCTCGTATCGTTGAATCGAAATCCACTGCATCTCGCGACCGTAATTCACCTGCTTTTCTCCCACGATGGGAATGTTGTTCTCGATCATGCACGCGGCCACGCAGGCGCTGCATCCCGTGCACCTGTCCAGATCGATCGTCATCCCCCAGCGATAATGAGGATGTTTCGCCTCATCGTAGAGTTCCAGATTCGGGTCGATCTCGTGCTCGCCTTCTTCCCGCTCACCGACCTCGCGCGCGATCCGCCGCTCGTGCTGGTCCGTGTCTCCGGCCACCAACGGCAATCGGTCGTCCCTGACCTTCTTTACCGAAACCGGGATCAGCCCCGCCGGGAAGACGGCCGTAGGGA
Organism: Candidatus Hydrogenedentota bacterium; assembly: GCA_003697085.1. GTDB lineage: Bacteria > UBA8481 > UBA8481 > UBA8481 > J006 > J006. Next base: position 19,382 of record RFFU01000058.1, read on the forward strand.
CGAGACTCCACGGATTGCTCGCGCCGGAGCGACCGAGCGCAACTCCGATGACCCGCTCGGCACCGCGAGGCTGAATCTTCGCCTTCAGACGGATCGTCCCGTGATCCGAGGAAATCTCGAGCCAGTCCCCCTCCGTGACTCCCAGCTCGCCGGCCGCCTTGGGGTGAATCTCCGCCACCGTCCGCCACACGACGAGATTCAAGGGGTCCGGTATTTCCTGCAAATACGGATTTCCTTCCGCCCGCCCGTCATAGAGAAGCAACGAAGGATAGACGGAAAGATGCAGACCTTCCTTTGATCTTCCCGCCCCGCCTCCGCCCGAAAACGCATCCCAACGAGGCTTCACCTCGGGCCGCGTTACGCCGCGCGGCGAAGATTCTTTCACTCCAAGACGGAGGTCTCCGCGATCCATACGCGTTTTGACCCGACCCAGAGGATCGAATGTCTTCCCCGCCAAGCCGGCAAGGAGGACGGGCAACGGCCTCGTATCGAAAAGCGGTTCCCTCGTGGGTTGTACGACCGAGAGAAGACCCGGTCGCGGTTCATAGAGCCCCCACGTCTCGAACGGTGTATCCGCGGGCAGAACGTACGTTGCTGCGGCGGTCGTCGCATTCGGATGGGAATCAAAAGAAACAATCGTTTTGATCTTCGAAAAGGCCTTCGCCAGCCGCGGCACGGAGAATGGATCGGCTCCGTGACACAAAAGCAAGCCGTATTCTCCGCGTTCGGCCCGCGCGGCAACATCCTCCAATTCCTCGGCCGAGGCCAACGCCGCCACGGCGTGCGGCCCGCGGTAGCGGCTCATCGATCCGAGATATTCGTTGATCAGAAACACGACAGCGGCCAGTTCCGCCGATCCGGAAAGAGCCGCGCCGGGGAAGACGAAGGGGGAAGAGGCTTTGAGAAGGGCACGAGCGATCTGCCGAAGGATCGCGGCGGAGAGTCCGCTCTCCCGAGCGGCTTCCTCCAGCGAAAGGCCCCAGGAACCGGCAGAGCGCCCCTTGGCCTCGGCGACGAGGGAGAGCACAGCGCGAGCGGCCGCTAATTCTCCCCCCGGTTCCGCAACGAAAGCCTGGTCCGAAGTATCCGCGGTGAGCGAACTTCGGGATGCGATCGTCACCGCCGATCCGCCTCGCTCCCGAAGCGCTCCAAAAACCCGACCGTACTCCACCGGCGATAAAAAGGTTTCGAAGATTTCGGCGCCGAAGTTCAGGATGAAATCCACCCCTTCAAGATCAAAGGCGGGCACCTCCCGACGACCCGTAACTCGGAAGAAGCCTTCCTTGACCGTTTCATAGTTCACGGGTTCTCCCATCACGTGTCGGCCGGGGATCTCCTTGAAAAGACTCTCGGCTGCTTCCCGAACCAGGAGATCCTCCAGACCCGTAAAGAGCAACACGCGTTTCCCCTCTGAACTCACGTCCGTCAGGGTCTCGTGAACCGAACGTAAGGCCTGTTGCCATCCGATCGGCGCCCCCCGTTTCAGCGGACCTCGAAATCGCTTATCGTCGTAGAGTCGGTAAAGTCCGGCCTGACCGCGGGCGCAAAGCGATCCTCGATTCACGGGATGGTCAGGGTTTCCCTCGATCTTCACGGGGCGGTTCTCCCGAACCCGCAACAGTGTTCCGCACCCGGCGGGACATTCCCGACAGGTGGAGGAATAAAAGGTCGCGACTCCCGGCGTATCCTCCGGCTCGTTCACGTAAGAGAATATCTTTGGGCGGCTCCGCCCGCAGCCGCCCGCGGCGATACCGGAGAGAACGGCGGCAGCCTTGAGGAAATGGCGTCGCGATACCGCGCGACATCGCATAGCCTCTTCGTGCTGTCTTCTAAATTTCTTCTTCACGATACGTAACAGCTCCTGTTTATGATGACCCGCGCCGGAAAGACGCTAGGCGGCGGTCCCATCCAGAAGCAACAGCATCCAGAAGACCGCCATATGAAAAAGCGAATAGAGGAAGAGGTTTATAACACGCCCTCGCCGCAAGTAAAGGACGAAATACTCCATTAAAATCATTCCGCCTCCGACAAGAATCATCCCTGCGAAGAAGAGCTTCCCCGCGCCTCCGAGGAATGCCGGAAGGAGACCGGCGAAAAAGAGACAGGTAACAAAGACCGCGCGACGAACCCTGTGAGACCGTGGAGAATCGGTGAGCGGCCGGACGGGGAGACCGACGCGGACATAATCCTGGCGAAAATGCTGCGCCATGGCCCAAAAATGCGGCCCCTGCCAGAAAAAGACGAATAGGAAAAGCGCCGAAGGAAAGGTCCAACCTTCCCCTCCTCCCACCAACCACCCCAGAACAGGAGGAAGAGCCCCCGCCAGGCTCCCGACCTCGTTCGCCCAAGGCACACGTCGCTTCAAAAAGGGCGTATAGATTCCGACATAGATGAGCACGGCGGCTGAATTCAAGAAGACCGTCACGGGTTTTCCGAAACCCGCCACAAGGGCCGTGCCGAAGAGCGTCAGAACCCCGCCCCAGACCCACGCGGCTTCTCGATCCACGGCCCCCGTTACCAAGGGTCTTTTCTGAGTCCGCTTCATCCGACGATCGATATCGCAATCGAAACAGTTGTTCAGGGTCGTGCTTCCCATCACGGTCAGCCCGATACCGATAAGGACGATCACCTGCGAGACGGACAACTCACCGCCGGAGGCCAACAAGGCCGAGGCGAGAAGCACGGCCGCGCCCATCGCGCTGATCCTGGGCTTTGTTAACATCAGCAGCGCTTTGATCCTTTCGGACACTCCCGAAAGCCGGGTGGACAATCCTTCCTCGGAACAACTCACGCCATCCATTTTTCAACACTCCTCCGCACGTGAAGAATAATCCGTATTTCTCCGTATTTCGCCTTCGCATCTCTTCTCCATTTCTCCTTTACTCCTTCTCCGCTTTCTTCGTTTTCCAGAAATCAGATTTTCATCGCGACTTGCTTTTTTTGTTATCGTTTCCTCGAACGTTTCTTCGTGACAATTATTGTCTTTTTCTTCCGCGGGTTCTTTTTTCCTTCCTTCGGTTTCTCCGCGGCTTTCGAAATTTTCGGCTTTCGGCTCTTCCCCATTGCTTTTTTCCCTTTGGCTTCCCTCTTTCGTGTTTTCCCCGTCTTCTCCTTGCCCGCGCTGAAGGCGCGGACGTAATTGAGATACCCTCCGGCCAGAAGAATCTCGATCTCCCTTCCTTTCACCTCGGGAATGGTCTCGATCCTTTTGCCCATGTTGCTGATCAGAACGATCCTCTCTCCCTCACGCAGGCGATCCCGAACGAAGATTCCCTCCAGCGTTTCCCCCCGGCGCAGAATTTCGTAGTCCTCGGGCCGGGCCAGCCGCAACGGAAGAACGCCCGAGTGAACGAGATTCTTCCTGTGGAAACGGCCGAAGGATTTCGCCACGACGGCGACGACTCCCAACATCCTCGTGGCTAACGCGGCATGCTCGCGCGGCGCTCCCAATCCGTAGTTCTCCCCCGCCAAAATAATCCCGCCTCCGCGTTCCTTCGCCCGCCGAACAAAGAAGGGATCCGCATCGGAAAGAACACGGTTTGCCAATTCCGGAAGATTGGATCGGAGGCGCAAGGTTTCGAAGCCTCCGGGAAGTATCTGATCCGTCGTGACACGATCACCCAACCGCGTAAGAATCTCCCCCGCGATTCGATCCGGATACGCTTCGAAATCCGGAAGCCCTCGAATATTCGGTCCTTCCTGGACCGGCTCTTCTTCTCTCTTGCGGCCGTGGTGAACCGGCTCGCAGCGAAGCGGGTCGATCGCAGGAAAGCGGTTGGGAAGATGCGCGGAACCGATCCGAACCCGCATTCTTCCGGGATCGACGAGTTCTCCGGCCAAAGCGGAGAGAGAGGCGGTCAACGGCGAGGCCAGATAGGTTCTCGAATCGGGATTCCCACTCCGGCGCTCGGTGTTACGCGAGAACGTCCTCAGCGAATGGCTTGCGGTGGCGGGGACAAGGCCGAGTCCGATGGAGGGACCGCAGCCGGGTTCGAGAAAACGCACGCCGGCGTTGAAGAGCGGAGCGCAGAGGCCGCTTTGGATCGCCGCAGCCAAAACCGCCCGGGATGCCGGAACGTACACAACCTCCACATGTTCCGGAACCTTTTTTCCACGCAGAAGAGCCGAAATCGATGCCAGATCTTGATAACCTCCACAAGCACCGCCTCCCAAACAGACCTGATCGACGCGTGTTCCCGCCACATCGCGCACGGGAACGACGTGATCAGGCGAATGCGGACAGGCCACGAGCGGCTCGACCTTCGAGAGATCGATGCGGATGGTGTCGTCATAGGAGGCATTCTTATCCGGCTTGATCGACCGAAAATCGCGGGAACGCCCCCAGCGCTTCAGGAAAGCGCTCACACGCTCGTCGGCCGGAAAAAGAACCGCCAAAACCTCCGATTCCGCCAGTATCTGACCAACAGTGAACCGTTCCGTGACGGTCAGAGCAGCGGCTCCCTTTCCTCGAAATTCGAGGATTCTTCCTTCACCGCCTCGGACGGTCAACAGTCGCAGAAGGTGAAGGCCGAGGTCGAAGGCGGAGACGCCGGTCCGGAAGCGACCACTCAGCTCCACGGCGACGACCTGCGGTCGTTCGAGGAAATACGGCATTCCGGCGACCGCGGCAGCGACATCGATCGAGCCTCCACTGAGGGAAAGCGCGCCGACGGCACCGCAAGCCGCCGCATAACTGTCCGCTCCCACGATCACCGCCCCCGGGCGCGCGCACCGTTCGAGGTGAACGCGTGAAGCAATTCCGCTGCCGGCCTTATATACGGTGATCCCCCGTCCCCGGAGAAAGGTTCTTAAGTAACGATGGTCGTCCGAGGTCTCGAAACTCGCCTGAACAATGTTGTGGTCGATGTAACAAACGGCGGTATCCAAGGCGGACCACGAGACACCCATACTCTCGATCTGGCGGCAGGCGACGGTTCCGGTCGCATCGTGAAGAAATGCTTGATCGACGCGGAGCCCGATCTCCCCCGCGTCCCCCTCCGAGGCTTCGCGCTTATGCATCTCGAGAATCTTATCTGCAAGAGTCCTCCCGCCCTGTCTCCACCCCTCTTGTCTTGCCATACCCTCTTCCTCCTCCTCCTCTTCCTCTCTCAGGCCCGTTGATTCGCCGCGGTGAGGTGATGGTAAATCGCCGCGGTTTCCATCGCGTTCGCCAGAATTCCGGAAAAGATGCGCAGGAGCATCTGGTCCTTCTTGATGAACGGCCGCCCGGAAAGTTTGTTGCGAACGAGAATGACTCCGATCGTCCGGCCCTGGGTCACGAGCGCCGACACCAGAGCGGAACCGGGGCGCGGCGTATCGATCGTTGCGGTGGTTCCAAACTCCGCCACCATTCCGATATCCCCCTTCCCGACCGGAACCCGAATCCGCGCCATCTCCTCCTGATCCATGAATCCGTTTTCGTCATGGCCGATTCTTCCCACAAGTTCATTCGTGGCGACATCGAGAATGAAGATGGAAGCATCCCGAACGTTCATCACCTGAAGACAGGAATGAATGGCGACCTCGAGAACTTCGTTGTAATCGAGCGTGGCGGTGACCTTGCGCGCGAAATCCAGAAGGCCGAGAAACTCCGTCGGCGTGATCGGATGATCCTCCTCCTTCCTGGCATAGACAGCCTCGAGTTTCTTCAACTGCTCCTGATGCTCGCGTTTCATCGAGGTCACCAGCGCATCGACCTCCTCCTGGAACCGCATATCGATGGAACCGGTAATCAAGAGCGCGGCGACTCCGGAAGCGATCAAAAGAAGAACGGCGGCCGTGTAGGAAATGACGCGGATCCGTGTCAGCATAGCCGTCGTCCGATCCACGATTCCTACTCGGACCCCTCCGAAACTCACGCGGCGGCGCGCAATCGGCACGGCGACATCCAAGATGTCCTCGCGCTTCACCTTGAAACGAAGACGGGACTTTCTCGCAACCGCCGGCAGATACCCTGGAGGCAACGCCTCCGCCGCCGTAACCTCCGTCTTCCCTCCACCCAACGCCGCCGCCTCATGTTCCCCCAGTGTCGAAAGGTCCGCTATGGCATTGGCATCCGAGGTGTCGACGGTTATCTTCTGAGCGCTACGCAGTCTTTGCAACACGGTCTTCCAGGTCCCCTCTCCCCACGCCGCGGTGTGGCTCTGGACGAGCATCTTCCCGTCGGCGTCCTCGAAGATAACGTACCGGACCCCGCTCCCTTCCATCTCCAGGACGATCTGCTCCATCATCGAATTCAACGCCGCCAGATCGTTCGTGATGATCGCCTTCTGGTTGGAGACGGCCAAGAGCATCGGGAAGATGTCCAACCGTTCGCGCGACTCCTCCTCGATCCTGGGAATCAGGTAGGTCTCCTCCATAACGATCATGGTCCCCAGCCCCAAGACAACCACGAGCGCGGTGAGGACGAGAACCTTGAGACGGGACGATGACTTCAGGCGTTCCGGCATACGGCCCCTCTCATCCGCGTTCCCGCCTCCGCATCACCGTGGAGACGCCTACCGAACGATCAGACGATCGCGGATTTTCGCAAGCAGTTCCGGGGTGATCGAGGGAACGTCGAGAAGTTCATCCACACTTTCGAACGCTCCGTAGCTTGCCCGGTACGCCAGAATCAATTTGATGTTCTGCGTGGAGAGTTCCGGAAGAGCGGCCAAATCCTGCTCCGTGGCGGTATTGATATCGATCGGTTGCGCTTTGGTCGAGGGTGCCACGGTGGAGGGAGGCGCGGAAGGCGTCGGGGCCGGGCGGGCTGCGGAACCGCTCACGGTCAAGCGATCTCGAACGCGCGCCAGGAGTTCGGGCGTAATCGAAGGAACGTTGAGTAAATCATCGACGGAGGAAAACGCCCCATAGTTCTGCCGGTAAGCCAGAATCAATTTCACGTTCTGAATGTTGAACTCGGGAATCGTCTTCAGTTCCGCTTCCGTGGCGGTGTTGATGTTCACAGGTCCCGCGGGGGAAGGCGCCGCCGGAGGCGGTGCGGCCGAAACGGCTGGAGCCGCCGGGGCGGCGGGCGTCGAGGAAGAGATTCTCCCCGCCGTTCCGGAAACCGCTTCCCCTGTTCCCACTGTCAGATACGGCCGAATCTTTCCGAACATCGTTGGAGAAATTCCCGGAACATCGATCAACGCGTCCACCGTCGTGAAAGAGCCATAGGTATTGCGATAAGCAATGATCATACGGGCATGATTCTCCTGAATTCCCGGCAACGTCATCAACTCGCGTACATCCGCTGTGTTAATGTTAACCTTCGTCCTTGGAACCGCGGGCGCGGGGGAAGGCGTCGGAAGCGGATTTTTCGAAGGAACAGCGGGTGACGGCGGCGTTCCGACGGGCGCCGTTACGGAGACGACACGGAGGTAAGGCGAGACCTTGTCGAGAAGGTCCGGTGTCATTCCGGGAACCTTGACCAATTCGTTGACGGAACGGAAGGGACCGTTTTCTCCGCGATACCTCACGATCAATTCCGCCACATATCCCGGCATATCCGGAATCCGTTTCAGTTCCTCGGCGGTGGCGGTGTTCACGTTGAGCGTTCGGATCGAACCGGTCAGTGGTGGGGCCTTGTGTTCGGGAGCCGGGGAGGGCGCGGGTTCCGGAGCCTCCACGCGAACAGGTGAGGTCTTCACCTCGACCGGAGCCGCTTCAGAAACCGCAACCGGAGGGGGGGAAACGGCGGGGGCGGCGGCGGCAGCGGGTGCAGCGGATGAGGGAGCCGGAACCGGCGCCGGCCCGGTGATCGCTCCTCCGGCCCCCAAAGTCTGCCCCGGCATCAGGATGTGATTGCCGCGGATCGGTCGATTCTTCCAGATATCCTTAAGCCTTCGCCTGTTGTTCACGAGCCATCGCCGACCCGACCAGTCAACGGGAAGGTTGACCAGATACTTGAACCGATTCAGCTCTTCCTCCATCTGAAGTTCATGGGTCTGGGGATAGAGGAAGCGCGGCGTAATCAGAATCAAGATTTCCGTGTTGACGTCGGTTTTACTCGTCGTGCGGAAGAGTTGCCCGATCCCAGGAATGTCTCCCAACAGCGGAACCTTCTTCACATCCTTCGTCTCGTTCTTCACCATCAAACCGCCGAGGATCAGGGTCTGCCCGTCGCGTAGATCCACGGTACTGGAAACGGTTCGGGAGACGAAGGGAAATTCTCCCGTCTGCGGATTGGCGGCCCCCGTCACCGCGCTGATCGCGGCATCCACGGTCAAACGAACCAAATCCGAGTTCCAAGTCCCGGAAGGCGTCACGGTCAACTTGATCGGGATCGTCTGGGGCGTCCCCGCGGAGAAGGTCTGCTGGCCCGCATTGTCCCGGGTCTGAACGACTGTCGGAATCGTCTGCGACAAATCCACGGAACCGGCCACGTTGTTTCGCAAGACAATCTTCGGCGATGTAATCACCCTCCCGTCATTTTTGGAAAGCAACGCGGTCAAGACGGCCTGAAGGTTGTTTCGGGCGATCCCGATCTGGAAGGGCCCGCCGTTGACATCGAAATTGACCTGAGCGCCCCCCATCGTTCCCGGAGCGTCACTCAGCGGCAACTCCGGGCTGTTGGCCGGCGGCATCGGAACAGGCGGACTCAAGCCGAAATCCGTGAGGTCCGGCCGGAAAGACCAGGAGATACCGAGATTCTTTACATCCGTCAGGTTCACCTCCGCAACAGCCACCTCGATCAAAAACTGCGGTGGAGCGCGGTCGAGATCGTCGATCACCTTCAAGGCCCGTCGGACCTTGTCCAAGGAATCGGTGATGATGAACGAATTCGACTGCCGATCGTACTGAATCTGGCCGTTCCCGGACAAATAGCTCTGAACAGTCGTCTTCAAGGCATCGATATCATCCTGGTTGTCGGCCGTCGTCGGAGCATAATAGCGGATCGGGCGGATGGCCGTGTGAACGGATTTGTCCAACGCCTCGATCATCTTCGCGATTTCCCCCATAGTACGCGAGTCGGCCGAAGCCACAATCCGGTTGGCGTAATCGACAGTCTGAATCACCGCGTTGGGAAAGAGCGTCGTCAACGCCGAAGCAACGGTCGCGAGATCCGCTTCGGTTACCGGAAAGAGCCGGAATTCGTTCCGATCCAGACGCGAGAGGAACTCCGTCACCTCGGCGATCTGTTGAGGCGTGGCCAGAATCCCCACTCCATTACCCGCCGGAAGTTCTTGAATATTAATGGTGCCGAAGAGGCCCGTAACCGCCGTCACGGCTTCCGAAGCGGAGACCTTCGAGAGATGATAGACCTTCCAGCGCATCCCGGCCTCGACATCCGCAAGCAACTTCTCCGCACCGTCCAAGGCCTCCTCGCTTCCCTGAGCGAGAAGGATTCCGGCGTTGGCCGAGGTTGTAATAACAAGGCTGGGGTAAAAGGTCTGAAGAATCGTCTGTGCGTCCGTTGTGCTCAAACGACCAAACTTTAGAACCCGCACGCCCTGGAGCGCATCCATCTTTTTCAAAAGATCAACCGCATTGGCGACGGCCTCTTCCGAACCCGAGATCGTAATCCACGGTCCCACGGTCTGGATCGAAACGTCCGTCGCCGTCATCATCTGGGACAGCGCCGCGGTCAGGTCCGTCGTGGAGAGAACCTTCGGTTCATAGACACGGAAGGCGCTGTAGGTATCCATCACATCGATCAGCTTATCGAGTTGGTCGATGCGCTCGGGGGTGCCGCGGGCGACGAGCCAACCGGGAGGTGTCGTTTGAACGACCACAAATTCGATGTCGGGAAAGAGCGTCGAAAGATTTCCTTGAATTCCCGACATATCGATAAAGACGCCGCGGCGGCGGTAATACCGCTCGTTCTTGTCGAGATTATCGAATTTTTTTATCGATTCTTTTACTTCTTCGGCCAACCTCGCCGGCGCCGCAAAAGCGATGTGATGCAACGTCGGGAGCGCGGTGAATTGAAGATTCGGATACGCTGTTTGAAGCAGCGCCACCATTTCATCGGCAGTCACATTGTTGACCCGCGCCACATGAACACCCACGTTGTCCAGTTCCTCGACGACTGCGGCCACTTCCCGCAAAAGAGATTCGTTCGCCCTCACGGCAAGATTTTGCTGCGCGTCGGCCGCGATAACGAAGAGGTTCGGATAAAGCGACTGAAGATACGTCTGCATCTCCGTCGGGGTCACATTCTTCAAGGAAAAATATCGGATCGGGATGACGGTATCGAATTCTTCGATAAGCGAGGCAACCTTCTCGAGAATCTCCGGTGGACTGATCACAAGAAGTTCTCCGCGTTCGTCCTGCGGTATCATCTCGAGAAGATGCCCCGCCATAATCCTCGTCACGTCCGAAACGAATGCTGTCGGGGTACGATACCGGAGCGTAAAGAGGCGGAACTTCGCCCCCAACACCGCCTTGCCCCAAGCCTCATCCATCCTTGCAAGGAACTCTTTCGCCTGGGCGACGCCGTCGGGGGTTCCTCCCAAGAGGACAAATCCTCCCTGTCCCGAAATAGCCGAAACCGCAAGCCCACTGATCCGCGCGTTCCCCAAAATCGTCGAGACGTCAGACAGAAGATCATCCCCTGAAATTCCGGTGTTTTCGGCGGCACGAAGACCGTTCACCGGCGCGTTTTTGAAGATATAAAAATCAAAAACCGTATTGGGATTCCCGACAACGCCTTTTTGGTCCAATTCCGGAAGAATCTCCGCAATCTTTTTTTGAGTATAGGGGCGGGCCCAAACGCGGATCGTGTTTCCCGAAACGCGATAAAACTCCTCGAGATTGTCTTCCGCCGTCACTCCCACATTCAAAAGTCCCCGCCACAACAATCCCCCCAACACCACTGGATCAGCGTTCTTCACCTCGTATTCGCGATATACGATCGGTAACGTATCGGCACCATCGACCCGGTTCAACGCCATCCGGATTCGTTCCGTCTTCTCCGGGCTGGCCGAAAACCCGACGGCGTGCAGATCGGCCAACTCGGTGAAGGTTACGTCCGGAAAGGCCGCCCCCAGAAAACTCACAGCGTCCGCCGATGTGATCGCCTTGAGCCGAATGACGGTGACGTTCTGATTGTCGAGAACACGAATGGTGCGAATCGCCGCCTGAAGTTGCTCCGCGTCACGGCCGCGCAACAATAGATGTCCTTCGACTTCCGAAACCCCCAGCCCCGGATAGGCCTCGTTCAAGGCCGTATGAACGGTCGCCAGATCGGCGTACTGCACCTCGACCAACGCTGTTCGTTGCTGATCAAGTTCCTCAACCAACCCCTCGATCTCCCGAAGAACCTCCCGATCCGCGAAAACGATGACCGCCTGCACATCGTCGAGAAGCGCGGTCTTCTGCGCCAGCGCCGGATAAAGCGTCGTGATCATCGTCTGCAGATTCGCCGGAGAAATGCGCGAGGAGGAAAATATCTGATACGGAGAAAACGAGAAATCCGCGCGGTCCATCGTCGGCCAGATCCTCTTCATCCGTTCCATCGTCGCTTCGAAAACCCACATCTTGATCGTCGAGTCCTCGGGATCAACCAAGAGCATCTCTCCCGTCACATCACCTTGGTTGAGCATATTGTCATTGAGCCACTTTCCGAGACGGACCGGATCGGCATGCTCCACCTTGTACTCCTTGAATTGCAATTCCACATGCTCGGCGAACTTCTCGTTGTCAAAATGCTTGATCAACTGCTCGATCTGCATATGGTCGTTCGTATTGGCATAAGCGATAAGAGTCTTGAGCGAATCCTCGGCTACGGAACGGATCGTGGACGTCGTTCGTGTCACGGTCGTTGTCCGGCCCGTTTGAGGATCCTTCACCTCCTGCTCCTCGATCCGTACCTCGGCGATCGTTCGATTGATCAGGTCCATCAGTTGGCTCGGAAGGAGATGTTCGACGTGATAGACCTTGACATATTCCCCGGCGGTCGGATCACTGTAGGGTTCCGCTTCCTCGATCTTTTGGATCAAACGCAACGCCTCGAGCGCAAGTTCCACAGGGGCTTGGATGACAAGAATATTCTTCGATGTGATCGGATTGACGCGAAAGATGTTCTGGCGCTGCTGCGCGCGGTCTTGTTCGCGAAGGAAATCGAGAACCGAATTGACCGCTTCGTTGCTCCGCACCTCGAATGAGGAGATGCGGCTCAAAACGTTCTCGTTCGAAAAGACATTCCGCAAAATGTTCGTGACCTCGGCGGCGTCTGAGTTCCGCAAGGGAATGATCAAGGTCGTGTCGTTGACCGTGGCTCCGCGGGGTTGATCGAGGTACTCGATTGCCCGTTTGATATCCGGCAACTCGTCACGGGAATTGACGACCACGAAGATGGAATTCGAGGAGCGCTCGTCAAAGAACTGCGCCGTGGGGAAGATCTTTCCGAGCGTCGGAGCGACGGTCACGGCGTCGGCGTTGGCCAACGGATAAACCTCCCACCGCCCCTCCGGCTCGTCCAGGGATTCCACCAGTTGAAGAACCGCCGGTATCACCTCCTCGGGACCGATCATGATCAGAGAATTCGTGGGAGCATACGGCACGATATTGACGTCTCCGATCCGCGTCGTCGCCAGCGCCGCCAAACTCCCCGCCGGAGACGGGGGCGCTCCCTTCTTTTGAGCCGTCTTTCCGGTTCCCGCCGCCTTCTCCTGCCCCGAGGCCGCGCGTTGCTGAATCTGCGTCTGTAAGGTCTGGAAAACCTGCGCCAGCGTCGCGGCATTGGCATATCGCAGCTTCCGTATCACGACGGTATCCGTCGACTCCGCCGCCTGCTGGATGGAACCGAGCAAGGAGCGAATCTGCTTCTTGTCGAAATCCTTCGGGACGAAGACGATCTCCCGGCGCGTCGCCGCGTCGGCAAAGGACCGCACCCCCGGATACATCTCCTGGATGATTCTGTCCAGAAGCGTGACGTCGATCCCTTCCGCCCTGAGGACCAACGGCTCACCAGATCCCACGGCCGTGTCCAATTCCGTTATCACGGCCTCGATGCTGGGGAACAACGGCTCCGGTGCCGTTACGATCAACTTGTTCGTCCGTGCGTCCGCCACGACGAGAATCTTCTGAACGACGCGGGCCGTGGACTGGGCCGTTCCCTTCGCCGCAGCATTCGCTCCCTTCTTCTCCGTCCCCTGCCCCTTCGCTTCGGGCGCATTCGCTGCGGCGGTCCCCTCCTTCTTGACCCCCACTTGCAACTCCGCCTGCTGGAATATCTGCGTCAGAATCGGCTGAATCCGCTCCGCCGTCGTGTACCGCACCGGATAGATCTTCGTAATCGCCGCCTCGCCTTGGGTCGCTCCCGTGGCGAAAAGTCCTGCATTCTCCGGTACGTCGATCTCCTCGACGAACTCCTCGATCCTTTTCGCCGTGGCTTCGGCTCCCACAAGCAGAATCCACCCGTCTCCCGTCAGAGTCTTCTCCTGAGAAGAGATCATCGTTTGAAGATAGGCGTCAAGTCCGGGGGCATCGAGATACTTGACGCGGATCAGATGCGGCTGGAATTCCCCGAGATTTCGAATGATCTCATAGACCCGGCGGATGTTCGCGACGAAATCGGTGATGATGATCTGGCCCGTCGCCGGACTGGAGATAATCTTTGCATTGGTCGTCAAGAGGTTCGGAATGGCCTGGCTGATCTGTTCCACATCCCGCGTCGGGACCGTCAAGACGACCGTCTTGACGACATCCTGCGGCAGAGTCTCCAGAAGACTCGGATCCGTTACGATCTCCTGCCCCCGCGTCATCGCCTCGACAAAGGTCACGATTCTGATGGACCCGTCCGCCTCCTCGATCCTCGTTAAATTCTTCATTGAAAGGATCTTGTCCAGCGCCTCGTCGATCGGCATATTCTCGAGATGAACCGTGATCTCGGGCGTCGCCAGCCCGATGACGCCATCGGAAAGGACCAGATTCCAATTCGCGATTCGGCCCAAGAACCGCAAGATGTCCGGAACCGGAGTCTGGTAGAAATCCATCGAGACGAGTTGCGGAGCGACATTGATTTCGAACTGCGTGAACCGCGTGACTTCTCCCACGGTGAACGCCGCCTGGATACGATGAATTCCGGGGCGCGGCCCCGCTGTCCAACGCGCCAAACGGGCCTTCCCGTCCGGCCCCGTAACGCTGACGTCCTGGTTTCCTGGTTCTTTCGGATCGACGTCCAAACGCCCGTTCCCGTCAATGTACGTCCACTTCACCTCGACTCCCGGAACCGGATTCCCGAAGGCATCGAGCACGACCACCTCGAGCGGTTGCGTGGATTCCTTTCTCGTGATTCCTTTCGCGACCCCGTCCCCCACCGGTTTGATGACATCCGGTTTCCGCGCCACCGCGTAGAGTTCAAAGGAGGCCTCGGCGGCCGTCCCCTCCACGCGCGCCGTCACGACGACACGCCCGCCGGCGTAGGGAAGCGTCACCCGCGTCGTGGCGACGCCATCCGCGGAAGCCGTGGCCGAAGAAGGAGAGATCTTTACGTCCGGATTTGTGCTCGTAAAGAGAACCCTCACTCCGGAAACCGGAGCCCCCTCGTTCGGATCGAACACTCTGACCGTCAACGGAATGGGGAGTTCCGTTCCGACCAAGCCACGCTGAAAATTCCCGCCGAGAATTTCGATTCTTCTCTTCGCCGCGCTGACGGTGGGTTGGTAAACCGCTTCTCCGACGCGCTCCTTCTCCAACTCCTTTCGATCCAGGATCACCAACGTGACGACCGCATCGGTCGAGGCGACGGAGAGATCGATATCCGTCGATCGAAGATCAAGCACCACGCGGCCTTCGGGAGGCTCCTCCGTGTGAAGACTATGCCGAATGCGCGCGACCGGCCCTGCGGGACACTCGATCCCCCCGGCGGGCAAGGCGTCGGCAAGCCCAGGGAAATCCAGAACCAGCATCCGATTGATCCTTCGCTCTTGAAGGCACCATCTCCGCCGTCGCGAAAGATACGAATTGTTACACGCTCTTTTGACCCCCGGGCCGAGATCCCGTAGATACCGGGCTTCTTGTTCTTTTCAGGCTGGGGAGGAAGAGAACGCGTCCAGATCAGAGCGGAGCGATCCGAGGGTGTCTCCAATTCGGGATGGAACACCTCGACAGCGCCCGGCGGTTCCGGAGGCCGGCCGCCGGTCGCCTCGCTTCGCGCCGCCTCCGAACGCCGCTCCTCTTCCCGCGCGATGCGGATCTCGGCCAGAAGTTTTATGGCACGATCTTCCTCTTCCTTTCCCGGATTCGATTCCAGAAACTCCTGTAACTCCCGCTCGGCGGCGTCATACGACCCGAGTGCGTAAAGATATGCGGCCTCTTCCAACGAAGGCTGCGCCGCAAGCGATCGAGCGGGCGCAAGCGCCTGCACCGAGAGAAAAACCAGACACCCCACCAGGGCAAAGGTAAAGCAAGGTTGCTTCTTCATTTTTCCTCTTCTCAAAAGCCTTCCGGCTTCGGTCTCCGTGGCATCGAAGAGTTGTAACCCCATCGACCGATCACCGTTCCTCCTCCGCCGGGGTCCGCAAAAAACGCAACATCGTCTCGATGCGCCCCCGCATCCGCTGGATCTCTTTGTCTTCTGGATGTGACGACAAATACTGATCTATCAACGTCAAGGCCTCTCGGTACCGCCCGGCACGGATTTCCCCTTCGATCGCCGAGCGGGTTGCCGTATTTTTTACCGGTTCCGTCGCCGGTTGTAAAGCGGGAATCTTACCTTTTTCCTTCGAAACCGACTTCGGCGTCGAGCCGCCTCCGCCAACCACCGACTCGAGCACGCGCAGACGGGAACGAATTCCCTCGAGGACGGTGTTGCCTGGAGATTCGCGCAACGCCCTTTCGACAAGATCCCTCGCCTCGGAATACCGCCGCTCGGTCACGAGCCGCCGAATCTCCTTCAGTGTCTCCGCGGAGACCGGCTTGGAAGGAACGGATCTCTTCCCAACCGTCCCGGGCTTCTTCGCCGATTTTCCTTCTTCGAGAGGGACAATCCGGGGCCCGCGCGGAAGAATCACCGGTGCCGGCAACTCCACTCCGGAAACAACCGGTTCGACATCGATCAACAATGCATTGCCGTCCGTCCCGGTGCGAAGAGAGGCCGGAGCGGACGCGTGAATCAGGACGCGCACTCCGGTGGCATCCTGCACGAGGTTGACGAGGGAAACGAAGCCGATCCGGTCGATCTGAGAGATAGCTCGGTGAGCCAAGGTCGCTCCCTTCAGCCGCAACTCCAATAACGAGTCCGTAATTCTGCGGACGGAGGACGGAGACAGCGGTCCGTTCCCCAGAAGGGAAAGCCGTGTGCCCCCCGCTCGCTCCTCCGCCGTCACGAAGACGACTTCCGGGTTACCCAACACCCCCGGCGGCACCACCGCCGCCTCGAAATCGATCTCCTCCGCCTTGTCGTAAACGAGATACGCTCCGGCGGATCCATTGCTGAAGAGAGCGCCCTGAAGGTTGGAGGGAAGAAGCGTGCCGGAGGCGGCGGTCTTGCGTCCTTCCTTTATTTGGACAGCGCGAAGACGCAGCCCCGTGCCGTCGTTACCGAAATTCTTGACGATATTGGAGAAACTGTCCCTTGCCGTGATTCGGAACTTGAGAAGTTCACCAGCGCGGAACTTTCCCGATTCCGCCGGCCGGATATCGAAGGCCACGGCTGGGCCCGGCTCGACCGTAAAGACCGACGACTTCCCCTCGATCCGAAGAACCTGATCCTCAACTGCCACCGAGAAACGCCCCGCTTTTCTCGCACGCAACACGATCTCGGCGACTCCTTCCCGAAAGACCATATTCGCGATCCCTTCGATCTCGAAGACATCCCCCGCGGAGCGCCCATCCTCGCCACGCACTTCAACGGAAAGGGAAGCGGAGGCCGGAGAATAATCGCGAATCTTGTTGCCCAACCGATCACGCATCTCGATCCGCACCGGCAAAAGGTCGCCCGCGGAAACGGATTCGGGAACGGAGACGACCAGTTGCGCGGGTCGCGAAGGAATCACGTGGACCTTTTCCGAGCGCCCGAGAATCTTCGAGCCGATCTCGCGGGCCACGAGGACCTGATCGCCGGTTTCCAGAAATGTCACCTCCACCTCGGCCACTCCGTTGTGGAAGACCTCCGACTCTAGAAGCGGCGGAGCGACTGGAGCCCCTTGTTCGGTGTAGAGCGCCACGCGGGCACCGCGTCGCGAATAACCCGCCACGGCGTTCCCGAACTCATCAAGAGCGGTCACCGAGACCTTCACCGGCTCACCGGCGGCGGCGCGCGGCGGAATGACGAGGCGAAACCGCGCCGGCTCGGAAGAGGTCACCAGAACGGCGCCGCTCTTTCCCGTCGCCGTTCCCGCTTTTTCGAGAAGATCGAGATGGATCGACTCGGCCGTGTTGTACCGGACCTTGACCAGCGCCACGCCCTCCTCGAACGCTGCCGGCCCGACTTCCGACGGCTCGAGATCGCCGTTTCCATCCGAAACAAAGAGAACGGGCGAGCCGGTCCGATCATAATCCGTAACGACATTGCCGAAACGGTCCAAAGCCACGACGGCCACCTCGAAGGGATCGTTCGCGATCGCCGATTGCGGTGCCTCGACGCGGTAAGAAGCAACCGCCGCCGGAAGAACCGTCACCGCCGCCGATTGCCCCGCGATCCCCTTCCCCGCATCGACCACCTGGAGCGCAAGCGTTCCCGTCTTGAAACATTTGACAGTGAAAAACGCCGTCCCCGAACGAAAATCACGCGCGGTCACCACGGGAGCCTCGATCTCGGACCCGTCCGTGGACCGGACCGTCAGGCGAAGGTTCTCATCGCGGGGGTCTGAAACGAGATTGCCGAAACGATCGTAAGCGACAACCTGAACCGCCAACGGCTCGCCCGCCCGTGCCTCGGAAGCGGCTAAAACCTCCAACCGCTCGATCCTTCCCCCCGTCACTTTAAGCCATTCACGGCTCTCACCCCTTTTGACCCCCGAAGCGTCGGAAACGATCACCCGCACCTTCTCCGCTCGATCGTACCGAACACTGATCATCGCCAACCCCTTTTCGAACTCCGAAGGACTCACGGCGGCCGGTGTCAGATGCCCCGATCCGGACGTCGAAAGCCTCAAGACGTTTCCGGTCTTGTTGAAATCCGTAATCGTGTTTCCCGCCGCGTCTCGGGCCTCAAGAGCCACAAGAAACGGTTCACCGGCGGGAACGGGCTTTCGCGGTACAGAAACGACCACCTCGGCCAAGGCTCCGGCGCGAAAATGGATCGGGTGAGACCTTCCGGCAATCCCCGCGAACTCTACCTCGATCGGCGTCTTCTCCGCCTGATTGTAACGAACCTTCACGCGAGCCCGTCCGTTCTCAAAATAACTCAACGGAATCTTCGCCGGATCAAAAGACCCCACGGCTCCGACCGCGGCGGGTAGGATCTTTACCTCCCCGGCACGCTCTTCCAGACCCGAGACGGGATTCCCGTATCGGTCCTTCACCTCGACGGCGATCTCTATCGGTTCCCCAACCCGTGCCTCCGCCGGCGAGAAAACCTCGATCGAGGCCGGTGGGCCGGGTTCGATCGAGAAGCGTGAGGATCGACCGACCGCCGGGAATCTCCGGGCGCGCACGCGGAGATAATAAAGACCGACGGATTTGAATACGACCCGCGCCCGCAAAACTCCGCCCTCGAACGCCCCCGCGGAAAAACGCTCCGGCGAGACCGGCTCCGTCTGCAAGTGCTGCACCTTCACCGGAACCATCTCCAGGAGAATTCCCTCCCCGATGCGATCGTAATCCTTCACGATGTTCCCCTGCGCGTCACGGACCACGATTCGGATTTCCGAAGGATCCCCGGCGCGATTCGCTTCGGGGACCGATACTTCGAAACTCGCCGGTGTCCCCGCCTCCACCTCCAAGGCGCCGACCCCACTCGTCCCGCACAGAATCGCCAGCATCAACATCAGAATGACCCCGCCCAGTAATCCCGACTCTCTTCGAACTCTCATCGCAACCTCTTCTCCCTGCTTCGATGCCTCGTCCACTTTTCTCCGCCCGACGATCTCATTCTCGATAACCCTCCGGTCCTTAAAGCCCTTTCTCCTATCGTATCCGAATATCGCCGCGGATCGAACCGGCATCCGGCCCCGAATACCATGGCTGCCCCTCGACCTCCGGCGATTCCAACGGAAGGAAGGTGTCCAAAGACCCTTCCTGGGAAAGCCAGATACCATCCCGCTTGATCGCGGTTACCTTCACGTCCGTGTTCGGTAGATTCATTCCAACCGTGATCTCCACCGCCGGTTCCCCGTTGATGCTGATCAGAGCAAGATAGCGGCCATCCAGCTTCAAAATACCGTACAAGAGAAAATCATCCGTCACAATCGGATAACGCTCCGCCTCCCCCTCTCCGCCGCCCCCAGCCGCCTCTTCCTTTCCCTTCTCGGGACGTTCCTCCTCCCCTCCTCTTCTCTGTTGCCGTACGATGGCCTTCTCATATTCCTTCGGCCTCTCGAAGGGTTCCCATTTCAATAACGCTTCCGGGATCCGACCATTGGTGCGAATCTCCGTGTCCGTCCCCGACTCGAATCCCAACGAAACTTGTCGGATCTTCGGAGGCGGCGGAGGCGGCAACTCGGCCATCGGATCCGTCGTTGCAACCTGCTGTAACGGGTACGCCATTCCCAAATTCCCCAACAGCGTCAGAACCACGGCGATCTGAGGTAAACGCGCCTTGAAATTCTCCACGCCCCTACTCCTCCGCTCCCGGCTCGATGTAGGAATAAGTCTCGAGGCTTAAGTCCATTTGATACTTGTCTTCTTTCTCCTCCCCTTCCCGCGCCAGATTGAAACCGGTCACATTTATGATCCGTTCGTAATTGCGTAGTTTGTGGAGAACCCGCATCGCAGTCTGAAAGGAAATCCCGTGAATTCCCGTAATGCTGATTCTGTGGACGCGGTAAATATCGAGAACTTCCGGGGCGCTGACATTCTTCGCATCGATCTGGTCCGAAGTGATTCCAACTTCCTCCAGAATGGGCAGAACCATCAAGAGAAGATCGTCCAACTGAGCACCCGAGGGCAACTTCGAAAGAGAGGCTTCCAGGAGGCGTTGAAGCTCTCGCTCCTCGGCGCTGACCTTCTCCAGTTTCGGAGCATTGGCTCGAGCATTCGAAAGATTCGTCTGAAGTTCGTTGATCTCCGTCTCCCAGCCTTCGTACTCCGGATAAAAGGTGTCGTACGCGTAATAGGCCCCCAATCCGATCAGGAGAATGGCATAGATGAGATTCTTCGTCACTCCCCCGCGCCTCCTTCCGCTTGGTTCTCTTCCATCGCTTCGCCTCCCCCTGACTCACCGCCGGAAACCTTCTTCTCCGCCGAGTCCGCTCTTGATGAGCCGGAAACGGCTGAGGATTCTTCCTTCGTTGCCGGTCCCGTGTCTTCGCCCGTCCCGGCGATACCCCCCGCCGTCTCCCCCGAATCGCTTTCCACCGGTTCGAGAGCAATCTCTTCTCCCTCCTCTCCCGCCGCCGCGGCTTCTTCCTCATCGTATTCATCCGCCGCGCCGGGGGTCGGGAACTTGAATTTCAACGTTGAACTCCATTGCCATACATCCAAATCGCCAACCTTCGTTTTGGAGGTTGAAAGCCCTTCCCCCGCATATTCCAGATACGGCGAATTCTTCACATTGTTATAGAAAGTTCGAACGTCATTCTCGTCCGTCGTCGATAACGAAAGGGTTACTCCCGTCGGAGCCATGCTGAAACTCGTCTGGGCAATCCACGTCTTCTCCGGTAGGACCTCGCGAATCGCGTTCATAATCGCAATCCAATCATATTTGCCGACCTCTAACTCGTGAATCGTGTTGAAACGGGTCTCTAACTCGTTTCGCCTCTTCTCCACTTCGTCAAGCCGTTGCAAAACTTCCTTGTACTTCACCGGTTTTCCGTTCACGAGAAACGGCTTCCCATTGATCTTAACGACACCGTCGTACTCCTGATTCAACCGCTCTACGGCAGTCTTGCGATGAGAATACTTGAAATAACACCAACCCGCAATCTGTCCCAAAAGGACGATCGCCAGAACACTGGCGTACCTCAGTAACGTCGCCTTCTTGCCCTCCAGAATCTTTCGGACCATATCGCCCGGGAGAAGATTCATCGTCAGGACTTCGGGATTGAGCAAACGAAGCGCCAATCCGTACGCCGTCTGGTAAACCTGCGGTGACTCGGGCGGGGACGAAATCTTCGCGCCTCCTAATGCGTCCACGAACTCGACTTCCATATTCAGCCGAGTCGAGAGAAACTCCTGTAAGCCGGCTATCGCGGATCCGCCGCCCGTGATGAATATCTTCGTGACGGGCTCTCCCCCCTCCTGCGACGTATAATACTCCAACGAACGGCGTATCTCTGCCAGCATCCGCTCGGCCAAGGGCTGCACAACACCCGAAACGTCGGCCGCAGTCCCTGATGCTGCGTTCGGGTCCTGCCCTCCACTCATCGGAGGCTTCGGGGGAAGAGGCGGCGGTCCCCCGGGTTTCGTTCCCGGCGGCGCTGGCGGCGCGGGCGGACCGCCGGGCCTTGCTCCCGGCGGCGGCGGTGGCGCAGGCGGACCGCCGGGCCTTGCTCCCGGCGGCGGCGGTGGCGCAGGCGGGCCTGTCAATCTTGCTCCCGCGCTCGAAGCACCGCCGCCCAATAATGAGGCGCCTCCGCCAGCAGGACCGCTTCCGGAGACACCTGGCGATGACGGAGCCCCCATCAGTTTTGGCCCGCTAGGAGGTTTTACTCCGAGCAAAC
>RFFU01000059.1 GCA_003697085.1 Candidatus Hydrogenedentota bacterium
CGGACCGGCAAGATCGGCGATGGAAAGATCTTCGTTCTCCCGTTGGAGAAGTGTGTCCGAATTCGCACCGGCGAAACGGGACACGATGCCATCGGCTGACAGGAGCCCTTTCTCGCCGTTCCACGCGCCGAATCTCGAGAAGGTCCCGCCTCCGCCGAAGCGCCTGGGAGACTCCCCGATGCCCCGCCCGCCGAAAGCGGGCGAGGCGTATTCGCCCTCTCTTCCCCCTCTTGCCAATTCCCCTCCCCACGACTACCCTGAACTTATGAAGACCGAAATTCCAGGAACAATCCTCGGACTCGTTCGCAGTCTCTCCGGAGCCGCGCCGCCCAAAAAATTGCTCCACAAGATTCTCAATGCAGCCGTGCGGATCACACGCGCGGATACCGGGTCGATCATCCTCATCGACCGGAGAACCTCCTCACTCTCAATCGAAGCCGCTCGGGGGTTCGCCGATCGGGTGGTCAAGGCGACGCGATTGGGAATCGGCGAGGGCATCACGGGATGGGTGGCCAAGCACGGCCGGAGCCTTCGCGTCGACGATGTCCGAACCGATCGCCGTTACGTACCCCTCAAGAAGAACATCCGCTCCGAAATGGCCGCTCCCTTGATCATCGAGAAGACGGTCATCGGCGTCATCAACGTGGACAGTACGCGGAAGAAGGCCTTCACGAAGGAACAACAGGAGGCCCTCGAGACCCTCGCCGCGATGTCCTCCCGCGTCATCGCCGATGCGCTCATTCACGACCGGCTCCGGAAACGTTCCGAACAGCTCGAAACCCTGGTGCGCATCGCCGGTAAGATTTCCTCCATCGTCAACCTCGACCGTCTTCTCGAAGAAGTCACCTCCGCCGCCACCTCGCTTTTGGGGGCTCGGATGGCCGTCGTACGGCTTCTGAATCCCGCGCGCGATTCTCTCGTCATAGCCGCGGTTCACGGCGCTTCAAAGAAATACGCTAAGGATCCCCCGACCCCCGTCAAAAACTCCGTTCTCGGCAAGGTCCTCTTCTCCGGAAAACCATTGCTCGTTCCGGATATCGCCCATGAACGTCGCTTCCGCTTCAAGGAGATGGCCGTTCGTGAAGGCGTTCGCTCGATGATCGCCGTGCCTCTTCACGTCGGAACGGAGCCGCTGGGGACCCTGGCGATCTACCATCCGGTGATCGACGGATTCCCCGAGGATTCCTTGACGATCGCGACCGGGTTGGCCGGATTGGCGGCGGCCGCGATCCAGAATGCCCGCCTCTTCTCCAATGTCGTCGAAAGCGATGAACGGTTTCGGCTCGCCCAACTCCGCAATACGGCCAACGCAATGACGGCCGAACTCGCTCACGAAATCCGCAATCCCATCACCGTCGCCCGATTGCTCGTGATGGGCAAGCCCTCCGATCCTCCCGAGTTTCTCGGAAACGACGACCGGAATGTCATCATCCGGGAATTGGATCGCGTGGACGGGTTGATCTCCCGAATGTTGCAACGCGCCGGCGAGACAGCGGCTCCCTTCACCACCGTCGACCTCAATCTCGTCCTCTCCCAGGTCCTCGTCCCCGCCCGCGCCAAGGCCGCCACTCGTAACCTCTTGATCTCGTTCTCCAACTCCGCAAATCTCCCCCCCGTCCGCGCTCGAATGGACGACCTATGGCAAGCCTTCTCGAATCTTCTCGATAACGCCCTCGACGCCGCCCGCTCCTCCATCCACGTTTCTCTCCGCCCCGTCTCCCGGAAAAAAGCCGTCCAGGGGATTGAGGTCGTCTTCGAGGACGACGGGCCCGGACTTCCGGAAGACTTTCCGATCTTTGAACCGATGGCGACGACGAAGAAACACGGAGTCGGAGTTGGACTCTTCTCCGTACGAAGACTCATTCTCGAACACGGCGGAACGATTCAGGCCGGGAACAGTCCGCGGTTGGGGGGAGCCCGTTTTCGAATCCGGCTGCCCGCGGCGGTGGCGTCCTCGTGAAGCGAACAACGCTTCTGGCCATCGACGACGAGGAAGGAGTCCATTACTCTTTCCGCCGCGTCTTTCCCCCTGAGGTCACGCTCCACTCCGCGCTCAGCGGCAAGGAGGGACTTCAAAAGGTCCGCGAAGTGCGGCCCGACGTCGCGCTTGTCGATATGAAATTGCCTGACACGGACGGACTGGCCTTGATCGATTCCATCCGCAAAATTTCGCCGCGAACCTCGATCATCATCATCACGGCCTATGCCACCGGACATACCACGATGGAGGCGATGGCACGGGGAGCCTTCGACTTCATCACCAAACCCTTCGATCTGCCGCTTCTTCTCGGAAGGATCGAGGAAGCCGCTTCCGTGGCGCGTTTCAAACGAGGGCCCGTGGGGCTTGGAAGCGGCGAGGAGACGAGTGATTCCGGGCCGGAGGGATTGGTGGGAATGTCGCCCGCGATGGCCGAGGTTTACAAACTCATCGGCCGCCTCGCTCCAACCCAAGAAACCGTCCTCATCCACGGGGAATCGGGAACGGGAAAGGAACTGGTCGCCCGCGCTATCATCCAACATTCGTCCCGGCGGGATGCCCCTTATCTTGCCATCAACTGCGCCGCTTTTCCGGAGACACTTCTGGAAGCGGAACTCTTCGGTTACGAGAAAGGAGCCTTTACGGGAGCGACGGCGCGAAGGGAGGGGAAGTTCGAGGCCTGCCAGGGCGGGACGATCCTTCTGGACGAGATCGGAGATATGCCGCTGCCTCTTCAGGCGAAACTCCTTCGTGTCCTTCAGGAAAAAGAAATCACCCGCCTCGGCTCCACCACCCCGATCAAACTCGACGTTCGTATCCTGGCAGCGACCCATCGCGACCTGAAACAAGCCGTGGCCGAAGGAAAATTCCGCCAGGATCTTTTCTACCGGCTTACCGCCGCCACGATCAGCCTTCCGCCCCTGCGGGAGCGCCGAGAAGACATCCCGCGCCTCGCGCGACACCTCGTTCGCCGCATCTGGCTCGAACTTCAACGCCCCCCGTCCCGTATGCCGAAACTCTCCTCCAAGGCGCTTCGTCAACTCGAACGCTACGACTGGCCGGGGAATGTCCGCGAACTCGAAAACGTTCTCCGCCAGACGCTTCTGACTTCCTCGACGGGAACGATCCAGACGCTGGAAATCGACGAGGCGGGGCGATCCGGCGAGGAGGATCCGTTTCGAAGTCTTTTCAATGTCCTTTCCGATCAGGAGGCGATCCTCAACATTGTCACGGAACGTTTCGTGGAACTGGCGCTCGAAAAGGAAGGTGGAAATCTCGCCGCCGCCGCGCGACGGCTCGGGCTTTCCCGGAACACCCTCCGCAAATACAAACAGCGCTTGGAGGAAAAGAAAGACGTCTCCTCTTGATCGGATCCATCTTCCGAAAAACCGTGAGTTCCGGATGCGCCCCCGCACTTTCAGGGGGCCCGGCAAACTGCGGCCTTTTTTCGCTATACCTCCGCCCTTTCACTCCGTGAAGATCAGTAGACCCCGGCGGAAAGCGACGCCGAACTCTCCGAAACCGTCTCGGGAGTCAGAGCATCTTGGTACAACTTTCGCACATCAGGAAGAATGTACATTGCAAACGCCAAGATCATCACGGCGATAAGCCCCAGGATTAATCCGTATTCCACCATTCCCTGGCCACGGCCTTCTCGCTCCTTCGTCCCACGAATCAAATCACGCACCGGTCTCGCCCTCTTCTCTCTTTCCGGCTTCTTCCTCCTCCACCTCAGGCTCGATGATCTGACAGCGGGAAATAAGGCGATTCAGTGAGAAGACGAGCGGATCCACGAGATCCCCCCGCCGGGTCCGGATCCCCTGCAACCGCCCGTCCTCCAACATTCGATCCACGTCACTCTTGATGCGATAGAGCGGCCCCGCGATCCTGTGACTCAAGGCCAGAGCATAAAAACCGGCGACGGCCATCGTCAGGAGGCTCACCATCACCGTGAACGCCGTCGCTTCGACCGCTTGATCTAAAACGGGTTTCAATTCCTCCGGCGGAACAAAGGCCAAGACGAACTTGATCGTCATCAAAAGCCGCAGAATCAGCCCCGCGAAGACCACAAAGAGAAATCCACATCCGACGATGACCGACCAGAAGATCCGCCACTGAATCGCGGGATCGACGATGCGGATCTTCCGCCGAACCCTCACTCGCTCTGTTCCACTCTCCATCGCGATCGATTCTATTCCTTCACGAAGGAAAAACAACCAAAACGAACCGGAGTTCCGCAGGTTCCGGAAAGAAGGATACACCACAGAGGCACCAGAGATCACAGAGAATGAAATGGAAAAAGGAAGAGACCGGAAAAAGCCCGTGGATTTTACG
Source organism: Candidatus Hydrogenedentota bacterium (assembly GCA_003697085.1). Taxonomy (GTDB): domain Bacteria; phylum UBA8481; class UBA8481; order UBA8481; family J006; genus J006. Next base: position 4,313 of record RFFU01000059.1, read on the forward strand.
CATTCGCTTTCTTCTTTTCCTTTCTTCCGTACTCGGAAAGGCCTCCCTTCACGTTTTACGCTTTCAGAAGACGACGTTCGCCGGTCTATGCTCTCCTTCCTTCTCTGTGACTTCTCCGTGTCCTTTGTGCCCTCTGTGGTTTTCTCGTATGCAGCTTACAGGAGTCCGGAACGAGGATCTTTCGATGGAAACACCGTTCGCCGCGAAATCGTCTGGAAAAAGAGAGCACCAGAACCTCCTTTCCCTTGTCGACACTTCGAGAAGCCGGTGGTAAAAAGCGCTGTATGATGCCGCTCTTTTCAGCCGTTCCCGCAGCCGTCTGGCTCGTCGCCGAGACGCTTATCGTCTTCCTCCTCGCCTGGTTCGAATCCCGCCTGACAGGAGGCTCCGTTCGAGGGACTTACGCGTCAACCACCTTCCTTTTTTTCCTCGGCTTCTTTCAAATCCTCCGCGGCCCCGCTCTCTATTCCTTTCTCTGGGGCTCTCCCTTCGGCCCGCGCCTTGCCTGGAACCTAATCTGTCTCGTCTGGGTTCTTCTCGAACTGTCAATGTTTCGCGGAATCCTCCGCGTCACATACGCCGCTCGGACGCGTTTTCTTTCTCACACCACGCCCCCTCCTCCCGATCACCTTTTTCTTACCACGGGTTTCCTTTTCGCTCTTTTTACCGTGGCCTTCGAGTACGCCGTCGGAGCGACGCCGCGCCGACCGGAAATCGTCATCCTCCTCTCCTATTCGTTCGTTCGCGTCGCCGGGTTCGCCTGGTTACTGATCGAAAGCGCCATCGCCTACGCGCTCTTCAAGGCTTCCAAAACGGCGACGGAATTGCTATGTCGGATCCCCGCCTGATCGCTGCTTTTGATCTCCTCTTTACCACGGCTCGACTTCAAGGATTGGCCTGGACGATAATCGATTTTCTGTGTGTCTTCTTCGTTCTTCGGATCGTGGATCAGATTCGGCTGCGTTTTCGGAAGCGGCGGGCCCGGGGCCGTTGGATTCTGGCCTCGCTCTCTTTGCTGGGACTTCCCGCAATCGCCCGTGTCGAAAATCGAAAGGGCTTCTTTGAGATCGAAGCCGTCTGTGTTACGCTTCAATTCGTCGCTCTGCTTCTCTGTACCTTTGATATCCCCTGTTTCCTCGAACTCCTGGACCGCCTCGAAAAACTCCGTTCCGACGGAGATTCTTCTCCGGAACAAGTTGCGCAAACACGAAATTGACATCTTTCCCTCCAAAACGATTTCTGTTATGCTCACTTTCACTATGAGATTACCACTGACGGAACGAGCGAAGCGTGTCCTCGAATTGGCGGCGGCGGCCGCGCGAAGCCTCAACTGGGATTACATCGGCACGGAACACATTCTTCTTGGGATATTGCGGGAGGGGGGCGGAGTCGGGATCGAGGCTTTGAAGCGGGTCGGAATCGATCCTTCCGCTCTGCTTGTCGAAGTAGAAGAGAACCTTTCGACCGGTTCCAATGTCCGGCAGGAAGGCGACCTGCCGTATTCGCCGCGAGCCCGGGCGGTCTTGGACATTGCGGAGCGGGAGGCGCGGAGCGCCAACCAGAACTACATCGGAAGTGAACACATCCTCCTCGGCCTTGTCGCCGAAGAAGAGGGCGGAGCGGCCCAAATCCTCCTTTCCCACCGAATCGATGTGGAACAATTGCGGGCGGCCGTTGCCTCAATTATGGGGATTCCCCCCGGTGGAATTCCGGCTCATTCTCCCGCCGCCTCCGCCGCGCAGGGCCAAAAGAGAAAGTCCCGGACTCCGGCGACCGACAGTTTCAGCCGAGACCTCACTGACTTGGCGCGGAAGGGGGAACTCGACCCCGTCATCGGAAGAGAGAGTGAGATCGAGCGCGTGATTCAGATTCTCGCCAGGCGGACGAAAAACAACCCCGTACTCATCGGCGATCCCGGTGTCGGCAAGACGGCCGTTGTCGAGGGTCTGGCACAGTTGATCGTCAAGAACCAAGTCCCCGACGTTCTCAAGAAAAAACGCATTATGACCCTCGATCTCGGGGCCATCGTCGCTGGGACGAAGTATCGGGGCGAGTTTGAGGAACGCCTGAAACGCATTCTCAAGGAGATCAGCGTCGTGAAAAACATCATTCTTTTCATTGACGAGGTTCATCTGCTCGTGGGAGCCGGAAGCGCGGAGGGGTCCCTCGACGCCGCCAATATCCTCAAACCTCCCCTGGCGCGCGGTGAGATCCAGTGTATCGGAGCCACCACGCTCGAGGAATATAGAAAATACGTCGAAGCCGACTCCGCGCTGGAACGCCGCTTTCAGATGGTGATGGTCGAGGAACCCACCGTCGATGAAACCATCGATATTCTCAAAGGCCTCCACGAACGATACGCCGCTCATCACGGGGTGATCTATACCGAGGAGGCGCTCGAGGCGTGCGCTCGCTGTTCCGCGCGCTATATCTCGGATCGCTTCCTTCCGGACAAGGCGATCGATCTTCTCGATGAAGCCGGTTCCGTCGTGAAACTGAGCGCCGTCTCGGAAGACCCGCGAATTCGGGAACTGCAGGAGCAATTGGAGGAACTGTCTCGGAAGAAGGCCGAGGCCGCGGAAGCGGAAGAGTACGAAAAGTGCGCGGCCATCAAGGTCGATGAAGATAAAATCGCCGATGAGATCCGCGCCCTTCGCGAAAATCAGTCTCCGGAGGAAAAACCGCATGTGACCGCCGAGGATATCTATGAAGTCGTGGCTCGCTGGACGGGAATCGACGTAACGCGACTGCAGGAAGATGAATCGGAGCGTCTTTTGAGAATGGAGGAAGAGATCGCCCGGCGATTCATCAATCAGAAGGAAGCCGTGCATGTGGTCGCCCGCGCGATTCGACGAGGCCGAACCGGGCTCAAGGATCCGAAGCGCCCCACCGGCTCCTTCCTCTTCCTCGGTCCCACCGGCGTCGGAAAGACGGAACTGGCGCGGGCTCTGGCGGAATTCCTCTTCGGAGACGAGGATTCGCTGATCCGAATCGATATGAGCGAGTTTATGGAGAGGCATTCCGTTTCGCGACTCATCGGCGCCCCGCCGGGATATGTCGGTTACGACGAGGGAGGCGTCTTGACGGAGGCGGTCCGTCGGCGGCCGTATTCCGTCGTCCTCTTTGACGAAGTAGAAAAGGCTCATCCGGAGGTCTTCCACACCCTGCTCCAAGTCCTCGATGACGGCCGCCTCAGCGATTCCCTCGGTCATACCGTCGATTTTCGGAATACCGTTATCATCCTGACCTCCAACAGCGGCGCGCGTGATATCGCCCGTGGACACGGCGTCGGGTTCTCGCGCGGAGATGAGGAAACGACCTACGAAGAAATTCGGGCCAAAATCATGGAGGAGGTCAAACGGATCTTCTCGCCCGAGTTTCTCAATCGCCTCGATGAAACAATCGTCTTTCGTCCGTTGACCCGCGACGACATCGGAGCCATCGCCGTGCTGATGGTCAATCGTTTGGTCGAGCGGCTGAAGCAGGACCGTGGGATTGAGGTCGTCGTGGACGACTCCGCGATTCAACTCGTGGCGCGCGAGGGATACGATCCCAAGATGGGGGCAAGGCCCCTCCGCCGTGTGATCCAGAAGAAGATCGAGGACGGTCTCGCCGAGGAATTACTCAAGCGCGGTTCGATTCGCCGCATTCTGGTAACCGCTGAGGGGGATGAGATCCGTTTCCGCGAACTTCGTGAAGAACCGGAGCCCGAGGAAGTCGGTCGATCGAACTAGATCAGATTTCACCGATCCGCTACACATAAAGCCGGCTACAAAGCAGCATCTTCTTCGTCCTCGGCGAAAAATGCCCTCGGCGTAGCGCAAGGCTAGCGGCAATGCCGGGAGCTTAAGGGGCTGACTCAGACACTGGTTCTCCTCAGGCTGCCGGTATTCCCCCCACGCCTGTTCGGGGCTGTATCAAAAGGGGGCGATGAACGTAGCCCAGGCATCTTGCCTGCCGATCGCGGTGCCGGAAACACGCTCCCCACGTTTTTGCGGGCAAGGATGCCCGCGCCCGTGCGCCCATGAGCGTACATGGTCAGAGAGGTGAAAGTCCTCTTCAGGCAGACACTCTCCGGCCTGTAACCAAATGTAACTGCGTCGCCGTGA
>RFFU01000060.1 GCA_003697085.1 Candidatus Hydrogenedentota bacterium
AGATGGCCGTGCAAGTCGATGGTACGATCGATTCGATGTACGGCCCCTTCATCGCGGAGGACCCCGCGGCCGACCAATCCAATTACACGAACCTGGATCTGACGCATCTTTGGGTAACGCGCGACGCCGATAACTTCTACTTCGGAATCGAGATCAACGCGGACATCTTCAACACGGCTTGGGGATATTACAACATCCTGATCGACACGACCGGCGACTCGACGCAGGGGGCGCCGGACTTCAAGTCCGGTTCGTTGGGAACACTGGCGAAGAAGATCGGCTTTCCGAACAACAAACCGGAATACGCCGTCATCATCCAGAGCACGAACAGAAGCGATCCGGCGAACAAGGCGGAGATTTGGAAGTGGAACGGCTCGGATTGGCAGTGGGCCGCCGCGCTCGACAATTTCGCCGTCTCGACGAACAACAGTCGTTCCTACATCGAATTGGCGGTGCCCGCCGCCGACATCGGATCCCCGACGCGGATTTGGACCGAGGTCTTTTCCTCCGGAAACGGAACGAACGACCCCGCTCTCGACACACTTAACAAACTCGACGGAGATACCGAAAACAACGAGTGGAACGCGCCGGACTTCAACGTCGGTACGACCGGGGCCTTGGCCGTCTCGACTCCCTTCCCTCCGGCTCTTCTGCCGCCCCGCAGCGCCACCGCGCTCGCCTTCGATTCGACCGGCTTCATCTTCTTCGAGTATCCGGCGCAGAATCCCGCGCTCGTCGATCACTACAACATCTACCTCGGAGCCGATTCGAACGCCGTCTCCGCCGCTGATCCCTCGACATTGGCCGGCACGACGCCATGGAACGCCACCGTATTCGAAACGACGACCGTTCCGGCCGGCGATTACTTCGCGATCGTCGAGGCCGTCGGCTTGACGGGAGAAACCGCGCTCTCGAACCTCGCCCTCCTCTCCGTCAACGCTTCCGGGGACTCGATCATCGCCGTCCAGCAGAACGAAGTCGGCCGCACAATCATCGAACTCTCGCTCTCCCAATGGAAGGCCGTCCATGCGGGAGACACCTTTTTCCTGATCCGCATTCTCGATTACAACAGCCTTTACGAGATTGCTCACTTCAACGACACGGCTCTGGCTGAAAAACTGGCGATGATCAACAAGGCGAACGCGGCCGTTTTCTTCGATCCGAATCTGCGTCTCGTTTCCGATTTCATCTATTCCGATACGCTGGCTCCGCTGCGATATGTGGATGTGGTGCTCCCCGACGGCTCCCCCGCCCCCGATTCCTACCTCTCGGGAATCGATGTCCGCTTCGAAATTCCGTACTTGACGACTTCGGACGGCGTAACACTTGAGGGGCCGAGCCTGGGCAAGGAAAAGACACTTTTGATCCGCAAACTCGACGAGGGACAATTGAAATGGGCGGAGCCGAACGCGCAGAAGACCCAGTGGGTGGAGGAACCGAACGACCGCGTCGTGGTGATTACGAGTGAATTCTCGATTTGGAACGTTCTCGTCGGAGCCGGCGTCATCAACAACCTGGACAACCTCGTTGTCTATCCCAATCCCTTCAATGAAGCCGATTACTACGCGAAAGGGCATCCCGCTCCCGCGCACGTCACCTTCGCGTTCATTCCGAACTCGACCGAACGGATCGAAATCTTCAATGTCGCCGGCGAGCGTGTCAGGACTCTCGACCCGAACGATCCCAATGAATTCGAATCGAATGGGACACATTTGATCGCGAAGTGGGATGCGCGGAACGACTTCGGCAGGAAGGTCGCGTCGGGGATCTACATCTTCTGGATCCGAGCGAACGGCCAGGTCAAGATCGGCAAGATCGCGGTGATCAAATGATTCAGAACAGCCACAGAGACACAGAGACACAGAGGAAGGGATATGTTTTGGCGAAAGCAGATCAAGAAACGAATCATTCGTGGCGAAGGATTTCGTCCCGGAGAGTTTCCTACCCGCGCCTACAGCAGGAGACTCGGAGACTGCTGCCAGCACTTCCCAGCGGTCATTTCTTCATTTTTCCCTTTCTTCTTCTCTTTCTCTCCGTGTCTCCGTGGCTCTTTGGTTTCCTTTCTCCTGTTCACGCGCTCGGACGTCCCAATGTCGGAACCACCGGCGCAGCGTTTCTCAAGATCGGCGTTTCACCACGTTTGGCCGCGCTGGGGGGGGCCTACGGGGCGCTGGGCGAGGACGTCGGCGCCATCTTTTCGAATCCGGCCGGGTTGAGTTATCTCCCGCGAAAACAGGCGGAATTCGTGCACGCGCGATTGGTGGCCGACATCAAATTGAATTCGGTCTTCTACGCCCATCCGTTCCCTCATTCCCTGGGGACCCTGGCCCTCAATTATACCCTCGTGGATTTCGGGGAGATCGAGCGAACGGTATTGCAGGAGGTCGGAGCGGCCAGCCCGTTCGCCAAGGCCGGGCAGTTCGATGCGCAGGATCAGGCTTTGACGCTGTCCTACGGTGACGACTTCCACTTCCTCAATCGCCGCTTCGAATGGGGAATGTCTCTGAAATTCCTTCACCTGCGAATCGACGAGGAAACATCCAACGGACTCGCCTACGACGCCGGACTGATCTACCAGCCGACGGGTCGGAATTACCGTTTCGGCGTAACACTCCAGAATCTCGGGTTTCTCTCGAAATTCCGGGAGGAAGCGGACGATCTCCCCTTGAACCTCAAACTCTCCGCCGCCGGAAGTTTCGTCAAGAACCGCCTCAAACTCGCGCTCGACGCCAACTTCCCGATCGACAACTCCCCGATTCTCAATTTCGGTGCGGAATTCACGCCGGTAAAGGCCTTGGCTTTACGCGCCGGATACCGATTCGACAACAACAACAGCGATTTCAAGGGATACACGGCGGGGCTGGGCATTCACATCGCCGACGTCTCGCTCGATTACGCCTATACCCCCTTCGAACTGCTCGGGAACAATCACCGTTTCGCGCTGGGAGTCGAGTTCGGAGCGGCGGCTCGGGAGGACCGCCGATTCCCGGTGGGCCCGGTCCCGCCGAAGAAGGCGACGACCTCGCCGACGGCCTTTCCCTCGGCTCGATCTTCGAGCGCTTCACCGACGACACCAGCAAGAAAAATCAAGAGGACCATTCCCGCCCTTCGTTCCGGAACCTTCACCTGGCGCGGCGGGCCTGAAGCCTTCGAGTGGATCGCGGAGGCCAGCCCCGAGGTCTTCCGAAAGCATTTCAAGAAACAAGGTCTTTACCACCGGCGAGGTCGTTTCCTGATCGACGGTTCCTGTCAGGTGGCCGACGGAGTTTTGTACATCCAGGCCGTCCTTCATGACGGAGACAAGATCGTCGGCGTTTTTGAATCGAGCGGTGACCCGAACCTGCCGTTCAGTGTCTGGGAACCGACAGCGAAGCAGATCGACGGCCGCATCCGCTCGCTCGGGCTCCGCCCCCTCGTCCCCTGAATCCTATCGGCACGGTTCCGGGAGCACTGATGGGAGGACCTGCTGCGTCCCATCGCTTGCCCTTGCCCTTTCCCTCCCTTTTTTCGTGTGTTCCTCCACGATACGGCGAAAATGGAGCACAGATTTGGCAACCTGGGAACGCAGGCATCTGCCCTGCGAAAATGGGGCGCAGGTTCTCCAACCTGCGGGGCGGATTGGCGTCCGCGTTGTCATTCCGAGCCCCTCGCATTCGCTCGGGACAGGCTCCGCGAGGAATCCCCTTCACGCGGTATCCCGCCGTGGTGCCAATACGCCCCCCTCACCCCAACCCTCTCCCCCGAGGGACGAGGGAGAACGAAGCGGTTGTCAGCAATCTTGGGGGATTTCTCGTCGGGCTGCGCCCGCCTCGGAATGACACCACGAGCGGATCGGCAATCCGCAGACAAGAGGGCCTACGCTCCAAACCTTCCGTTTCCTTTTGCCTTTTGCCTTCTTCCTTTTGCCTTTTCGCTTTTGCCTTTTTCCTTTTGACTTTTGACTTTCTCCCCTCCCGTGTCTTCCGTGGTTCGTTATTCACAGGCAAGAATTTTCCCTTGAATTTCTCTTTGGACAAAAAGGGACAAAGGCGTTAATTTTTCAATTCAAGAAGTTTGCAAAAACTCGAGGAGGTTTGGAGATGAGGAAAGGTTTGAGGGTCTTCACGGCGTTGGCCGTGTCGTTGGTCTTGTTGGGGAATCTTGCGGGGATCGCCGTGGCGGAACCGACCGGCGAAGAACCCTCGAGCGCGCCGGCAACGGCGGAAGCCGCAGCACCGGCGGCGACAGAAGCGACAGCATCGGAACCGGCCGCCGCCGAACCGGTCGAAGCAACCGCGCCGGCTCCCGTGCAAGTGCAGAATGTCGCCCCTCCGCCGCAGCTGAATCCCCGCGCTCAAATCGATTCCATTCGCGCGACGGTCATCCCGATCATCTTCAAACTGATTTCGGCCATCGCTATCCTTATTATCGGCTACATTATCGCGAAATTCCTCCAGAGCACCGCCAACTTCGTTGTTGGCAAGACGGGATTGAACAAGCGGCTCGCCTCGGCCGTCGGCGGCGAAGCGGAGATGCCCTTCGATGCGACGCGCACCATTGGAGAACTCGTCTTCTGGATCGTTATGCTCTTCACGCTCGTCACCTTCTTCGACGCTTTGGGTCTGGAAGCGATCACCGATCCGCTCAACCGATTCCTCGGGACGGTGCTTCAGTATCTCCCGCGCCTGATCGGCGCCGCGATCATCTTCCTCGTTGCGCTCATAATCGCCAGTTTGGCTCGTTGGGGCGTAACAACCGGCCTTCAGGCGACGAAGATCGACGAGATTTTGCTCAAGAAGACGGGAGTGAGCGAGGAAGACGCGCGAAAGCATACTGTCTCGCTCGGTAAGATCGTCTATTCCCTCGTCCTCCTCCTCTTCCTCCCGGCCATCCTCGATTCCCTCCAGATGAATGGACTCTTGGGGCCCGTCCAGAGCATGGTGGACAAAGCGATCGGAATTCTTCCGAACATCTTCGGAGCCGGAGTCATTCTCGTCATCGGCTGGTTCATCGCGAAACTCGTGCGCCAGATCTGCGCCAATCTTCTTTCCACCTCGGGCCTCGACACCACCGCCGAGAAACTCGGGCTTGGTAAGACGGGCGCCAAACCCCTCTCTGAGATCGTCGGTATTCTGGTCTATACCCTGATATTGATTCCGGTGATCATCGCGGCTCTCAACGCTCTCCAGATAACCGCGATCTCCGAGCCGGCCACGCGGATGTTGGAGATGCTTTTGAGGGCCGTTCCGAAGCTCTTCGGCGCCGCGCTCGTCTTGATCATCTCTTATTTCGTCGCGCGCCTCGTTGGCGAACTCGTCACGACTCTCTTGGCCGGAATCGGCTTCAACAACATCCTGAAATTGCTTGGGCTTGGCGAGGCTTCCCAGGAGAAGGGCAAAACACCCTCCGACGTCGTGGGGTACCTCGTCGTCGTTGGAATCCTTCTCTTCGCCGCGATCGAGGCGGCTCAGATCCTGGGCTTCAGCATTGTCGCGTACCTTTTGGCGCAGTTCATCACCTTTGCCGGAAAGGTGGCGCTGGCGGTCGTCGTCCTGGCCGTGGGAATCTACCTCTCGAAGGTGGCGCACACGATCGTTTCGGGAGCCGCGGGGCCGCTGGCTCCGGTCACGGCGCAGGTCGCGCGAATTGCGATCATCGTCTTCGCCTCGGCAATGGCTTTGCGCCAAACCGGTATCGCGGATGACATCGTCAATCTTACGTTCGCCTTCTTGATTGGGACGGTCGCCGTGGCGGCGGCCCTGGCCTTCGGATTGGGCTGTCGCGACATCGCGGCCCGGGCCATCGAGGACGCGATCCAGAAGTTTCGAAAAGACTGAACCCGCTCTTTTGAAAGAACAATCCTCCGGCGGGGAGAAGGGGGCCTCTTCTCCCCCCTTTTTTCCTTTTGCCTTTCCGCCGGCTTCAGCGGTTCCCGCCGTGGACTGTTGTCAAGAACGGCGAGAAATTCGTTGACCGTTTGGCCAGGAAGGGGTTCTTTCCTCTTCCCCTGTCCCAGGTCCCTTTGTATCGGAGATATTCTTGGAACTGCTCGATAACCTCGTTGTTTTGACGGGGATTCCCAAAAGCGGCACATCTCTCTTGATGGATCTTCTCGACGGTCATCCGAATTATCTGCTCTATCCGGGAGAACCCTATTTCAGAGTACTGATGTTTCGAAAATATGAAGATGCGTTTCATATGTTGGCCGATTGGTTATGCGAACAGTCCTACGTGATGACATTGAAACCAGAGTTTCGTTCTCTCGTGGAAGGGAAGCGTTCTCGTTACAGCCGCGCTATTGATCGGGAAATTCTGAAGCCTCTGATTGACCGACTCGAGAATGGCCGGATCTCCGACGTCATTGAACGCGCAAAGATCTTTTCTCAAGAACAAAATCCCTGGGAGAAGATGAATTTCGATCTTTTTCGTGACGAGTTTTATGACTCCTTTCTCCGAAACCTCGGATCCGCGTCGGAATGTACGATCCTTATTCGGGCGGTTTTTCAGGGGTTATACTCTTCCCTCGATCCCGAAATTCGAGGAAAGGCAAGGATGTGCCTCTTCAAGGATCCTGGATTTTTTAATTTCGATCTTTTGAAACGCGATTTTCCAAAGGCAAAATGTCTCTTTATCGCTCGGGATCTCCGGGGCACATTCAATTCCGCCCTCAGAAGTTTCCAGAAACAGAAAGGGAAATATATGTCCCGATGGAACTTACGGAGATTTCTTTTCGCTCTTAACGCGGGAAAAACGATCTTTTTTCCTGAAAAATTCTTTCGAATAAGACACTCTGGCTTTGAAAACGATATCCATGTCGTGAAATACGAAGATTGCGTTTTGAATACGGAAACGACAATGAGATCCATCGCTCAATTTTTGGAAAGTGATTACGATGAAATTTTAACGGTTCCAACAAAATTCGGTATTCCCGTCACGACCGGCACAGCCACGAGCGCGGGGCGCGGAGAGGTCTCGGCACGTTCCGTTGAAGCCTGGAAGAAGGAACTCAATCCTTTCGAAAAGTTTTACTTTCAACAACTGATGGCGGCCGTCCCGGATTACGCCGATCTCTATCTTCCCCCTTCTCCGTTCCACTGCATTCCCCGCCTCTTGCTCCAACCTCTCATAAGGTGTCTTTCCTGCAGTTTGGCAGTTGCGCGCGGAAACTGACGCCGGAGAGAAAACTCTTCGGGTTCTACTGATACCTCTGAAGTTTTCTTGTCGTATCGATGCTCTTGGCGCGGGCGCGGGTCAGGAGTTGCTCGGCCATCTCACCCAAAAACGTCCCTTCTCCCAAACGAACGGCCTCCTCGAGATGAGAGATGGCCTCCTCGAAACGTCCCTGGCGCAGACGCAACGCCCCCAAGCGAAATCGAACCTTGAGCCGTTCGGGGCTATCCGTGAACCTCTGGAGAAATCTTTCGAAAACCTCGTAGGCTTCTTCAGGCTTTCCCGATTTTTCGAGGCAGATTCCGAGGCGGAAGAGCGATTCATCATCGTCGATCTCACGGTAGAGTTTGGCGGCACCGCTCCAGTCGTCGAGTTCCTCGAGGCAGAGGGCGGCGGAAAAACGAGCCAATCTCGCGCGTTCGCGCTCTTCCCTCCCGTACTCCTCGGCGTAAGCCAAATAGGTCTTCGCGGCCTCGCGGTAGCGTTTGAGACTTCGCAGACAGAAGGCCACCAACATCACCGCGTCCGCCCGATGTTCCGATTCCTGTTCGGCGCTCCTGCGCGCGTTGGCGAGAGCATCCCCGAGTTTTCCGGCGCGGAAACAGCAGGTGGCAAGGCGGAGACGCAATCCGGGGTCTTCGTGATCTTCCAAAAGACTTTCGAGTCGGGCCGCCGCTTCTTCGTATTTCTCTTCCTCGATCAAACTTTCCGCAATTTCATCCGGCATTGAAGACCTCCATCGCCCTCGTGACACCGTAGCGCAAAATAGTATCGATCGCGGCCTGGGCCTTCGCGATTCCAGAAAGAAGGTCCACCTGTACCTCGGGCCGCGGGCGCGAGAGAACATAATCCGTTCTTCGATCTCCTCCAGGATCCGGGCCGATTCCGATACGCAGGCGGGGATAATCCCGTGAGCCCAAGGCCTCCTCGATCGATTTCAATCCGTTGTGCCCCGCCGTTCCGCCTCGTTTTCGAACCCGAATCCGTCCCGTCGGAAGATAAAGATCATCGACGACGACGAGGATTTCCTCCGGCGCGATCCCCTCCAGCGCCGCGAAACGCGCGAGAACCGGTCCGGAACGATTCATAAATCTTTGCGGAAGAAGAAAAAAGACTCCATTGCGTTCCGCCACAAGCGCATCCTTTTGCTCGTCAAACGTACCGCCGGCCTTGCGAATAAACTCCTGGACCGTTTCTCTTCCGACGTTATGGAAGGTTCCTCGATATGCCGAACCGGGATTCCCCAGTCCGGCAACTAGAACAACCCGCGGATCCTGCTCCAGGGCGTCGGTCATAAAACCGTACTTCCCGTAAAGGCGCGGGTTTCGATCTCGCCACCTCCTCCCGGAGCCGTTTTCAGGAGGAAGAGCCTTCCTCTTCCTTCCCGATCACTTCGGGTTCGGCGGCGGTCGGCTTTTCTTCCTCCCCCTCGGCCTTGCCCTCCTCCTTCTCCGCTACAGAAGGCGCCTGCACGGTCACAATGGTAATCCGCCCCGGTGTAATCACCTCGACCCCGTCGGGAATCTCGAGGTCCGATACGTGAATCGCGTCTCCGATCTTCTCCAGCCGGCCGAGATCGAGACGGATGGCGTCGGGGAGATCCTTCGGCAACGCGCGCACCTCGATCTCTTCATTCATATGCATCAGAATGCCGCCGAGTTTCACCGCCGGACTCTCTCCTTCCAGCAGGACCGGTAGCGTCGTGTCGAGTTTCTCCGTCATTTCGACCCGCAGCAGATCGACGTGCTGCACCTTCCGGCTCACCGGATGGTGCTGGACATCGCGAACGAGGGCGGTTTCCGGAGCGCGATCTTCCACCTTCACATCGACAAGCGGTGTTTCCCCCGCGCTCTTCCCCAAAAGTCGCTCCACTTCCTTGGCATCAAGCAGGAGCGGTTCAGGGTCCCCGTGCCCGTAGAGCACCGAGGGAACCAACCCTTGACGCCGAAACCTGCGAGCCGCACGTGAGCCGCGACTTGTTCGTCTGCGTGCTTCCAACACCATTCGTTCCATTCTTCTCTCCTTCCTCGGTGTGAACCGCTCCGCGCTCTATTCCAAGAAGAGCGAACTGACCGATTCACCGAAATGAATTCTTCTGATTGCCTCGCCCAAAAGGGCAGCCACGCTGAGCTGCGTGATTTTATCCGCCGCCGGGCCTCCTTCCAGAGGAACCGTGTTCGTCACGATCACCTCGCTAATGGAGGATTCCGCCAACCGACTCCGAGCCGGACCGGAAAGGACGGGGTGAGTCACGACCGCGCGGACGGATTCGGCTCCCTCCCGCTTCAAAGCCTCGGCGACGAGTCCGAGCGTTCCGGCGGTGTCGATCATATCATCGACGATGATGGCATTTCTCCCCTCGACCTCGCCGATAATATGGAAGACTTCGGCGACATTCGGCCGCGGCCGACGTTTGTCGATAATGGCCAGCGGTAATCCCCCGAGGCGGCGGGCGAACCCTCGCGCGCGCTCGACCCCTCCGGCATCCGGAGACACGAC
>RFFU01000061.1 GCA_003697085.1 Candidatus Hydrogenedentota bacterium
GGAACGAGGAAGTGGCCCTTCGGCCTCCATTCGTTGCGCCAAACCCGGCCGTGAGACCGCCGGCTGCTCCCACCACGGGTGGCCCATGTACGTGTGCTTTTCCAAAATCTTTCGTTCTCCCTCTTGACTCTGTACCAAGGTACGGGGTTTAGAATGCGATTATGAACAAGGAAAGAAAGCGGAAATCGGGGTTGGGCCATAAGGAAGAGTGGTTGTCGAGCGGAGGCGTGGCGTGCGCGGCATGGGTGTCCGTCGAAACGTGGCGGTATTATGAACGGAACGATCTGCTGCCACCCCCGCCGCGGTCCTCCTCCGGATACCGTCGCTATCCGCTCGACGCCGTGCGGCGTCTCCACTTCGTGAAGAAGGCGCAGGTCCTAGGGTTTTCGCTTCGTGAAATCCGGGAGTTGTTGGGACTGCGGGGCGTTTCGGGAAAGAAACGTTGCGGAGAGGTTCGAAAGAAGGCGGAAGCGAAGATTGCGGAGATCGATGAGAAACTCCGGCTTTTGAGGCCGATAAAACGAACGTTCGAGAAACTGGCGCGGGCCTGCCGGGAACGCCGACCGACGGTACCGTGCCCGGTCCTCGAGGCTCTCGACGGCTCCCGGAGCGGAAAGGAGAGGGAAAGATGAAGAAGGAACGCCTGGCCGATTCCGCCTCCTTGCTGGCGGCTTTGGGAGCTTCGCTGTGCTGTGTGGGACCGTTCGTCCTGGTCGCGCTCGGCTTCGGAGCGGCCGCCGGCGCGGTCTCGGCTTTCTTTGCTCCGTGGCGGCCCTACCTGCTGGTAGTGGCCTTCGGAATCGTGGGCTGGCGTCTCTTCGTTCTTTATCGGCCCCGCCGGTTCTCCGCGCGGGCGTGTTCCGGGACGAAGGGAGAGTGTGGACCAGAGAAACTGTCTCGAGAGAGGTCGTTGACGTGGGGTATTTTCGGGCTGGTTGTCCTTTTTGCCGCCGCGCCGTATCTTTTGGTGTTTATTCCTATGCTGAGCCCGCCTCTTTCCTCCGGAATCTCGCTGCCAACGTCCCAACCGGAATCGCCGGCGACACCGGCGTCCCGGCTCTGTTTTGCGATCGAAGGGATGACTTGCCCCGCGTGCGCGCGGCGAATCGAGGAAGCATTGAGGGAGATGCCCGGAGTGGAATCGGCGCGTGTCGATTACGGCAAGGCCGAAGCGTGCGTGGAGCCGACCGGAGAAACCGGGATTACGGAAGAGAAGGTAATCGCGGTGATCGGCACTTCCGGCTATGCCATACCGATAGCGTCCCCGGCGCCGTCCGGATGACGGAGTAAGGAAGCCACGGAAGACAGTAGAGTAGACGCTGGC
Organism: Candidatus Hydrogenedentota bacterium; assembly: GCA_003697085.1. Lineage (GTDB taxonomy): Bacteria > UBA8481 > UBA8481 > UBA8481 > J006 > J006. The sequence goes on from RFFU01000061.1 coordinate 1,325, forward strand.
CGGAGGCGTGACGCTCTCGGCTCTCCGCCCCCTCTTCGAACCGGACGTGCGGTTTTTCCGCATCTGGCTCTCTCGGAATCTCTCGCCTTGGGCATTCACAAAGGAATTTCGGTTCCTGTTTCGCCTTTCGGCCAAGTTTTGTCCTTAAATCGCCCGATGTACATGACTCCTTTGTTTCCCAGAGCGCGGCGCCTGGGCATCTCCCGCCCCCGCCTCGACCGCATCCTGAAACGCTGACGAAAAAACCCCGGTTTCCGGAACAATTATCCTTTCACAGATGGGGAATCCGGTCTTCAAGTATTGAACTGTATCAGTGGGCCGGGGGAGGTATTACATAGAGAAAAACCGCGAGAAAGTGAAGGATGCTTCCGGCAAGAACGAAGAGGTGCCACAGAGCGTGGGAAAGCGGGACGCGCGGGTTGTCATAGAAAACGACTCCGACGGTATAGGATACCCCTCCGGCGAAAAGCAGTGCGATCCCCGTTGTCCCGACTGCCGCCTTGATCTCACCGATTCCAAGAAGGCAGAGCCACCCCATAACGATATAGACGAGGACAGCGGTCTTCTCATAGCGATCGATTGCAATCGCCTTAAAAAGGATGCCGATAAGCGCCAGAGCCCAAACGACTCCAAAGAGCGACCAGGCGAGCGCGGCGTTGGAACGGATCGAGACGAGCAGGACAGGTGTATAGGTGCCGGCGATAAGGAGATAGATGGCGGAATGGTCGAGGATGCGGAAGATGCGTGTCACGCGCGGTCCGGGAAGACTGTGGTAGAGGGTGGAGGCGGCATAGAGAAGGATGAGAGAGGCACCGAAGACGCTTCCGCTTACGATACTCCACGGATCACCGGAGCGTGAGGCTCGGACAACAAGAAGGACGGTGCCGGCGATGCCAAGGAGGAGGCCGAGTCCATGGGTGATGGCGTTGGCGATCTCGTGAAGAAGAGAGTAGCGTGGAGGCAGGCTTTGCCTCGAGTCGGTTTTCGGTTCGGAAGACGAAGGAAACTCCGGGCTCGCGGTTTCATCCATAGCGAAGGCAGAGTTCGTGAAGGCGCCGGAGAGCGGAGCGGTCGCGGGAAAAGGGACAAAAAGCCTCGCGGCAATTGGAGAAGTAGCGCCCGGTGATTCCCTCCACCTCGGAAGAGAGGGCGAGAAAGAGGGGAGTCCGCGCTCCCTGCTCCGGCGTCTCGTGTCCTCCAAAACCCAGATCGTTGCTCAAACGCGAGTTGACATCACCCGGATGGCAGGAATTGATCGTGATCCCTGTTGAGGAAAGGGCTTCGGCGTGAGTGACGGTGAGCATTCGGTTGGCCTGCTTCGACTGGCGATAGGCGGTTCCGTTGGAGTAGCGCCGGCGGCGGAATTCGACATCATCGATATCGAGGTCGCCGGCCCAATAACTGGCGACGTTGACGACGCGGCTCGGCGCGGCGGCCGCGAGGGCTTCTCGAAAGAGTTCGACGAGCCGGAAGTAACTCAGGACATTGACCGCCCATTGGAGCTCGATTCCGTCGGACGATTCCGTACGAGAGCGTGGGGCGATCGCGGCCGCATTGACGAGGAGTGAGAGGGGATCGGCCCAATTTCGGGCGAGTTCACGAAGAGCAGAGGCGGAGGAGAGATCGATCGGAACGAAACGGATGGTAGCGGTCGGGGTTCTTCGGCGAAGCGATTCGAGCAATTCTTCCGCGCGGCCGCGGTTCCGCCCGAGTAACGTCACCTCACATCCGGCTTCCACGAGCCCCGCGACGATCGCTTGACCGATCGCCCCCGTTCCTCCGGTAACGAGGGCGCGTTTGGGAGAGCGGGGCGAAGAGGATAGGGGCGGGACAGCGGCGGAGAAATTCATGGCAGGTCCAAGGGTTTTCTGCGCGCGACGAGGAGAAGGTTCGCGCTGGCACGAATATCGCTCTCCGCAGGATCGGAGGAGACCCAACGAAGAATGGCGGGCGCCGGGAGGTGCCAGCGCCGGGGAAAAAGCACAGCGGACCCGAGGAGACGTTCGAGAAGGCGCGAAAGGAGCACGAAGGGGAGAAAGAGATCCATCAACATCTGGCGCCGTTTGCCGACATAGGCGACGAGTCCCGTGACATCGAACCCTTGTTTCTCGAGACGGCGCGTCCACGCGGCCGGAGGATCCTGGTGGACATGGTGGAAGGTTTTTCGAAGGAAGGAGAGGTAAAACCGCCGGAGCGGATCGAGCCGAATTATTCTCAATAGCCGTGCCCAGAAGAGAAGGGGTTCGTAGTGATCGGAGATCGTCGTTGCAAGAAAGGGCCCTCCGGGAATCAGAACCCGGGCCGTCTCGAGTAATGCGGTATCGATGTCATCCACGTGCTCGAGAACACAGTTGGAGACAGCGCCCTGAAACGTCCCGTCTCGAAACGGGAGCCGCGTCATATCAGCGACGACGAGATGGGGCGAGGTTCTCGAACGGGCGCGTTGGAGTTCTTCGAAGGAGCGGTCGATTGCGGCGAAGAACCGTTTTCCGTTTTTCTCGAGGAGCGCGGCGAAGCGACCGTCACCATGGCCGAGGTCGAGGATACGCCCGTTCGGGAAGCGGGGGAGAAGCAGAGCGGCTTCCCGACTTCGAATCAACGCGCGACTGAGCGGCGCGAAGAGAAGATAATCGAGAAAGAGAGGCAGGTCCGGCGGACGATATCCGGCGGCGTCCTCATCCTCCCGGATGTGCGCTGTCATCGGCGAAGTCATGTCTTCTTCCAAAACCATTTCAAAGAAACAGAAAGTGAGAAATCCGCACAGAGCCATCGTTCCGAACGTCCGAATCGCCGGCACACGGCCCCGCGGCAAAACGTACCGACACGGCGAATGGGTCGAGATAGATCACCCCTTACGATTCTCCTCTCTCACGGGGGCAACGTAGCCATAAGGAGTTCCCTTGTCAAGCAAGGCTGATTTCTTCCCGGGCAAAGAGAAAAAAAACGGATTTTTTTCGTGGACATTCTTCGCTTGAATTCCATTTTATTCTCCGTGTTCCCTGTGTCCCTGTAGCGAATCTCCTTTTTCACGTTTCCGGTGAAAAGACGAAAAACTGGATAGACCCCCTCTTCCCGTTTACTCTGTCGCGGATGCGGATCCTGATTGTGACATCGGATTATCCTCCGCGTTTCGGTGGAATGGCCGAATATTCGGACGCCTGGGCGGCGGGATTGGCGCGACGGGGTTTCGAAGTCGCGGTTCTAACGCAGGAACCGAAGACGCCTTTCGCGGGGCGCACTCCGGCGATTTCCGCGAGGCGATTTCGAACTCGTGGTCCGGCCTGGTCGGCTCCGTTTCGGTTTTATCACCCCCTTCTGCGGGCCTGTCGTGAATTCCGGCCCCATCTCATTCTGGCGCACACCTGGGTGGGATGGGGGCCGGCGCTGGCGTACCTCAAGGGACGTTTCCACGCGCGGTACGTTCTTGCGGCTCATGGGGCGGAAATCCTCGGACCGAAGCGCTCTCCCTACTACCGTTTTCTGATGCGGCTCGCATTCAAGGGAGCGGATGCGGTCTTCCCTGTCAGTCGTTTCACGGCCGGCCTTGTTCGAGAAGTGGGGGTGGCGGTTCCGCGAATTCATGTTGTCGGGAACGGAGTGGATATCGAGCGGTTCGTGCCCGGAGAACCTCCACCTGATCTTATTTCCCGCTGGGGGCTCGAAGGAAAGAGGGTCCTTTTGACGGTCGGGGGGCTCGTGTCGCGGAAAGGACAGGATATCGTGATTCGCGCTTTGGCGACCTTAAAGGAAGATTATCCCAATCTCGTCTATCTGATCGCAGGTGGATGGGCGTTGCGGGAATCCTTCGAGCCGAAACTACGAACCCTCGTCAGGAAACTCGAATTGGAGGACCGCGTGATCTTTACGGGGTATCTGGAGGACCGAGATCTGCCGCGTGTGTATCGGCTGGGAGAGATTTTTGTGCTGACGGGGCGAGAAGTGACGGAACGAGGATGGGTGGAAGGATTTGGGATCTCCTATCTCGAGGCGGCGGCGTCGGGTCTGCCGATTGTGGCGGCGCGTTCGGGCGGAACGGAGGATGCCGTCACGGAAAAGAATGCGATTTTCGTCGAGCCGGAGAATGTAGAGGAAACGGCGATTTCGATTCGGAAGCTTCTCGACGATCCGAAACTGCGGAATAGAATGAGCGCGGAGGGGCGGCGATGGGCGGAGAAATGCCGTTGGAAAAATCGCATCGACGCGGCGGTCGAGGTATTGCGGAGGATGGGTTATGAGCGAGAAGAATAGGTGCTATCACGTTGCTGTCTTGCCGGGAGATGGAATTGGTCCGGAGGTTATGGAAGTAACGTTGCCGATTCTGGAAGCGGCGGCGGCGAAGTCCGGCGCAGCGTTCGTGTTCACGGAGGCGGACGTGGGCGGTGTCGCAATCGACCGCCACGGCGAGGCGCTTCCCGAGAAGACCCGGAAAGTGTGTGAGGAATCGGAAGCGATACTCTTTGGCTCGGTGGGCGGGCCGAAGTGGGAGTCGTTGCCGCCGGAGCGCCAGCCGGAACGCGCGGCGCTTCTTCCGCTGCGAAAGATTTTCGGCCTCTTCGCCAATCTTCGGCCCGTCGTCGTCTATCCGGGGCTCGAGGAACAGTCTCCGCTTCGCCGGGCCGCCGGTATGGACCTTCTGGTCGTCCGAGAATTGATCGGAGGAATTTACTTTGGGAAACCGAAGTGTCGGAAGAAAGACGCCGCCGTCGATACATCGCGGTATGACGTTGCCGAGATCGAACGGATAACGGATGTGGCCGTGACCGCGGCGCGAGGGAGAAGAAAGAAGATCACGAGCGTGGACAAGGCGAATGTGCTGGCGACAAGCGTGCTCTGGCGGGAGACGGTCAGCCGCGTCGTTCCCGAGGAGATAGAACTGGAACATATGTACGTCGATAACGCCGCAATGCAACTGGTTTTGAATCCCGCCCGCTTCGACGTGATCGTGACGGAGAACCTCTTCGGCGACATTCTCTCCGACCTCGCCGCCTCGCTGCCCGGTTCGTTGGGAATGCTCCCCTCCGCGTCCTTGGGAAAAGAAAAGACCCTTTGGGGCCGTTTCGGCATGTATGAGCCGGCCGGAGGAAGCGCTCCGGATATCGCCGGAAAGGGCTTGGCGAATCCGATCGCGCAGATTCTTTCCGGGGCGCTGATGCTCCGGTACTCCTTCGGTGAGGAATCCGCCGCCCGTGCAATCGAAGAAGCCGTATCGCGCGTGATCAAGAAAGGTTGCCGCACGAGCGATATCGCCGCAGCCGGGAAAGCGATATCGACGCGCGAGATGGGGGAAGAGATCCTGAACGAAGTCCGCCGTTGAAAAGAAGAAAGATGGTGACCTCGTGAAAGACGGTGAAAGCGGATCGGATCAGGCGAGACGAAGGTAGGACGTGCGGAGAGCCGTGAGGTTGTTTCTCAGGAGCGCGTCTTCCTCGGGCGTGAGATTACCAGCCGTCTTTTCCTGAAGAACTCCCAGAACATCGATGAGATAGCGGGCCTGGGAGAGATTCTTTTTCGTCTCACCGGTGGAGGGATGAGGCATCTCCCCGAGTGCGATGTGCGCTTCCATTACGAGTGTGGCAATGAAGAAATCGAAACGCGCCGGCGGGACCTTGGTTTCATTTCCCGTTTCGTCCTCCGCAACCTGGGCCTTCTTCCCGAAGGCTTCGCGCGCCTCGCGATCCTTCTCCTCCTGGACCGTTCCGGTATCCGGAGCGGATTCCCGCGGAGGCGTCGAATCTTCCGCCATAATGCTCACCTCCAACGAACGGATAATATCGGATTTCCGTCCGAAGAAAAGATCAAGAACCTCGAAGAGATATTTCAACCGCCTCGTCTTTCCATCTCCGGGAGGCTGAGTCCCTTTCTACCTCCCAAAACACCAAAATCATAGTGCTCCGACAGGCGACAGGCCGAGGCCGCGCAACAACGAGTTTTTTCGGACGGCTCCGAAAAAAAACAATACAACGTTTTCTTCTTTCCTTGACGCAAGCGAGAAAACACTGTTATACCTTTGTTATGCTTTTTTTCTGTTTGAAACCGCTTACACGTTATGTCGGCACTCTAAAGGATTCCTGCTGCATCGTCTGGAAAAGGAGTTCGTCCGCGCGAGATCGGATTTCACCGATCCGCCGCAGGCGCAGCCGACTCCGAAGACATATCGGCTTCGTTTCCACCTTCTTTCTCTTTTCCCTTCCTCTTTCTTTTTTCCTAACACCGTCTCTCGCGTCTGCGGGAACGGGGCCCCGGAGCAATCCGACCTCTTCCCCGCCGGTCACCATCAAGGTCTGGGTGATGGGGGAAGAAGGAAAGAAACTCGCGGCTCTTCTCGACCGTTTCCACTCTTCCCATCCTTCGATCCGTATCCAACCTCAAACGATTCCCTGGGGCGCGGCCCACGAAAAACTCATCACGGCCGTGGTCGGCGACATCCCTCCGGACGTCGCGCAGATGGGAACGACCTGGATGCCGGAATTCCAGGGGATGGGAGCGCTGGCCGATCTTTCCCGGAACATCCAGGCCGATCCCTCGATCAAGTCCGAGTTCTTCTTTCCCGGAGCCTGGAAGACGGTTGAATACGAAAACGGAGTCTTCGGCATTCCGTGGTATGTCGAGACGCGCTGTCTCTTTTACCGAAAGGATGTCTTAAAGAAGTGCGGCTTCGAACACCCCCCGCGAACCTGGGAGGAACTGCGTGAGATCGGAGCAGTACTGGCAAAGCGGCCGAACGGATTCGGAATCTCCCTCTCCCCGACTGATCCTCTCCTTTTGGCTCCCTTCATCTGGCAGGCCGGAGGTTTCATCCTGGACTCAAAAAAGGACTTGGGAATACTTGAACCTTCTTTTCGGCGCGGACTCGAGTTCTTCGCCTCCCTCTTCCACGACGGTATCGCCCCGCTGGGTGATGCAGCCGATCTCGATCCCGTCCAGGCCTTTTCCGACAAGACCGCGACCCTGCCCCTTTTCATTTCGGGGCCGTGGTCCGTGGAGCAATTGAACCGCCAGGCTCCGCATTTGAAAGGGAAGTGGGGAGTCGCTCCTTTGCCGAGGGGAAAGACGGGGGCCTCGTTTCTCGGTGGAAGCGATCTCGTCGTCTTTCGGAAAGCAAAACATCCGCGGGAAGCCTGGGAATTCGTGCGGTTTATGGCGCAAGCCGAAACACAAAGGGATTGGTACGTGATTAGCAACGGTCTTCCTTCCCGACGTGACGCCTGGCGATTACCGCCGCTGAAGGGCAATGCGGACCTGAAACCCTTCGGTATTCAACTCAAATCGGCTCGTCCCACCCCGATGGTTCCCGAATGGGAACAGATCGGCGCGGTGCTGGCGCGTTTCACGGAGCGAGTCATTCATCGAACGATCGACGTACCGACGGCGCTTCAAAAAATGGATGATCAGATCCGCCGGATTCTCGAGCGCGACGAACGCCCCCAAAGCTGGCTCTACAAGGGAGGAATTCTCCTTGCGGCGGCTCTTTTGTTCGGTTTCCTCTTCTTCGGATATCTCCTTCGAACACCGAAAACCTCCGGGAAACGTTCAGGAGATCTGACGGGGATCGATCTGCGGGAACATCCCGCCTATAAAAAGTCGCTCCTCCTCTTCCTCTCGCCCGCCCTTATTCTCCTCACCATCTTCCTCTTTCTCCCCGTGCTCGCTTCCTTTCTGATGAGCCTGACCAATTACGACATCTACTCCATCGCCGACATCGACCGAATGCGGGTCGTCAATCTCGAAAACTACAAAACGATCTTGACCGATCCGCTCTTTTGGACCTCGGTCAAGAACACCCTCATCTTCGCCGGAATCGGTGGGCCTCTGACGATCTGCGTTTCGCTGGCCGCCGCGTTGGCCTTGGAACGACTTCACACTCTGCGCGCCGTTTTCCGAACCGGTTTTTTTCTCCCTGTCGTTACGACGCTGGTTGCGGTCGCGGTTGTTTGGAAATGGATCTATCACCCGCGATACGGTCTTCTCAACGCCGTTCTCGAATTGCTCGGGGATTCCCCGAGGGATTGGTTGGCGGATCCGAGCACGGCGTTGGGATGCCTGATCGCGATGGCCGTCTGGAAGAATTTCGGCTACAATATGGTGATTCTCCTGGCGGGGCTTCAGGCGATCCCTCGCCGGTACTACGAGGCGGCCGAGATCGATGGGGCGAACGGCTTGCGCCGCTTCCTCGATATCACTCTCCCTCTTCTCTCCCCGACGCTCCTGCTTGTGACCATAATGACAACGATCGGATACCTTCAGTTCTTCGCGGAACCCTACATTATGACGGACGGCGGCCCGGTCGATTCCACGCTCTCCGTCGTCCTTTATCTCTACCGGAAAGGCTTTCGTTTCTATCGGCTTGGTGAGGCGGCGGCCACGTCCTACATCCTCTTCTTGATGATCTTCTTCTTCTCGATGGGACAGATTCTATGGGCGCGAAAGAAGGAAGCGTAATGCGCACCGACTCCTCCGAGGGACGCCGCACCGACTTCCCGCTGCTCTACGCCGCCGCGACGCTCTGCTTGATCATCACTGTGGCTCCTTTCGCCTGGATGTTCCTCTCGTCGATCAAGCCGACCTCCGAGATTCTCAAGATGCCCCCCGTCTGGCTTCCCTCCACGATCACATTCGAACACTATCGCCGACTCTGGTCCTCGGCATTCGCATCGAGTATGGTGAATTCGGCCGTCGTAAGCATCAGCATCACGCTCACAACGATTCTCGTCAACTCGATGGCCGGTTTCGCCTTCGCGAAATACCGTTTTCCGGGACGGGAACGGCTCTTCACCTTGCTTCTGGCCACGATGATGATCCCCGGACAGGTTACGATGATCCCGGTCTTCATCCTTCTCAAGTATCTCGGCCTTCTCAACTCTTACACGGGCCTTGTCCTACCGGGAACCGCCAGCGTCTTCGCGATCTTTTTGATGCGCCAGTTTATGATGGGGATCCCGGATTCGGTACTCGAGGCAGCGCGGCTCGACGGGGCTTCCGAACCGCGCCTCTTCGCTCAAATCGTTCTTCCCCTGGCAATGCCCGCCATCGCCACGCTCGTCATCTTCACCTTTATGGCCTCGTGGAACGAGTTCCTCTGGGCTTTGATCATTATGCTCGATGAATCCAAGTACACCGTTCCGGTTGCACTGGCGGCGCTCAACGGCCAATACGGAACCGATTGGGGACTCTTGATGGCCGGCTCCGTCGTGACGATCCTCCCCGTTCTCGGAGTCTTTCTCCTTATGCAGAAACATTATATCCGCGGCATCGCCACTTCAGGGTTGAAGGGATGAAACGACCAAAGGCCAAATCCCTCCGAAATCGTAACTCTCTTCGAGAAAAGATCGTCACTCCCCGCCGGAAAACCACCCGCTCCTCCCCCTCTCCGAAACATCTTCGCTATTCCTTTGAGGGAAACGGAGAGGAATTCGTCTTCCACGGTCGGCCGAAGGTCCCTTGGAGCCACGTCCTCACCAACGGACGATTCGGCTCCGTCTGGACGGACCAGGGCGGCGCCTTCGCATGGTGTGGAAACAGTGTCCTTGACCGGATCACCCGTTGGGAACAGGACCTCGTTCTCAATCGGGCCTGGCGGACCGTCTATATCGTGGACGGAAGCGGCACGATTCGGAGTCTGACGCCTTCCCCCGCGGGTGAGGAAGCGGAATGGACGATTCGTTATGCTCCCGGAATCGCACGCTATATCGGGAGGTACGACCGCTATACGACCAGCCTCGAGGTGATCGTTCTTCCCGACTTGAATGCGGAGGTCTGGTATGCCAGTGTCGCTTTTCATCGCCCGCCGAACGGGAACAAAACCCTGCGTTTCTTCTCCGCACAGGACATTCTTCTGGGATCGTGGCCGGACACCCACCGGGAATTTCACCGTCTCTTCATCGAATGTGGTTTGTCGAAGGGACGCGGCCGGCCGGACGTGTTAACGTTTTCGAAGAAGATCCATCCTGCTCCGGGAGTCTCGGAACCCTGGAATGAATCGTATCCCGGCGTTGCCGCCCATGCCGCCAGGCCGAAACCGGCGGGATTCGAGACGGACCGGCGGCGATTCTACGGATATGCCGGTTCCTTCAAGCAGCCGGCCGCACTGCTCGAACCTCCCCGAAAAGGGCTTCTGGGCCCCTGGGGAGACGCCATGGCGGGTTGGGATGTTCCTCGACGAGTCGGCCGGGACGGGAAGGTCTCCGCCGTTTTCGTTACAACCTTTGGAAGAAAGGAAAGGAGCGCCGTTCACACCGCAGTCAAAGCCCTTCGAGTCCCGCAAGCCGCCGCCGAAGAGTCCGTCCGTCGTTTCTGGATACGAGAACTGGGAGAAGGAAGCGCTGAGACTCCGTCCGCCGATCTCAATCCGATGATCTCGATCTGGCTCAGACTCCAAGCCATTGCCAGCCGTCTCTATGGTCGCTGCGCGCTCTATCAGGCCTCGGGAGCAATCGGTTACCGCGACCAACTTCAGGACAGCCTCGTCCTCCTTCCCGCCGCTCCGGAGCGGACATTGGAGCAGATTCGGATTCACCTCGAACACCAGTTTTCCGCCGGTGATTCTCTTCATTGGTGGCATCCGAAAACGAATTCGGGCCCGCGCGACAACTGTTCTGATGATTATCTTTGGCCGATCCTAGCGGCTGGAGAGTATTTCCGAGAGACTGGTGACCCTCGTTTTCTCGACCGTAAATGTCCCTTTCTCGATGCCGGCCCCGCTCCCTATTGGGATCACTTACGGCGAGCAATCGACCGAGCATGGCGAAACCGTTCCCCGCGTGGTCTGCCTTTGATGGGCTCCTGCGATTGGAACGACGGACTCTCCTCGGCGGGAGACGAGGGGCGCGGAGAATCGGCGTGGGTTGCCCATTTTCTCCATTTTCTCCTCAAGGAAATGGCCCTTCTGGCCGAGGCGCGGGAAGAAAACCCCGAGGAATTCCTTGGCCGGGCGCGAGAACTCTATCGCCTCGTCAATCGCTATGCCTGGGACGGCGCCTGGTATATCCAAGGAACGACGGACGGCGGAGCGCCGATTGGAAGCCACCGCTGCCGCGAGGGAAAGATTCACCTCAACCCGCAAACCTGGAGCCTGATCAGCGGAACGGGGCGGGGGGCGTACGCGGAACGCGGAGAACAGGCACTGTGCTCCGTGGAAAAACATCTCCTCGTCGATTGGGGAGTGTTACTTCTCGCCCCCGCCTATTCTCGTCCTGATCCCACGATCGGTTACCTCACGCGCTATGCTCCAGGCCGAAGGGAAAACGGAGGTGTCTATACGCATGCAGCCGTTTGGGCGGCCCGAGCGGCGCGTATCGCGGGGAAAGCGGACCTTTGCCGGCGGATTCTTTTTTCGCTTCTGCCTCCCGTCCGTGGACGCGATCCGCGTTACGAAGCGGAACCTTATGTCACTCCTGGAAATATCGACGGACCAGCAACACCCACTCCCGGAAAAGGCGGCTGGACGTGGTACACCGGATCAGCGGCGTGGCTTCAACGCTGTCTCTTCGAGGACCTTCTCGGAATTCGGAGCCAACCGGAAGGAATCGAGTTCGAGCCGACCGTGCCGCCGGACTGGGTGGGGTTTTCGGTGAAGAGGCCTTGGCGGGGAAAACTCCTCGAGATTCATCTGATACGCTCCGAGGATGAGGGCGTTGAGGTGAAGGGAAGCCGAGGCGGGATCGCCTCTCTTCCCGGTTCTTTTCTTCCGGCACGAATTCTTCACGGACGAGGGCCTTTCCGAATCCGCGTGTCTTACAGACCGCGATCATGATCGTTTTCCTCACCAACCACCGAATTCACGGAACCAAGATTCTCCCGAAACTTACAGGAAGCAGCGAGGGGAATTTAAAAATGCCACCTGGAGTTTTTTAAGATAAGAGGAGGTGAAGACATGGCGGAGATCATCTTTGATTCGGTAGGCAAAGTTTATCCGAACGGCCAGCGCGCCGTAACGAACGCATCGTTCACGGTTCCCGACGGTTCCTTCACGGTTCTGGTCGGACCTTCCGGGTGCGGCAAATCGACGCTGTTGAGAATGACGGCCGGGCTCGAAACCATCTCTTCCGGTTCGATCTCGATCGAAGGCGTCCGAATCAACGAGGTTCCGCCCAAGGATCGGGATATCGCAATGGTTTTCCAGGATTACGCGCTCTACCCGCATATGACGGTTGCGGAAAATATGGCATACGCATTGCGATTACGCGGCTTGGCGCGGGACGAGATCGACCGGCGGATTCGAAATGCGGCCGAGATCCTGGGCCTGACGGCTCTGCTGAACCGAAAGCCGGCACAGATGTCGGGGGGACAGAGACAACGCGTCGCGGTCGGCAGGGCCATCGTCCGTCATCCCAAGGCCTTCCTCTTCGATGAACCGCTCTCGAACCTCGATGCAAAACTTCGCGTGCAGATGCGCAGTGAACTCTCGATGCTTCATAAGCGTCTCAAGGCCACGATGATTTATGTCACGCACGATCAAGTGGAGGCGATGACGATGGGGGACCAGATCGTGGTTCTCAACGAGGGAAGGATTCAACAGATCGATACTCCGATGAACCTTTATCTTCGACCTCGCAATCGCTTCGTTGCCGGTTTTATCGGGAGCCCGGCGATGAATTTTCTGGAGATGAGATTGGATGAAGACGGCCGCACGGCCCTCGGGCGAGGGTTTTCACTGGGGTGTTCTGACGCGTTGGCGCGGGCTCTGGCGCGGACCCCCGAAAAGCGCGGCATTGTCGGAATACGCCCTGAAGACCTGCACGACCGTTTGGAATGGCCCGATGCACCTTCCGACAGGATTCTGACGGCGGTGGCGGTCAATGTCGAACCGCTTGGTGCCGAGGTCTTCGTCGCCGCGGCCGTCGGTGAAGAACAGATTACGGCCCGATTCCGTGGAGACTTCATTCCCGAAACCGGTTCCCGCCTCGAACTCGTCCCCGACTTTTCTCGGATTCATGTCTTCCATCCGGAGACCGGAGAACGAATCGAAATTCCGGACGAGACATAAAAGGCCGTTCGCCGTCCGCCAAAATTGTTTCATCCCATCACGGCGGTTATTCTCTTTCGAGACATCCCGCGATGGACTATGAAAGGAAGGAGGAGGAGGAAGAATGCCGGCCGAAAACTCGTTTCCCTCATCATTTCGTTTGCCCGTTCGCAACTCGGCGCCCCTCTTCTTCCTTCCTGAAAAAAGGCGGCCCGATTGAATGAACGGTTCCTGGGACATCCTTTTCTTCGCCGCTGCAGGGGGAATCGCGCTTCTTCTTCCCGCAATCAAAAACGACCGCTTTTCCTGGAGAGTGGCGCTCCCGGCCGGCGGTGCGGCGTTTCTTCTTTCCTTGGGTCTTCACGGCGTCGGAGCGCTTCTTCCGGGAATCGGCTTCACGACGCTCGTCGCGTTCTCCGGTCTGATCGGCGCCATTATCGGTGAACAAATTCTAAACCGAACACTCTCCCTCGATGATCGAAAGCATGCGATGGAGAAAGAAGTCCATGAGTTGAGGCAGGAGATTCAAACCATTCGCAAAAGGGAGCGGACGCTTCACCAGCAGATCGAATCGCACCGGGAACTGAACGAACTGGCCGGCCGCTTCGGGCTGTGCGAGAGCATCGAGGATGTCGAGCGGACTCTTCTCCGATCCGCGCGGACGATCCTCCGCACCGACGGCGTACGCCTACTTCGCCCGGACGGCAGCGGTCCCGGGTCGGATTTGCCGGAGCCGCTGCGCTTCGCTTCCCGATTGACAAATCCGACCCGCCGCTCGGAAGGAGGCTATCATATGATGGCGGTGCCGGTGCGTCGGTTGAAGAGCCGCGACACGGCCGTGCTCGTCGTTTTCCGCAGGAGGGAATGGAACCTCAATGAATTCCGGCTCCTCTTCACCATCTGCGAGATCGCGCACCAAGCCTTGCTTGCCGCCGAGTTAGCCGACGAAATCAAGTACGCCGCGACTCACGATGCGCTCACCAACCTCTACACGCGCCTCGAGATCGAACGTATTCTCGGCCGGGAATTTCTCCTCGCCCGCCGCGCACGGCGTTCCATCGCCGTCGCCATCATCGACATCGACCGTTTCAAGCGCATCAATGATTCCTTCGGTCACAAGGTGGGAGACGAGGTTCTTGAACGACTCGGCGGTTTGATTCTCGATCGTCTTCGGCTTCCGGCGGGACGATGGGGCGGCGAAGAGATCGTGATCGCCCTGCCGGGAGGAAAGGCTCGAAACCTTCGCGACGAGCTGCGGAAGTTCCTCCGGTTCGTTTCCTCGGAAATCTTTCTCCCTGACGGTTCGCCCGTGCGCTTCTCCGGCGGCGTGGCGGAATTTCCTCGAGACGGCGACATGATCGCCGACGTGATCGCCGCCGCCGACGCGGCGCTCTATCGCGCCAAGGACTCCGGAAGAAACAGAATTGTCTCCTTCGAAGAGGAAGCGTGATGGCCTCTCTCCCGCTTCTCTTTTGGCTCGTCACGCTCGCTCTCAATCTCTTCCTGCTCTTCAATGGAAAGATTCACGGCCCATGGAGTGTTCTCCTCGACGGCAAGGCGGCGACGGGGGCCTTTCTCCTGGAAGCCCTGCTCTTCCAGGCAGCCGTGCTCCACGAAACATGGAAGCATGCCTTCGATATCGCGGAGGGACGGGTTCGTCCTCATCGGAAACGGATTCTCCTCTTCTTCCTCCTTTCGGGAGCCATCCTGACCGACCCTGCGGCCTGGACAACGGTCGGTATCATTCTTTTGCTCGGCCGCTTTACCGTTTCCCGCGCGAGGAACATCGAAACCTATGAAAGAAACGACGCGTTGCGATTCCAAAGAATCCGCGAAAAGATCGCCGTGGACCACAGCGCCGCGGCAAAACAGGAGGAATACCTCCGGCAGGTCCTTCAAGACTACGTGGAGCAACTGACGCTGATTCAAGAACTTCTCGTTATTCAGGATCGCGATACCTTGGTGGATCGACTTTCGTCCATCGGTCGGCGCCTCCAGATCGAGCCGCGGTTTCTCGAGAAAATCCGAGAGCGGATTCTTGAGAGCAGACCGGCCGCGAGTGATTCGCCGGAGGAATTCCAGTCGTTTTTCGGAACGGATAGCCTGGGAAGCGCGACTTTCTCTCTCGATGGAATCGAGATTCCGCCGGAGAAAAAACGTTCCTGGAAGAATTTTCTTGCGATTGTGAGATTGGCCCAACTCATCCTCCTTCGAATCCATCGGCTCAAGAAGGCGCAGGAGATCGCGCGGAAGGATTATCTCACGGGTTTGCCGAATCGCCGCGCCTTCGAGAACATGATGAAGGCGGAATCCGAACGCACCCGACGCCTCGAACTTCCCTGTTCCTTTATGATGATTGACATCGATCACTTCAAATCCTTCAACGATACGTACGGCCATCTTGTCGGGGATATCGTCCTCAAGGCCGTCGCGAACGCCATTCAGAACTCCTCCCGCCTCTCCGATTTCGTAGCGCGGTATGGCGGGGAGGAATTCGCCGTTCTTTCGCCCGAGACGCCTTTGGAGGGAGCCATGATTCAAGCCGAACGAATCCGCAGAGCGGTGGAGCACTTGGAAGTACTACCCGCCGGACACCAACGCCCTCTTTCCGTCACCGTTTCGATCGGGGTTTCCGACGTGGATATCGACACCGCCGATGAAGCGCTCTACGCGGCGAAGAAAAAGGGCCGCAACCGCGTCGAAACTTCCTAAGGAATAGCACAATCTCTTTGCTTGCAAAACTTGATTTCGTTATTCTGGGAACTGCAGGGAGGATGGGGCCTTCCGTGCAAGGTTTTTGCAGCGTCTTCAGCGGAAATTTTTCCTGTTGAAGAACGTTATTGTTCCGGTGAAATGATTTTTGCTGGGATTCGGAAAAAGGTGAATCGTGAAGGAATTCGATATTCGGCCGCAGGAACTTTTCGATAGGTTCCTAAGAATAGTTGAAGAAGACAACAAGACCTTTTTTCGTGATCGGTCTCGTTTTCGAGAATTGGCTTGTCCGGCGTGCCGGTCGAAGAAAATCGACACCGCCTTTCAAAAAAATGGATTTCGTTATTCTCAATGCATAAAATGTGGGTGCCTCTATTTGAATCCACGGCCTCCCGCGGCCCTCTACCGGCGATACTACCAAAATTCCAAGACCTCTCGTTTCTGGGCGGAAAAATTTTATCCGGCTGTTGAAGACAAGCGGCGGCGTAATCTTTATCGCCCCAAAGCCCGCCGCGTTCAAAAACTGCTCGCGCGAGTCGGTTCTCTCGTTGATATCGGCTCTGGTTACGGAACTTTCTTGGAGGAACTGCAACGAACGGGAACAGCGAAGAAATATTACGGAATAGAACCCTCAACCCACCTCGCCGAATGCTCCCGAAAAAAGGGGTTTGATATTTTTGAAACCACTGTGGAAACATATGCTCGCCATCCGAAGATAAAATTCGATGCGGCGGTTTCCTTGGAGTTATTTGAACATGTGGTAAATCCTTTCAAGTTTATGAGTTCCGTCAACGCAATCCTCAAGAAAAACGGAACTCTCATTCTGACGACTCTTCAGGCGGATGGTTTCGACATAAAACTCCTTGGTCCCTATTCCAAATCTATTTCGCCTCCAATCCACATCAATTTCTTCACAGAACGCTCCTTTCAACACCTCTGGAGGCGCACCGGATTTGAAATACAAAAAGTCTTTACACCCGGGGTTCTCGATGTCGACATCGTTCGCAATACTTCCCTTCAGTACCATCTTTCCCATGATCCCTTTATTGAACAGATCATCTTCGATGAGACGCTTTCAAAATCATTTCAGCGATTTCTCTCAAATCATCGCTTGAGCAGCCATATTTGGATCGTCGCCAAAAAGATTCGTGAGATCTCATTATGAACTGGGCTGTGATCACCGGAGCGTCGGGTGCTATCGGACGGGCCATTTCGGCCTGCCTCGCCCAACGTGGCTTTTCTCTTGTTCTTCACTACCATTCTGCAGAAGAACCTATGCAGAAATTTTCTTTTGAGATCTCCAGACGATATAATGTTGACACAAAGATTCTTCCCGCCGACTTTACTTCCGAAAATTCAACGCGTGCTTTTTGCGAAACTCTTGAATCACTAAAGGTCCCCCTTCAATGTTTAATCCATTGTGCCGGCGGCGTCCCCTCTCCAAACTCGCTTTCTCGAATCACCCCCTCAGACTGGAATACAATCTTTTCACTTAATGCGACCGCACCGTTTTTCATCACTCAAGCCGCTCTCCGTCTTTTTGTTCCAAATTCCGATATCATTTTTATCAGTTCGATTTCGACAAAATATGGTGGAGGAGAGAACACGCTTCACTATGCCGCTGCTAAAGCGGCAGTGGAGAGCATCGCCCGCGGATTGGCGCGCCGGCTGGCCGCCGAAACAATCAAAGTAAACGTGATCCGGGCCGGTTTCATTTTAACCGGCGCCCATAAAAAGATGGGGAGGACTCGTGAGGATATTCAAGAAAGAATTTCAAAAATTCCTCTCCGAAGAGTTGGAACTCCCGACGATATCTCCCGAGCAGTATCGTTCCTTTTGGACAGTCCTTTTGTAACGGGAAGCGTTGTCGAAGTCACCGGGGGCGATTGACGCTCTCGATCCTGTACCGTTACTATTTCATTACTCCTCGCTCAATTCTCTTCTCTTCCGCCCCAGAACTCTTTCCACCGCGATTACGATCTCGCGCCAGGTGAGACCATAGAGTTTCTTCAGTTCCTCCGGCTCCCCCGACTTCGCGAAGGTGTCCCGCAAGGCCACGTGTTCGAGCGGGACGGGATGGTTTCGGCCCAACACCGAGGAGACGATCGCCCCGAGTCCTCCATAGATCTGGTGCTCCTCGGCGGTCACGACCGCGCCGCACTCCCGCGCGACCAGCACCAGCAATTCCTCGTCGATCGGCTTGACCGTGTGCATATCCACGACCGTACAGGAGACTCCTTCGGCCTCGAGAACCTGCGCGGCATAAATCGCCTCGGCCACCATAATCCCGCACGCGACCAACGCCACATCGCCGCCCTTCCTTAAAACCCGCCCTTTGCCCAACTGGAAATCCGTATCTCCGGGATCGTAGATGCGGGGAACCTTGTTGCGACCCGTTCTCAAAAAAACGGCGCCCGGGTGCGCATAAACTTGCGGCACCAATGCACCGGTACTCACTTCGTCCGCTGGAACCACGACGGTCATACCCGGTAAAGACGCCGCCAACGCGATATCCTCGATCGACATCTGGCTCACTCCATCCGGGCCCAGCGTTATTCCACCGTGCGACCCCACAAGTTTGACCGGCAGTTTCGAATAGGAAACACCGAGGCGTAACTGGTCGAAGGTCTTGCAAATGAGAAAGGAAGCGAAAGAGGAGATGAAAGGAATCTTCCCACAGGCCGCCAAGCCGGACGCGATTCCCGCCATATTCGCTTCCGCGATCCCCGCATTGAAGAAACGATCCGGAAACCGTTCGGCGAAAACGGCCGACTTCGTCGATTTCGCCAGATCTCCATCCAAAACGACAATCTCCGGATGGTCCGCGCCAAGCGCCGCCAGAACTTCTCCGTAGGCGTCCCGTGTCGCCCGCCCGATCGGAAATCGTTCCAACCGTCCCTCCCGTTCCGTCCAATTGGTTTTCTCTTCCGGAGTCACAAAAACGCCTCCCGCTCCGGGTGCGCCCCCAGTTCCTTCATCGCGTGCTCGAATTCCTCGTCCGTGGGAGCCCGACCATGAAAATCGTTGTTTCCTTCCATAAAACTTACTCCCTTTCCCTTGACGGTACGAGCCACGATCACGGACGGTTTTCCCCGAACTCCGTCGGCCCAACGGATGGCCTCCTCAATCTCTCCCAAACTATGACCGTCGATCTCACGCACGGCCCAGCCGAAAGATTCCCATTTCTCCGCAACCGGTTCGATCGAGAGAATCTTCTCGACGGCATCGTCGAGTTGAAACCCATTACAATCGATAAAGGCCGTGAGATTGTCGAGGCGATGAGCGGAGGCGAAGAGGGCCGCTTCCCAAACCTGACCTTCCTGAATCTCGCCGTCACCGAGGATCACAAAGGTGCGATAGGTACGTTGATCGAGCCGACCGGAAAGTGCGTGGCCGATTCCGATCGAAAGGCCTTGCCCCAGAGAACCTGTCGAGGCCTCGATCCCAGGAACGCGACAGCGGTCAGGATGGCCCTCGAGCCGCCCGTCGGTCCGGCGCAACGTCAAGAGCTCCTCCTTGGGAAAGTATCCGTACCATGCCAGCGCGGCGTAAAGCGCCGGAACGCCGTGTCCTTTCGAGAGAATAAGGCGGTCGCGATCGGGCCAATCCGGGTGCTCCGGATCGAAACGCATTCGACGGGCGTAAAGTTCAGCCAGGATTTCCACGAGCGACAGTGCTCCGCCGGGATGCCCCGAACCGGCCCTGTGAATCATCCGAAGGATCCAGATTCGCCACTGACGGCATATCTCTGATAATTCCTCCGTGGAGACAGTGCTCCCGGAACGTTCTTGTTGAAGGATCTTTGTCATAACAAGAGGCGGAAGTGTAGCAAAAGTTACTCCGCGGAAAAGGAAAAAAAGGGAGTGTTTATCGGTGCCTTCGTTCCCGCCGTTCGTGTCGGCGTTCCTGACGACGCTCCCGGAGATGCTCCTGGCGGCGCTCCTTGAAATGCCTTCGGAACTCCTCCCTTCGACCCTTTCGTTTCTCGTGAATCGCTTCTAATTTCTTCTTCCGAATCTCGCGGGCCCGTTTCAAATGCTCCCAAACTTTTCTGTGGTGTTCTTTCACCCTCTCGATCAGCCTCTTTCTCTTCTCCGGATCGAGGTTCTTGAGAAAGTTCCTGAGTTTCTTCTTGTCGAATTCCTTTCCGAAACGCTTCTCGAACCGTTTTATCAGGAACTCGCGCCGTTTTTGCCATCGGGAACGAATCTTCTCGAGAATCTCCCGCCGCCGAACACGACGGCGTTCGATCGAGGCACCTCGACCGGCCTTCAAGTCCTCCACTTTTCCCCCTACATTCACCTCCACCTCGCCATCGAAAACATCCACGTCCGCCGACCCGTCTCCCGCATTGATGGCGGTCGCCGAACCGGGATCATAGGCAACGGAAAAGTCCGTTCCGCGAACGCCCGCCACGGCCACCGGTGTCGCCACCTGATATTTCACGCGACGAAGGCCAGACAAATGCGGCACCGCACTCCGCACGGCCCCCTTCTTGAGATAGATTCGAGTAATCCTGCCGGTCCTCGTATCGCCGAACCGCTCGAAAATAACCTGACTCCCCGCATCGAGCTCGACATCGGAACCGTCCGGAAGTTCAACCGTAACGCCGTTCGTCGTGACCAACGACTCCCCCTCGGAAATCAATCTTCCCTCTTCCAAATTCTCATCCCCCGAAAGATACACCACCGCCTTCGCGGGTGACGCTGGAGTCGCGGACACGACCGGATACACTGTCATAATCGGAAAGAATGCAAGAAAAGCCAGCGAACCGGTGGCTAAAGCGCCTCTTGTCAGAACCCTCATTCTTTTTTCCGCCCTCCGTTCCTTCCCCAACCCCCTACGGTTGGAAAAATCCGCTCTCCTTTTTCATTTGACAGTCCCGCCGGGAAAACGTTTAGTGCTTTCCACCAAAAAGGAGATTATCAGACGTGATTCGTATTTGCAAACAACGTGCCGAAAGGGAGGACATCGGGAGGGAGGACATAACAGATTATGGTGCAGCGGGAGATTTCGGTTTTTGTTCCGGGAATGAAAGCAAAGGCGGGAGGAGGAGTGAGAACTCGTGAGTCGTAAACGAACGAATTTCATCTGTTCGGATTGTCAGACTCCACAACCCCGCTGGTACGGGCGTTGTCCGGCCTGCGGATCCTGGAACACTCTTCATCCTATCGAGGAATTCGGCGAGCAATCGGCGGCGAACTCCCCGCCGTCTCTGATTCCCCTTCGGGAGGTCACGGCCGGTTCCCATCCCCGCCGGCTCGCTCCTCACGCCGAACTCAACCGCGTCCTCGGAGGAGGGTTCGTTGCGGGGGGAACGGTGTTGATCGCAGGAGATCCCGGCATCGGAAAATCGACCTTGGCGCTCCAGACCGCGGCGGGTTTCGGAAATGTTCTCTATGTCTGCGGTGAGGAATCTCCCTCCCAACTCAAACTCCGCGCCGAACGCCTGGGCCTGGCCGACGCCGCACTCCATCTCATCGATGATACCCGCGCCGACGCGATCGAGCCCATCCTTCGCTCAACCCCTCCCGAATTCGTTGTTGTGGATTCCGTCCAGACGCTCAACTTTTCCCAGTCGCTCCGCGCCACCGGTTTCCTCGGTTCGGTCAGTCGAATCCGCGAGACTTCCTCCCTGCTTATCCAAGCCGCCAAAGCCGCCGACGTGACGCTTCTTCTGATCGGCCACGTGACGAAGGGCGGAGATGTTGCGGGACCGATGGCCCTGGAACATCTCGTCGATACGGTGCTAGTGATGGAACAGGACGTCTCGGGAGAATTTCGCCTTCTGCGCGCCACCAAGAACCGTTTCGGGCCCACGGATATGGTCGGGCTCTTTCGAATGACGGAATCGGGCCTCGAGGACGTCTCGAATCCTTCCGAGATATTGCTGCCGCGGGATCGGCGGGCGGTCCCCGGCGCGGCCGTCACCGCCTCTCTCGAGGGAAAACGCCCCTTGCTGGTGGAACTTCAGGCTCTGACTGTCAAAACGACTTACGGAATGCCGAAACGCGTATCGACGGGTATCGATCCCAATCGCCTCTCGATGCTTCTGGCGGTGCTCGAACGGAAGGCGGGACTTTCCTTTTCGCAACACGACGTCTATCTCAACTCGGCCGGCGGCTTCCGGCTCCGGGAAACCGCCACTGATCTCGGCGTCGCGGCCGCAACCGCCTCCTCACTCCGCAACCTCGCCGTACCGCCGGACACGCTTTTCTGCGGAGAAATCAGTCTCAGCGGCGAAATCCGGCCCGTAAGTCGCCTCGGAACGCGTCTGGCCGAGGCGGCGGGCTTGGGATTCCGCCGAGCCGTCGTTCCTTATCAACCTCTTTCGGAAGAACCGGAGATTGCGATCCACCCCGTCCGAAACATCGAGGACCTGCTGTGCCGGCTCCCATCGTAACCGTCATCGATACCGGAACAGGGAACCTCCATTCCGTCACTAAAGCCCTCGCCGCCGTCGGCGCGGAGACGCGGGTCGCATCGCGTCCCGACGACGTGAACGAGAAGAGCGCACTGATTCTTCCGGGACAAGGCCACTTCGGAACGGCGATGGAACGCCTCCATTCGCGCGGGTTTGTCTCGTATCTGCGACATCGTCTTGGAAGAGAAAAC
>RFFU01000062.1 GCA_003697085.1 Candidatus Hydrogenedentota bacterium
CGGCTCCGGCCGCCGCGGCCGTCCCCAAGGCTCCCAGAACGGATCGCTTCTTCGACTCCGGCAGTGTCGCCGCAACCGCTCCCCCGGCGGCGGTTCCGGTCACGGCGGCTCCGGCGAGAAAATCCTGCAGGAATTTCCTTGCTTCCTCGGGGCTGCGAGGGGGTTCTCTCCTATGCCCCGGCGCGCCGCGCTGGGCGGCGGGCGCGGGAGAGCGTCTTTTCTTTTCGGGCGCCAGGCCTTGCATTACGCGCTGAATCCGCTCCTCGATCGGGGGATGGGTCGCGAGCAGACCGCCGAACGAAAAAGCAACACCTTGGCCGAAGAAGAGGTGAGCGGCCTGGCCGGCGTTGGGATGTTGGATCAGGGACCCCGCTGTCAGCCGCGCGATCTTCTTCAGCGCTCCTCCTATTCCGCGGGGATTCCGAGTAAATTGAACCGCGCTGGCATCGGCGAGAAATTCTCGTTGCCGGGAAACAGCGGCCTGGATCAGTCTTCCAAAAAACGCTCCGATGAGCCCGATGAGAAAGAGGGCCAATCCGAAGAGCAGAATCGCAAGAAGCCCTCCGCCTCCCTTCTCCCGGCTTCGGGACCGCCCGGAGAAGCGCAAGGAACGCAGGAGCCAGTATCCGATCAGATTGATGACGATAATTCCGTGAATAACACCTATCAGTTGAATGTTGAGTTTCATATCGCCGTTGAAGATGTGACTGAATTCGTGGGCGATGACGCCTTGAAGTTCATCACGGCTGAGGCGTTCTATCGCACCGCGGGTGATTCCAATGACGGCTTCGTTGGGATGGAACCCCGCGGCGAAGGCGTTGATCGAAGACTCCTCGAGGAGATACACCTCGGGCACCCGGCACCCCGAAGCAATCGCCATCTCTTCGACGACATTGAGGATCTTTCGCTCGTCGAGATTCGTTGTGGTGCGCGGAATTTTTCTTCCGCCGAGCGCCTGGGCGATCGCGGATCCGCCCTCGCGTAACTGAACGATCTTGTAGGCCGTTCCCAAGGCGATCACGCCGAGCGTCCCGCCGGTTATCACAAGAAAGAGAAAGGGATCGGTCGGATCGAGAATGGGGCCTTTTTTTCCGGACAGCGAAACGATTGCGTAGAAGGATGCATAGACGGCGGCGATGATGGCGAGGACGGCAAGCAGAAAAAGGAGAACGAGTTGTCCCGTCTTTTTCCGCGCCCGCTCCTGGTGTTCGAAGAAGTTTATCGCCATCGAAAAAAGACACGGTCAGGTTGTATTCGAGGAACGGAACGAAACCGATATCGAGCCGGGCGGAAGACCTTCACACGCCGCCTTCTCTTTCGGACGCGTCTCCTTCGCTGTCCGATCAGTCGAAGGAGACCTTCGGCGCCTTCCGGGCCTCCTCGGAATCGACCTCGAAGAGCGCGGCCTCCTTGAAGCCGAAGAGATTGGCGAAGAGAACGGCCGGGAACGATTCCCGCGTGACGTTGTAGTCCATCACGAAATCGTTGTACGCCTGCCGCGCGAAGGCGATCTTGTTCTCCGTTGAGGTCAATTCCTCCATAACTTGAGAGATATTCTGGTTGGCTTTGAGGTCGGGATAGGCCTCGAAGACGACCATCAGACGGCCCATCGCGCCCGCCAGGGAGCCCTCGGCACTGGAGAGTTCCTTGATTGCGGAGGGATCCCCGGGAGCGGCGGCTGCCTTTTCGCGGGCGCCGGCAGCCTGGTTGCGGGCTTGAATCACGGCCTCGAGCGTCTCTCGTTCATGTTTGAGATAGGCCTTGGCGGCCGAGACCAGGTTTGGTATGAGGTCGAGTCGTCTTTGCATCTGGACGTCGATCTGACTCCAGGAATTTTCGTAACGGTTCCTCTTCTTGACGAGCCGGTTGTAGAGGCTCGCGAGATAGACCCCGACGAGCACGACGATCAGCAGCAGGAAAACGACGATTCCAGTCAGTACGGCGGCGACACTCATAATTCCCTCCCGTGTTCAATTCCCGGGCGGTTCCCATCCTCCGAGCAACAAGCGGAATTATAGGACGGGAAGGGTTCGAAAAACAAGAGAGAAATTCAACCGCCTTGAAACCGGTTACATTTGACGATATAAGTCTGTGAGGTGCCTCATCGACATGGAAACCGAATGATGATTGAGAGTGTGAAATTGTTTCTTTATTCGGGTGAAATCCATTACTTCCGAATTCCGGAAGCGGCCTGGCGCGATCGGCTCGCTCGCGCTCTCGCAACCGGATTCAATACCGTCTCCACCTACGTGCCGTGGGCGCTGCACGAACCGCGCGAGGGCGTGATCGACCTGGAGGCGTTCGTGAAGTTCCTGGACGCGGTCGAGAAGAGCGGGTTGGATTTGTTCGTTCGGGTCGGCCCCGTGTCGAATGCCGAACTGGTGAATGAAGGATTGCCGCGTTGGTTGTTGTCTGATCCGGCGGCTCAACCCATCGGAACCTCAAGTGGAATGCACCCCGGTATCCACCATACCCCGGAAGGAATCCCCTCGTATCTTTCTCCGCGTTACCTCGAGTGCGTCGCGCGATGGTATGCGGTTCTGCTTCCCATCATCGCGGCGCGGCAAAAGAAGGACGGCAACGGTCCTGTCCTCGCCGTGCAACTCTGTAACGAGATCGGAATGATCTGCTGGCTTGCGAGATTCACCGACCGCGCCCCTTGGGTGATGAAGATGTATCACGCGTTTTTACGGAAACGCTATGGAAGAATTGAAGACCTCAATACGGCCTACGGAAGCGCTTATTCTGATTTTTCGGAAGTCGAGCAACCACCCGTTACAGTACCCGAGCGTTCCAACCTGCGACCGTGGCTCGACCGCGCGGAGTTCATCCGCGATTATTACGCGGAATACTTTGGAAGATTGGCGGAGATGGCGCGGAGCCACGGCATCACGTGCGAATTGGTCGCCAACATCCCGATGTTTTGGGATTACGATACCCGTGGCCGGGGAGTGCAGGCCCCGGTTACCGTTTCCCAGTTCCGCGGGTTTCCCCGCCGCGTTCCCGGTTTGGCCCTGGGCGGGGCGTACCAGATGCGGCGTTTCGATCACGAGAACATCCACGACGTCGTCGTGGCCACGGAAGCGGTTCGGGAGATTCAACGCGGTGGCGGCGGCGGCCGGGAATGCGGGCGGATATACTGCGTCGAACTTCAAACCGGGATCCTCAGCGATCGTCCCAGACTTTATCCCTCGGATGTCGAACTGAATCTCCGCGTTTCAGCCGCGCAGGGCCTCGATGGGATCAACGCCTATATGTTCTGCGGCGGGAGGAATCCCCCGAGAACCGGTCAATTCGGAGAGGAGCATGAATGGCAGGCGCCGATCGCCTCCGACGGAACTCCACGCCCTCACTTGCGGCCGTTGGAGGATTTCGGACGATTCCTCAAGACCTTCGGAGAACCCTATTCGCGTTCCCGCCGCCGCACGGTGACGACCGTCGCGTGGTACACTCTGTACTGGATGACGGAATTCATGAACGGCGACGGTATCCGACGTCTTCAAACCGAGAGGGAGAGCACGGCCTTCGACGGCCTCTGGCGCTTATTGGATATCGTCGGGCGACCGTTCGAGTTGCTTGACGTGAAACGCCGCTTATTCACTCCGGAAAGCCATCCGACATTGTGGATGTACTGTTTCGAGTTCCTGGAACGTGACGTCCAGGAAAAACTCGCGATCTATGTCCGGGCGGGAGGAAGACTTGCCTTGTGGCCGCGATTTCCGCGTTTCGATGAACGGTATGAGGAGTGCCGATTATTGCAAGAGGCCTGCGGGATCGAGGAAACCGAGGAGGAAGAAGGCAATGTTTGGATCGGCGGGATCGAGCGTTATTCCGGAGGGCGCGTCTTTTCGATCGAGCGAAAGAAGGGGGATCAAATTCTCGGGCTCTCCGCCGCCGGTCGGCCGGTTATCGTAAGGAGAACGGTGGGACGAGGTGAACTCCTCTTCGTCGGCGTTGCGTTGCGCGACAACTTTCTTTATTGGCGTTCGATCGTCGCGAGATGGTGCGATGAGTGGAAGATCGAAGAACCGGTCCGTCTTCGTCCGGTCGGAGAAATCGGCGCTCATCTCAGGGAATTGCCTTCCGAAGGAGCCTTCCTCACGCTCTCCAATCCCCATGAACTTGCAATTTCTTTAAAAATTTCTCTTCCTCAACTTGGCGTCGAAGAACGTACGGTCTCTGTTCCAGCCCGGCGAGCCTGGATTCTTCCTCTTCGAATCAAATGGGGAAGATGGTTCATCGAATGGGCAAACTCCGAGATCCTCGATTTGAAAGAGAAAAGAGACGGGTTGGAAATCCGATACCGGGAGCCGGTGCTCGGAGAGGAATTCGAGATCATCGGGCAGGACCCGACGGGAAAACGGTTTCAGGGCACGGGACGCGATGGACTGGCTGAAATCGGCATCGGCAGAGGGTAGTCGAAGCCAGGCACGAACCCTTCGGCGGGCGAGGCGACCGGCGGGACGGTCCCGATGGCACAACAAGCGCCTGTAGGGGCGTCCGGAGGGCCGTTCCTCCCTCTCATTCCGAGGAGGCCGAAGGCCGACGAGGAATCGCCCCGGGGTGCCGACGTGCCCTCGGTGCTGGAGAACACGTGAAGGGGATTCCTGGCGCTGATGCGCTTCAGAAGGACGCGGCGGGTAATATCCAACCGCCTCGTGGCGCAGGCATCTTGCCTGCCGGAAGAGACCGCGGGGCGCTAATTCGGTCCTGTTGCCGGGTTGGTGACGGTGTTCGGAGGATTGATCATATTCTCGTACTGGGTCGAAGTGAATGTGAAGTTCGGTGATCCGGTTCCGTCTGTGCTGGCCGTGTCCACTCCCGGGTCTCCGTTATTACCGGAGAGATAGACCCCATCGGCATAGACGGCGCCGGGAGGCAGCCCCGTGGGCCGACCGATTCCGAACGAAGAGTTGTTCGTGATGTTGATTCCCATCAAGTTGACATTCGATGCGGCCGAGACGTAGATGCCGTAACCGGCGGCTCCGGTGATATTGGCGGCTCCCGAGACGTTGACGGTCGCCCCGGCTCCGAGAACATCGATTCCGTTCCCGGCGGCGCAATTGGAGATCGTCGAACCGGAGATCGTGACATTCGCGTTTCCGTCGATCGACAGGCAACTCGTGTTCGCTCCGGAAATGGTGACGCTGTTATCGAGCGTGGCGGAGGCTGATCCTCGAATCATCATCTGGGTGAAGTTATTGGAAGCGCCGGAAGTCGAAAGAGATCCTCCGGCGCAATCAACAAGATCGCTGATCGTATTGTTTCCATTGAAGGAAAGGGTGACACCCGCCCCGGAACTGATGTTGATGCCAAACGTCGAGGAACCCGAAACAGTCGAATTTGTCACGGTAACCGCCCCGGAGG
The DNA here is from genome assembly GCA_003697085.1 of Candidatus Hydrogenedentota bacterium. Classification (GTDB taxonomy): domain Bacteria; phylum UBA8481; class UBA8481; order UBA8481; family J006; genus J006. Next base: position 5,368 of record RFFU01000062.1, read on the forward strand.
GAGAAGAGAGATCGAGTCCATGCCCGTTTCCGCTGAAAGTGCAGTTATCAACCGAAACCGAGGAGTGATTCACCAGATTCAGCCCCGCTCCCATATTGTTGCTGAACGTGACTCCACTCAACGAAGCATTCCCGCCTCCGTCGATTCGGATCCCGTCTCCAGTGGAACTCGAAGAGAAGGAACCGCCGACGACACTCAAGGTACCGGTGGAAAAGACACGAAGCCCGTCTCCGTTTCCCGTGGAGTTGACGGTCGTCAAAGTCAAATTACCGGAAGTGTTTACATCGATTCCGGGCATCCCGGAATTGTTGGAGAAGGTCGAATTCGAGATTGTTATGTCAGACGCGATACCGGCGGATGTCACGAGTCCTCCTCCAGAGTTTGAACTCACCGTGACGTTCGTGAAGGTGTAAGGACCTCCGCCTTGCACCTGAATACCGGCGGATTGATTTCCCGAAGCGCTGATCCCGTCGATGGTTGTTGCCCCTAGACCGGAAAGGATCAAGCCGTTCCCGGCGTTGTTATCGACAGCGTTGGAGCCGGTGAAAGTAACGGAACCGCCGGAAAGATCGAGGCCCGCCATCGTATTGTTCGAGAAACTGTTGGCGGTGGTTCCGTCGAGAGCGAGGGTACCGCCGCTTTGACGGAGCCCGACCGAATTGCCCGTCGAGGAGGCATTGGTTACGGTCAGGGCGCCGCCGGTGAGGGCGATTCCTTCCGCGGCCGAATTTGCGATCGAAATCGAGGAAAGATTGACCGTGCCGTTCGAAATCAATACACCCTGGTTGCACCCGTTGATATTGAGGGCGGAAGCATTGACGTTCGCGGCGGCGGCGACGTCCAAACCCGTCCCGCAGGAAGAGATGCTGGAGTTTGAAATCGTCGTGTTGGTATTGGAAGCAATAACGATTCCGTTCGTCGAAGCGCCGGCCGTGATGGTGACTCCATCCAATGAAACGGAAGAAGCGGCGCCCGAGACGGCGATTCCCTCAGGGCCGCCGGCCGAGAGATTGTTGGTTCCGGTGGCCGAGAATGTTCCCCCGGCGACCGCGATAACCGCGCCCGCGGTGGCGGAAAGTGAATTCGTTCCGCTCAGGTTTGCCGTTCCGGAGAAGGACGAGGTCAAGGACAGGGCGGCGTTGGCGGGGGAAGAAATCGTCAGATTCGAGATATCGATCGTTCCCGTCCCTTCGAGAACGAGCCCGTCGCTTACGGAGCCGGTGATCGAGTTTCCCGAGAAGGTCGCGCTTCCCGCAGTGTTGAAATAGACACCTCCGTTTCCGTTGAAACTGTTATTGGTGACAGTGGGCGAAGCCGATCCCGTGACGGAGAGCAGAGGATCGGTCGAGCCGCTGCCGGTGAAGGTGTTCCCGTCGATCGTCGGCGAACCCGCCGTAACGACGAGCCCCGGGGACGCGGCGTTGATCGTATTCCCGCTGATCGAGGGAGAACCTCCTGTCACGAGCATCACCTGTCCATTGTTGCTGAAGGTGTTGTTCAGGATCGAGGGGCTCCCTGATGTGACGGTTACACCGATCGTGGCGTTCTGGATGCTGGCGTTCTGAATCGTTCCGCCTCCTCCCGCCTGAAAGACGATCCCGTTCCAACCCGAACCGGTGATCGTGGTGCCGTTGATATCGACCGTCCCCTCGACGATCAGGGAGTAAGGTCCCTGGAAGTCGAGAGTCGTCGTGGCGTCGAGTGTGAGCGTCTGGCCGGCGGGGACGATGAGATCGGAGGTGAGAATACCGTTCGCCGGAATCTGAGATTGAACCGTCGGGGGAGAGTACGGAGCGTTCGTACCCGTGGGAAACTCGTTCTGCAAGGGATCGGCCACACCGAACGGACTGGCTCCTTCCCAACTGATCAGGGTCGCGGGGAGGGAAGAGAGATCCCAAGCGAGAATCGTGGTCTTCGACGTGAAGAGACTCTCCTCGCCCGTGGAAGTAAAACGAATGCGCCCGTTCCAGGTAATGTCCGTTGTGGCCGAGTTGTCACCGCCGTCTCGAACTGCGGTGACGATGACATCGAAATCGGCGGAGTCGAGTTTCTGGAAATCCGCCTCGATGGAGTCGAGAAGAGTGGAATAGGTCAAGGCGTTTCCAGCCGAGTTCACACCGGCGAAGGAGGCATTGACGATCTTCATAAAGTAAGTTGAGTTTTCGTTTTCATAAGCCGTGAAAAGTTCGTTGATGCGGTCGGTGAGAATGTTTTCGAGATACGTGAGGGATCGGAAATGGAATTCATTGAGATTTTCGTCACGGTTCCCTTCAGCATCCCGCGCCCGCACGACAACGTAATAGTCCAAGGCTTCAGGAATTCCCGAAAGAATATGACTTGTTGCTCCGGCATAACTCGTCGCCGTCGGCGTCGTGAAGTCCTCCGCACCCGGTTCGGTCGCCAAATAGATGTCATAGACGATTTCCGCGGGATCGGTCCGGTTGTCGGAAGCGGAGTTCCACTCTATTTGGAGCGTTCCAAGGGCGATTTCGGAAACGTTCACCACCCCGCCGAAGACCGGCGGTTCCTTGTCGAGCCGCAAGGTCGTTGCTTCCTTCGTGTTGTCGTCGGCGTTGCCGGCTTCGTCCCGTGCCCGAACGACGATGTAGTAATCTTCATTCTCCGACAATCCCGTGAGTTCGATTTGCGTTGCGCCGGGATCGGAAGTCGCCGTCGGTTTCGTGAAGTCCTGCCCCCCGCTCTGGGTAGCAACATAGACGTCATAGAGAATCGCGTCGCTTGAGGTACGGTCGTCATCGGCGGCGTTCCACGAGACGACGACCGTGCCGTCGGGCTGCCGTTCCACCGTCTCAACTCCGGAGAAATCGGGCGGAGAGAGATCAAGCGAAGAGGTCGATACCTCCTTCTGATTCGCGTCCCAGTTGTTCTGCTGATCACGGGCCCGCACCACGACGAAGATGTCCTGTGCGGGATCCAAACCGGTCAGTTCAAAGGTGGTTGCGCCGGGGTCCGTTGTGTGGGTCGGCTGCGAGAAATCCTGTCCGCCGCTGCGGGTCGCGACGAAGATTCCGTAAACGATCTTGTCCTGGTCGGTCTTGTCATCGGTGGCCGGGGACCAACTGATCTTCGCGGATGTCCCGTCCGCGGAACGCTCGATCGAACCGGCCCCACTGAAGGCGGGGGGAATGTTATCCGCGAACTCGGAGTTGAGATCATTGAGCGTTCCCGGGTCCGCGTTCGTCGGATTTCCGGGAATCTTTCCCTTGCGGATATTGAGGAATTGGCCGCCGTTTATCTCCCGCGACCAATTCCCTCCCTGCGCCAGGACTGTTCCCTCGGCCACGGTGATGTTGAGTTCGTTCGGGCCGCCGTTTCCGCCGCCTTTGGCGACGCCGGGCTCTCCGGGAAGCGCGGAGAAATCGTCCGATTCCTCTTCGAGTTGTTCATACCATGGCTTGGCGCCTTCGAGATCGAGACCGAAGATCGTGCCGCGGACTCCGGCCACTGCGACCGGAGTATAAACATTGTAATTGCCGACCCGCCCTTCCTTCCGTCGGAAATGCGCGCGCATATCTCCGTTCTTCATATCAATCTCGACGTCGTCGCGAATGATCTTCTTTTTCAGAAAGAGGAAGGCGCTGGCGGTCGTGCGGATCTGGCGTAGATTTCCGATAATCCCCTCCGAGCCGGGCTTGATCACGACTTCTCCGACATCCCCGAACTTGATGCGGCAGGAGCCGTCCGCGCCGGTCCGGAGCCGATCCCCCGTCTTGAGCCTCTGATCGAGGGTGACCTTTTGCCACTTGTTCGTTCCGACGGGCCGCACCTCGACCTTGCCACGAACCTTGACGACCAAAGCCACGTGCCGCCCGACGACTTGTGTGACCGGTGCCTGCGCCCAGGCCGGCGGCGTCACGACGGATAAGACCATCATCCAGCACAGCATTCCCGCTACCCGCCTGCTCACGAACCGTCTCTTCATCACCGATCACTTCCTTTCTTCTCTATAACTCCGCTCTTCATCACCCCACTCCTTTTTTCAATCGGTTCATTCTAGAACCGGTATCGAAGCCCGACACGATGCGTGTTGCCGACGTCGCCGAAGGGAACGAAGGCATAGTCGAGCGAAAAATTCTTCATATGAAATCCGGCGCCGGCCGTCAAACCGTTGTCGATATCGACGCTTCCGTCATAACCGACACGAAGAGAAAGCATCTCGGCCAACGTGTACTCGGCTCCCACATGCGCGCTCCAGCCTTCCCGGGCGATCTTCTCGACGTCTCCCGTAATCAGAAGCGGCCGCGATCCGGCGCTGTTCGAGAACGGGCGCCACGCCGCGCCGAGTCGAAAGAGCGTGGGAAGATTCTCTTCCACTTGGTCGAACTTCAACTTGGTTCCGACGTTCCGGGCGGTCAGGCCCAGCGAGAGGCTGCCGGTCGCCGATCGCCAGCGCAGTCCGGCGTCGAAGGCGAAGGCCGTGGCGGAGGCGTTGTCGATCTTCGTGTTGAAGACCTTCCCCGTGACCCCGTATCCCCAGGTTTCGGCCAACTTCGCGCCGTAAGAGAGACTCAGGGCGATATCTTGCCCCGAGAAGGTTCCCGAGTTTCGGCCGGCGGTTCCGGAAACGATCGTGCGCTGCGTGCTGCCGTAATCGACGTACTGGACGAGCGCTCCCCAGCCCGAGGCCTTCCCCAAAGGTGAGGTGTAGCCGATGGCTCCTTGGCCGATATCGAGAACCAGGTTCTGGTACATCAGACCGATCTCGCGGCTTCCACTTTCGTCCGAGGAAACATCGCTCCACCCCAAACCCGCGGGATTGTAGTAGAGTGCCGCCACTTCGCGGTCCGCCGCCGCCGTGAAGGCGTCCCCGAGCGCCGCCGCTTGTGTGCTGGGAGTGAAACGCAACGTGATCCCGGCATTCGCTCCCGCTCGGTCCTCGTTTTGGGCGGCGGATGCGGAAAGAGCCGAGAAAACGCCCAACGCCAGAAGGATCGAAATGACTCGCCGCAGCCTTTCTCTTCGCTGGTACAGTGTCGCCATCATCGGATCACCGCCAGTTTTCCTGTCTTGCGGGCTCCGGTTGCGAGATCGGTCACGATGTAGATGTAATAACCGCTCGCAACATCCCGACCCGTGGACTTGTTCTTGACGTTCCACGTGACGAAACCGTCGAGGACATTCCGCTCTTCGCGGAAGACTTGCTCGCCTCGTAACGTGTAAACTTCGATGCGAACCCGTGCGGGAAGATTGTCGAAAACGATGCCGGTCGTGCGCGGATTGGCGGGGTCATAAGGTCGGCCCGTCACCGCATTGCCGTCGTTGGGACGATACGGGTTCGGATAGATCATAAAGTTCGCCAGCGACGCCTGGTTCCCCGGTCCTCCTGAACCGGCGGCCGGAGCCACCAGCGCGAAATCGGAGAACTTGTTCGTCAGGAACCGCAGGAGTCGGTTCGTCGAATCGACGGCGAAGAGAGTCAACGATGGGGTGTTCGTCGCCGAATCGTAACTCCATTGGCTCGTGCTGCTGTCCGACGGATGGAACGCGCGGATCACCAGACTCTCCGGAGCCAGACCGATTCCGGGGATCAAGCCGTTCGAATCCGGTTCCGGATACGGCAACTCGACCGTGGCCGGCGTATCCAGCGACGTCTTCTTCGTTCCGTCGGGCAACGTGATCGTGACGGTGACCAGGATTCCCACGGGCGTATCGCTTCCGGAAACCAAAACCGAAGGAACGGAGTTGGAATCCAGGGAGAACGTGACGGAAATAGCGGCGGTGTTTGCGGCGTCGTCGGTGTCGGTCGGATCGTCGTCCAAAGCCCCCTTCGGGAAGTGAATTCGTCCCGTCAGATTCTCGCTGTCGCCATTCTCTTTCTTCCCGTCGATCGTCATATCGATGTCATTCTCACGTCGCGCATCAACCTTCTTTCGGAGATCAGCCGTATCCTTTCCGGTGGAGGAGGATTGGTCGGCGTCGCTGTCCGACGTAACGAGCCGGATACGGACGAGGCATGAGAGATTCGTGCTGACGTTGCCGAACTTGTCGGTGACGAGAGCGCGAAGCTCATAATCGGTGTCGCCGAACACGGCGTCAGCGGCGGCATCCCAATGGAGCCCGTAGATCGTCTTGGTGTCCCCCAGAATCCTTCGCGGATTATGGAACGCGCCGCCCGACGCCGGGGTCATGTCGGTCCACGCTCCTCCCAGCACCCACCTGTATTGGAAGGTCAGCGTCTCGGCATAACTCCTCGACGACAGATTTTGGAGCTCCGCCATCACTTGCACGCCGCCGGACCGCAGAACCTTCCGCCCGGGATCGGGATTGAAGACACAGGCGTACGTCATATTCGCCGCGCTGGAACGGGCCGTTGCGCCGACGATCACGTTGTTCTGCTCTTCGTTGCCGTTCCGATCCTGCGCTCGAACCTTGAAGCGATACGTTCTTCCGTTCACCAGGGGCGTCTGATTCGTGATCAGGTACGTCTCCGGTCCGGTGTGTGGAACGATCAGCATCAGCGTATCCGGCTCCGCAGTGTCGCGACCCTCGTTCCAATAAATATTGTATTGTCCACCGTTGGGCATATCGGACGAGGGCGACTCGAACCAGATCAAAGCGATATTGAGCGCGTCGTCCGCCACGGCCGTCAGGCCGCTGACGGGAACCGGCGGGGTGCGATCCGCCGGGACAGGCCGCGTGAAACTCTCCGCCGTCCCGAAGGCTCCCTGGTTTCCAGCACGGTCCACCGGGGCGACGCGCCAATAATACGTGACACCGCTGTCGGTGAAGAGCAACAACGGGATAAACGGCGACGCGGTGTCGTTCGTCAGGAGATCGCCGAAGAGTGTTCCGAACGTGGAATCGGTGGAGACCTGGAAGCGATACCGAGTGAGCCCGCTCCCCGTGTCCGTAACCGCCGCGGTGTTTACATCGAAGACGACCGCCGTGGTGGTCGTGGAGGCTCCGTTTGCCGGCGAGATACCACTGATCACTCCGGAAGGCGGCGTCGCGTCGCGCGTGAAGGTCAGAGCCGAGGAATACGAACTGAGAACCCCCGCTCCGCTCCGTTCGCGGATCCGCGCCTGATACGTCGTCTCCGCTAATCCGCTCAAGATCGTCGTGTAAGACGCCGCCGATGTTGAGAAGAAGGAGTCGGCGAAGGTGTCTCCCGATACGGTCGTCACGAGAAGTTCATATCCCGCGCGACCACTGGAGGGAACCGAGCCCGAATCATTCCAGGAGAGTGAGATGCTGGTAGAGGAGAAGGCGGTGTCGCTTTGCGGTGCGATGAATTTCGGAATCGTGGGAGTGGTAAGATCGACAGCGAAGGTAGTCGAGTCGGACCAGGCGGAGACGTTCCCGACCGTGTCTTCCGACGCCACCCGCCAGTACCATGTTCCCGCCGAGAAACCGGAGATGACCATCGCGCTCGCCGTGTCCGCAGTCATTGTGTCGAAGGTCACCGTGGTAAAGGAGGGATCCGTTCCCGCCTGCAACCGGTACCTTCTCAACGGCGCTCCGACCGGCGTGACGTCCGTCCAATCGAAGGCGACAGTAGTGGAGCCTACGTAGGAATCCGGAGCGATGAGTGTGGGTACGGCCGGGGGTGTCGTCAGCATAATGAAGGAATCAGGTCCGACCCACGCCGAGAGATTTCCCGCGTTGTCGAGCGCGGTGACCCGCCAATACCACGTGTCTTGGAAGAAACCGGTGAGCGTGGCGAAGGTGAACGCGGTCGTCTGATCGATGATCGGTGCGGAGAAGGAGGTCCCGGTATCCACCTGAATGCGGTACCCCGAGATACCGCAGTCGGTGTCGTTCGAGGCGCTCCAGGAGAACGTGATCGAGGCCGCGGAAGTCTCCGTTCCGTCCGCCGGACTTTGCAGAGGCGCGGGGAGGTCCGGCGGCGTCGTGTCGAAAACGATGCTGCGGGAGGTGTTCGAGGTCCGTTGGTTGCCGGCGTTGTCCGTGGCCACGACCTGCCAGTAATAGATGTCCGTTCCCACGAGAACGGCCGACAGAGATGTCGTTGCGGAAGAAACGCTGGAATCGACGACCAAGAGAGAGAAGGCGGTGTCGCGGGCGATGCGGAGCCTGTAAGACTGGACTCCGCTTCCCGTGTCCGCCGTCGGATTCCACGCGAAGACTACGGGCACCGCGTTCGTGCAGGCTCCGGCGGCCGGCGAGAGAAGATCGAACGGATCGGGAGCAATGGTGTCCGGAACGCCTCCCGTCGTGTCCACTGTGATCCGGTACCAGGTCGAGGTATCGGTGTTGCCCGCCTTGTCTTCCACCGTGACACGCCAGAAATACGTTCCCGCCGAAAGCGTATCGGTCTTGTACGAGGTCAAGGTCGTCGTGACGGAATCGACGACTGTTCCCGCTGTGTCGCTTCCCAGCTCGAAGAAGAATGTGTCTCCATCGCTCGTCCAGACGAAGGTCGGGCGTGTATCGGTGGTTGTGGAAGCATCCGGCGGGCTGAAGAGAGAGACGAAGATGCTCGTGTCCACGGTGAAGGAGCGCGAAGTCGAGTAGTTCACCTGACTCAGCGCGTTCTCCACGCGGACACGCCAGAAGTACGTCTGGTTGACCGACAAGGTTACGCTCCCCGTCGTGTTCGTTCCGGTCGAGGAATCCACGAGCGGTGCCGTGAAGAGTCCCGTCGGATCAATCTGGAGACGATAGTCCGTGATCGCCGCGGTGCTGTCCGTCGAGGGGAACCAGGAGAAGGTGACCGCCGGGTCTTGAGTTGCCATTCCGTCTGCGGGAGAAATGAGAATCGGGGCCGAGGGTCCGGAACCGGCCACGATGAGTGTGCGGGAATCAGAGGCGGTCTGGTTCCCCGCGGCATCCACGGCCGCGACACGCCAGAAGAGCGTTCCCGCTGGCGGCGATGCCTCTCCGAAGAGATTTCCGCCGGTGGGAGAGTCGAGTAGCAACGAAGCGAACGACGGATCGGTGCTCAACTGGAGCCGGTAATCGGCAAGGCCGGAGAGCGTATCGGAGACCGCGGACCAGGTGAAGCGCACGGCGGAGGCCGTCGTTCCGGCGCCGTCGGCGGGGGAGATGAGCGACGGCTTGCCCGGGCCGGAAACGTCGATCAGGAAGACACGAGTATCGGAGGAGAAACGGGAGTTTCCGTTGATGTCCGTCGCCTGAACCCTCCAGTAATAGGTGTCATCTCCCGGCAGAACGGCCGTGTAGGAACGAGTGAGTCCCGTCGTCGTATTGACGAGAAGCGTCGTGAAGCCCGGATCGGACGCAACTTGAACCGCATATTCTTTCATCCCGCTTCCGGCGTCCACGGCGGCGTTCCAGCGGAGATTGACATTGGTCTGGTTCGTTTCGTGTCCGTCGCCCGGTATCAGGAGCGTGAAGTCGGACGGCGGATTGAGATCGTAAACCGTGAAGAAGGCCGGTGCCGCGATCGCGACGTTCGGCCCGCTGTCCCGCAATGTCGTCTTGACCTCGTCTGCAGGAATGATCGCCCAGATCGTCTCACCGGATGGCGCCGAATCCTTCAACGAAACCGCCACCAGGAAGGAATCGGCGCCGGTCGCTCCCAGCGGCTGCGAAAGCCCCCACATCGCGTAGAAGTTCGATCCGATGTATCCCAGGTTTGTTACTCCGACGTCGATCGAAGTGTCGAGGTCTCCGTTCTTATCGACGTCTTGATAAAGCGTGACATAATCGAGCCGATTGACGTTTCCGGCATCTCCTTCGAGATGGACGACGAATCGCTCCAGCGTGTCCCACGGATCACCGCTGATTGTGAAGGCCATGATCCGCGTTACGTCGATGGCAAGCGGCGAGATCGTTTCCGATTGCGTCGAGGGATCGACGATGATCTCCAGACTCGTGTCACCAGGTATCGCCACCTGGAATTCCGCCGGCGATACAAGGTCGGTGTCAGGAGCGGCGGTGCGGTTGGTTGTCGTGACGCTCAACGCGGGAACGAGCGCGTGGAAGGTCTCACCGGCTGGTGCCGTCGGTGAGATCGTAATCACGAAGAGGAATGAGTCTGCTCCGGAAGCGGGAAGCGGGATCGACGACGTGGTTGCAAAGTATGTGGCCATGAAGGTGAGTTGTTGCAACGGAACATCGGTTCCGACGGAGAGTAAACCGTCCCGATCCACGTCGCGATAGATCTCGACGGTGTCCGCGGCACTCCAACCTCCACCGACGAAACCGACTGCGGCGGCCGTGAGCGAATCACCGGGTTCGCCGCCGAGTGTCGCGGCAAGTACGGCGACGGGAGAAGCCGCCGCGGGATCGACCACCATCCCCGTGGGCCGCACAGGGTCCACGAGAACGTCGGCGGGCGTCGAGACGATCGTGAAAGTCGCCGGAGAAAGTTCGTCACTGGAGGGACCGGCACTGCGGTTCGCCGCGCGCGCGTTCCCCGCCGCCACGCGCGCTCGGAACGTGTCTCCCACGAGCGCCGTATCGAAGAAGGTCACCGTCACCACGAACGATTCCGCTCCGCCCTTCCACGCCGGCAAAGCGGCGGCGAGACTGTTCGAGGAATAGCGCCCCGCGCCAACGGGAGTGAGAATTCCCGCCTGGATATCAGTAATCTGATCGAAAACACCGTTCTCGTTGGCGTCGACGTAGAGCACCACCGTTTCCGCGTCTGTGCCCGCGTTGCCGTCCAGCGTCAAGGTGAGTGAGACCAACGTGTCTCCGACGGCATCTCCGGCTACCGTAAACGCAATCACCGTCGTGACGTCGTTCCCCAACACGCCGATATTGCCTCCGGACGGTACCGTCGCCTCCGCCGAAAGGATCGTGGGAGGCAGAAGCTGAGCGGTGACCGTGACCGTGTCGAACGACGAGTCCATTCCGTCGTCAACGACGACGCTGAAGACGTAACTTCCGGGCCCCGGAATCACGACCGACGGCGAAACCGTCGCCGTTCCGGCCATCACGGCCGCCGTCCCCGATAATTGCCCCCAGGCGTAATTGAGCGGATCTCCGTCGGTGTCATACGAACCCGCCGCGCTGAGATAAATCAACGCCGTATCCGCTATCGAGAAGACCGTGTCCGCTCCCGCGTCGGCAACCGGCGGAGTGTTGAGCACGATGACCGAAACTGTGTCCGCATCCGTGTCGATGCCGTCGTCCACCGTGAGACGGTACTCGAACGTGCCCTTTTGCGGTGGGAAAATTGTGGCCGTTGCGGCGTTGGACGGCGAGGGCGAAGCGGAGACCGGCCCCGAAATTTGGGCCCACGAATACGTCAGGGTCCCGGAATCCGGATCGTACGACCCCGTGCCGCTCAGCGTCAGCGTCAAAGGCCGAGCAATCGTCGTGTCACCGGTTGCTATCGCCACGGGCGGAACATTGATGACTGTTACAACCACGGTATCCACCGCCGTGTCCAGGGAATCCATGATGCTTACCATGAACACGTAGGTTCCCGAAGTCGTCAGGTAAGCCGGCGTGGTGACCGCCGTCGGATTCATTCCCGTTACCGCCGGACCGCTCACTTGCGCCCACAGGTAAGAAAGAGTATCGCCGTCCGTGTCCGAGGAGCCCGAGGCGTCCAGTATTATCGTGTCGGGATTCGGAATGACCGAATCCGGTCCCGCATCGGCCACTGGAGGTGTATTCAAAACCGTGAAGGCGACAGTGTCGGAGCCGGTGTCCACCCCGTCGGATACCGTTAGGAGAAAGATGTACGTGCCCTTCTGGGGAAGGAACGCGGAGGTGGAAGCGGCCGTGTCGGATACGATCGTCACGCTCGCCGGCCCGCTTGACAACTGCCAGAGGTACGTCAGTGGATCGCCGTCGGAATCCGAAGAAAGCGTTCCGTCGAGAATAATACTCGTCGGAGTTGCAACGGTCGTTCCGCTTCCCGCGTCCGCTATCGGTGGCGTGTTCGGTGGGGGCGCCACGATCGTGACAAGGTTCGAGTTGAGAGATCCGTTCCGCATCACGCCGACCGAATCACCTGCGTTGACATAGAGACGCCCGTTCTCGGCGACCGAATCGATCGGATCGGTCGAACTGATCAGCAAGGATTGGAACTCCCCGCTGTCCGGACCAGTCTCCGTCAAAACGATCGTTTCCGAATCGCTCGACTGTAAGTCGACGACGGTGACGAGAACCGTTTCCGGAATCGCGGGATTGAAGTTGCTACCCGCATCCTCTAGATCTACGTAAATCGTGTCTCCCGCCGTTACGGTGTCCACGACGTCGAAATATGCCGAGTCAGTGATCTCGAGGAAATAGGGGATTCCGTGAACGACGGAATCGAGGAGATCACCACCAACCGGCTCGAAAATGCCTTTCGCTGACTGGATTCCGCCGGCCGGAATTCCCGCGATCAAAGTGTCTCCTCCCTGGACAAGAGAATCGTTCGTGATCTGAGTTACCACGAAATCAACCGCCGAACCGGGACCGTTCACGACCTCGGAAAGTCCGTTGATGGTCCAAAGCGAAGTTGCGGAATCGTATGCCATCGCGCCGACGAGAATGTCGAATCCACTGTCATATTCGCCGATCGTCATCAAATCGCGGTAGAGCCTGACGAGCAGGAATGGGGACGAGTCGAGCCGGGAGTTTGAACTTCCAACAAATTCCACGGATACCGAGACGATCGTATCCACGCCGCTCGACGAAATATGGAACGCCAAAACAGCTGTCTCCATCGTAGAAAATTGCGGATCGTAGATCTTTGCCGAGGTGGCATTGAGTACAACCTTCATCGTGTCGGTCTGGATGGTATAGACGGCGGCGTCGAGGATGTCGGTGTCGGGGGCGGGAGCGGCCCGCACGGGCACGATGCCCCACTGCGCGATTCCCGCGGAGAAGGTGTCGCCGAAGGCGGCGGAATCGTTGACTGTGACTCGGACGAGAAACCAGAG
>RFFU01000063.1 GCA_003697085.1 Candidatus Hydrogenedentota bacterium
CGGGACCTCTTCCGGCGATGGAGGGAAAGAGAGACTCGAAAGGCCGCTTCTTCCTCCCTTCCCGAAGAGAACGCGGCGGGCACCTCGGAGAGCGAGCGGGGTTTCCCGCCCCGGAATTCCGAATCGCTTCCGGACAGCCGTACCCTGCCGTCCTTGGAGATCATCATTGCTCCGGCGTTGACGAGGGGAGGGCGTTCCGGGGACTACGTCAAGCCTCTCATTTTCCAACTCCGCCGTAAACTCGGACGTTATCCGACCTTCTCCCTGGCTCCGCCGTATGCTTGGGCGGCGTACTCCGCAGGGAACGAGACCCGTGCTGATATTCTCCTTGCGGTGCGCCCACGCCCCGAACGAGATACACCGGAAAGAATCTCCTTCTACCTCCTATTTCGAGACATTCGGACAGGCAGGGAAAAGCGCTCTCCCATCGATTGGAAGGGAACACCGGAATCGTTGGATTACAATGCGCTCGCCGACGAGGTTCTCCGGAGATTTGTTCGGTTCCTCGTCGAATAGACACGGAGAGAAGGACCGAAGCGAGGTGAAACGGGGAGAGAAGGAATACTTCGATCAAAGCCCCTTGACGGCACACCAGAGTCCCGCAAGAAAAAAAGCGGTTCCCGTGGCGTAGAGTTTCGGGCGGGAACGCCCCGCCGTTTCAGAGGATGACTTGCTACCGGCGTGAAAGAAGACAATTCCCGCAATCATAAGGAGGGGATGAAGGGCAAGCCGCTCCGCTCCGGCCGGAAAGAAGAGAATAACGAGACCGAGGACGGCTTGGAGGTCAAGCAAGCCCACGAGAATTCCGCGAAAAACTTTTCGAGTCTTTTTGTCCTCCTGATCGCGAGCGACTATTTCGACGGCGGAAAAGACCAGCGCGATAACGACAAGGAAATATCCGAGATGAGAATGGATTGTGGGAAGAAGTCTCATCGAGGAAGATTTTCGAGGCAACGGCGGATCCGCTCGACAGCCTCGTTTACCTGATCCGCCTCACCGAATGCGCTCAAACGAAAATACCCTTCTCCAGCCGGGCCGAACCCGGAGCCGGGGGTACCGACGACGTGAGCCTTTTCGAGAAGGAAGTCAAAGAACGACCAACTGTCGAAGCCCGGAGGAACACGCACCCAAATATAAGGGGCATGGACGCCGCCGAAGACGTGGAGTCCCGCATTGGAGAGACCCTTTCGGATGACGGCGGCGTTGCGGAGATAATAGCCGACCAGTTCCGCCACCTCGGCTTTCCCCGCCTCCGAATAGATCGCCTCGGCCGCCCGTTGCACGGGATAAGATACACCGTTGAATTTGGTGCAATGACGCCGGTTCCAGAGGGGATGGAGGGAGTGGGTTTCGCCATCGGGGCCGATAGCCTGGAGAGACTTTGGAACGATTGTGAAGGCACAACGGACACCGGTAAATCCTGCATTTTTTGAGAAACTGCGGAATTCGATCGCAACTTCCCGCGCTCCTTCCACCTCATAGATGCTGTGAGGAAGGTCGGGATTCGTTATGAAAGCCTCGTACGCCGCATCAAAGAGAATGACCGAGCGGTGTTCCCGCGCATAGGCGACCCAGCGCTCAAGCGCGCTTCGAGGCAGGACAGTGCCGGTCGGATTATTGGGTGAGCAGAGATAGATGAGATCGGGACGTTCCTCGGGAAGGGGCGGAAGGAAATCATTCTCTGCTGTGCAGGGAAGGTAAATGATCCCTCGAAAACGTCCGTCATCCCCCGCAGGACCTGTCCGCCCCGCCATCACGTTCGTATCCACATAGACGGGATAGACCGGATCCTGAACGGCGACGCGATTCTCCAGGGAAAAGATGTCGCCGATGTTTCCCGTATCACATTTCGAACCGTCGGAGATGAAAACCTCATCCGACTCGATCTCGATTCCCCGTGCCCGGTAGTCGTTCTCGACAATGGCCTTCCGCAGGAACGGGTATCCCTGTTCGGGACCGTAGCCGCGGAAACTCTCCTTTCTTCCCATCTCATCGACGGCCCTATGAAACGCTTCGAGAATCGCGGGGGTCAGTGGGCGTGTTACGTCACCGATTCCGAGCCGGATGATTTCCGCTTCCGGATGCTGTTTTTTGAACGCGGCCGTCCGCCGCGCAATTTCGGGAAAGAGGTACCCGGCGCGGAGTTTGAGAAAGTGGGGATTGATTCGAACAGCGTTTTTCTCGTTCACGGATGTTCGATCTCCTGAAGAAGTCCGGCAAGTTCCGCCTTCAGATTCAGTTGGGTTCCGCTTTGGGAAGCGGCAAGCGGTAAAAGATGATCTTGGACAAAACGATCATACTGGCGCATCCGGCGCACGAGTGTCGCCATAATGGTGAGAGCGAGATCGGGATAGTGACGGGTGATGGCCTTGAGGGCTTCGGGGGCGAGGGCAACGACACGGGTCGGTTTGACGGCGATGACGGAGGCAAAGCGGGGGGCGCCGTCCAGAAGACTCATCTCCCCGAAAAAGGCCCCTTCTCCGAGAACCGATAGGAGTTTTGGCCCCTCGGATTCCGGTGTCGCATAATTCTTCACAACGTGGACCTTACCCGAAAGGATCACGAACATCTCGCGTGAGGTGTCTCCTTCCCGGACGATAATCTCCTTTTCCGCATACGCCCTCCCGTACTTGTTGTAAAGTGCCTCGAATTGAATCGACCATTCTTCGTATTCGGTCCGCGGTGTCGGCGGCGCCGACAAGGGCTTTTGCACCGAGGAGGGACTTGCAGGAGCAGGCGCGGAGGAAGTCGAACCTATCTCGGAATGAAGGTCGGCGATCTTTCGCGCCAGTTCGTCGATTTGGCGGAGAAGGTCCCGAGGAGCATCGGACACGTGCCCGCGAGCGACTTCGAGAAAACGCGAAGCCTTCGCAATGCGGCTGATCCGTTCGGCCGGATCAATCCGCTCCTCGGCCGCGAGTCGATAATTGAGGTAGGCGATAAGATAGGGCGAGGCGTTGTCGAG
>RFFU01000064.1 GCA_003697085.1 Candidatus Hydrogenedentota bacterium
GGGAAGGGGAAGGGGAAGGGGAAGGGGAAGGGGAAGGAGGCCCCCAAAGCGGGCTATGTAATACGTTGAAGCAATGCGGCCACCGGGCTCCACGCTATTCCCAGGAGGAAAACGCCGGCGGTGAGGGCTCCGACGCAGAAACGCGCCGTTGCGGAAGCGGGAAACGGTGTTTCGTCCCCATCCTCGAGGTACATCTCCTTGAGAATGCGCGCGTAGTAGTAGAGTGAGATCACCGTATTGACAACCAAGGCTGCGATAAGAAACCAAGCGCCGCGGTCAATGGCCGCCGAGAGGATAAAGAGTTTGCCGACGAATCCTCCGAAGGGCGGCAGTCCAGTCAGGGAGAAGAGAAAGACCGCCATCGCAAAGGCGAGGAAAGCATTCCGTCGGGAGAGCGCTCGGAATTCGGAGATCGCTCCCGTGGGCGCGACGACGGTCGTCACGAGAAAAGCTCCGAGGTTCATAAAGAGATACGCGGCGAGATAGAAGAAGACGGCGAAGCGGCCGGAGGTACCCAGCGTTCCGGCGGCGACGAGGATGTAACCGGCGTGCGCGATGGAGGAATAGGCCAGAAGACGCGGAACGTTCTTTTGCGCGATCGCGGCGAGGTTCCCGTAGGTCATCGAGAGGAAGGCGGAGGCGGTCAGCAGCGCAAGAAAGGCGCGGGAGTCGCCGAGGAAATCGAGCAGGAAGATCAAGAAGGCGAAGCCGGCGATCTTGGGAACGACGGAAAGATAGCCGGCGATCGACGGAGCGGCTCCTTCGAAGGCATCCGGTGACCAATAATGAAATGGGGCCGCCGCAAGTTTGTACATCACTCCGACAAAAACGAAGAGCACGGCGACGATCCCCGCTCCCGAGGAAAGCACCGGACCGACGAGGCCGTACTGAAGCGTTCCGGTCATTCCGTAGAGGAGAGAGATTCCATAAAGAAGAAAGGCGGACGCAGCGCCGCCGAAGACGGCGTACTTGAGGCCGGCCTCGGCGCTTTTGATCTCCCCCGGTCGTGAACCAACCAGGGCATAGGAGGAAACCGAGAGCATCTCAAAAGCGAGGTAGGCGAGGAGGAAGTTGCGTGCGGAAATGAGCAGGAGGGCGCCGCAGGCGGTGAAGAGAATCAACGCGTTCGCCTCGGGGATGTGTTCCTGGAGCCGTTTATCGAGGAAGACGATGACGATTGCGACGGCGGTCCCGAGAAGAGCGGCGGCCTTGAAGGCGGCCGGGAACGGGCCGGTGACGTAAGTTCCGCCGAATAACGCCCGCGTTCCGATCCACTGAGGCAGCGTCGCCCAGAAGGAAAGGACGACGGTTGTAAGCGAAAGGATACCCGCGGCGCGGCGCGGAGGTCGTACCAGAAGCAGCCCCGTCGTACCGAAAAGTAAAAGGATTTCCGGCATAATCGAGGCAAGATCGATTCGACCGATCATTGTGATTCTCCCGTTGACGATTTCCGGTATCCTCGGCCGCCGGAATAAAGGCGCTCTTCCGGAACGGCCGGTCTTTTCAGACCGTGACCGGGTCCAGCGAAAAGTGATGAATTTCCGGAAAACTTCTTCACGGCGTCGGCGCTCCGGAAAGGACGACCGAATTCACGATCTTCTCGAGAGTGGGATACAAGATACGCAGAAACGGTGCCGGATAGATGCCGATCCAGATGACGATGGCGGCGAGCGGAACGAGAGTGAATATTTCACGAGGCGACGCATCAGGAAATCCCTTCATTTCCTCGCGTTCCTTTCCCAGAAAAGCGCGCTGGATGAGCCAGAGGTGATAGGCGGCGGTAATGACGATGCCGACGGCCGCCGCAAGAACAAAGAAGCGATAAAGTCCGCCGGTTTTCCACGTTCCCAAAAGCACCAGGGCTTCGCCGATGAAGCCCGAGAGTCCCGGGAGGCCGAGCGAAGCGAAGAAAGCCACGGTCACGAATCCGGTATAGATGGGCATCGTGACGGCGAGACCGCCCATCCGGTCGATGTCGCGATGGTGGGCTCGGTCGTAGATGACGCCGACGAGGAGGAAGAGCATGGCGGTAATCGTTCCGTGGTTCCACATTTGGAGAACTCCGCCGAGGATGCCTTCGATGACGGTACGGTCAGAGGAGCCCCACAACACGATCGCGCTCATTCCCAACATCACGTATCCCATATGACTGATGGAGGAGTAGGCGACGAGGCGTTTCATATCATTCTGGGCCATGGCGCAGAGGGCGCCGTAGAGAATGTTGATGACACCGAAGGCGGCCACGACTTCGGCCGTCGCCAGAGTGGCTCGGGGAAAGAGGGTATAGTTGATCCTGAGGATGCCGTAGGTTCCCATCTTGAGAAGGACCCCCGCCAGAATAACGGAAACGGCGGTGGGAGCCTCGACGTGCGCGTCCGGCAGCCACGTGTGGAACGGGAACATCGGGATCTTGACGGCGAAGGCGAGGAAAAAGAGCGTCCACAGAATGAGTTGGGTTTTGAGGCCGAGCGTGCGGCAGAGCAGCGCTTGCTGGCGGAGATCGAAAGAGCCGGAGGCGTTCCAGATCCAGAGAATCGCGACCAGCATAAGAAGCGATCCCACGAGCGTATAGAGGAAGAACTTGATCGCGGCGTAGGGGCCGCCTCGAGTGCGACCATCGGGGTCCTGTCGTGCCGGCGCGCCCCAGATTCCAATGAGAAAGTACATCGGGAGAAGCATCAGTTCCCAGAAGACGTAAAACGCAAAGAGATCGACCGCAACGAAGACGCCGACCATCGAAGCCTGAAGCAAGAGGAAGAGAGAAAAGTAGCCCTTCGGGCGTTTGGAGATGTTCCATGATGCGATGACGCAGAGGAAAGAAAGCAAGCCGGTGAGAACGACCATAAGGAAGGAGAGGCCGTCCACGGCGAAGAGAAATTGGATATGCATTTGCGGTATCCAACGATGGACCTCGATCAGTTGCAGATCGGGGTTGGAGGGATCGAAGGTCCGCAACAGTGCCGCCAGCGGCAGCAAAGCGACACCGCTGGTGATCAGTGCCACGAGACGAGCAGCGTTCTTCGGGGCCGCCAACACGACAGCGGCTCCCAACAACGGGATAAGAATCAACAGACTCAAAAGGTTCATAGCATATCCTTCCTTCCCTTCAAAATTTCAACCACGGAAAAGACTGAACGTAGGGGAAAATAAAACCACGGAAGACACGGAAGACACGGAGCACGCGGAGAAAGAAAACCACGGAACACACGGAGCACACGGAAAAGGAAAAAGGCAAAAGGAAAAAGGCAAAAGGGAAAAGGAAGAGGGGAAGCGAAAAAGTAACGTTCGTTTATCGTTTGCCGTTCACCGTTTATCGTTTGCGGGATCATTTCGGTTCGCGTGTTCCTGCACGGGAACTCCACGCTACCGTTCTTGTTCTCTGCTTTCGGGATGTTTCGGGCTTTCCCGAAGAGCAGGCGCGATAGTGTTTCCTCGCGGGGCGTGGTAACGTAGGAACAAGACGCGGAAAGAATGGATGGAGTGCGGATACTCTTTCCCGCAATGGACCGGTCCGGTTCCGCCGAATGAGACTTCGCCGCAAGAGGTGATGTCAGAAGCACGGTTTTCACAGCCCTATCCAGAGTGCCAAAAGGATTACGGCGATCATTGCGCCGAGCGCATAGTCTTGAATTCGCCCCGTCTGTAACGCGCGGGCCAGTCTTCCTAAGGCCCGCGTAACATCGCCGGTGAGATTGACGAAGAAATCCACGACATAGAGATCGATGAATCCGGAAAAGCGGCTGGTGGAGACGAGCGGCGGAGCGGTTCCATCGACGATGCGGTCGATTCCACGCCGGTCGAAGAGTCCGAAGCGACGCGCCAGCGCGACGGCACCTCGGGCGATTCCGGCATAGATTTCATCCGTCCAGTAGAGGCGGAAGAAGAGGTCATAGAGAAACCGTCCCTGGGGATTCCGCATAAGAAAATCGGCAGGAATTTTCCGGAAGAAGTAGATGGCGTAGGCGAGCGCTATCCCGCCGAGTCCAACGATAACGGAAGCGATCATAGCGAAATGGTGCGCGACCTCGGCCCCGGCCGCCACGGCTGATTCCTTGGTGCCGGATCCGAAGAACGTTTCGATCGGTTCGCGGAAGGCGAAGGTGAAGGCGGCGGTCGAGAAGAAAGCGAGAACGACGAGGGGCACGATCATCGTGGGCGGTTGCTCGTGCGCGTGCTCCCACCGATGCCGATCCCTCGGTTCGCCATGGAAGACGAGGATCATCATTCGAAACGTATAGAAGGCCGTCAATCCGGCGGCGGCGAGGAGGAGGAGGAACGGAAGAAAGGAGAGAATCTTTCCGGCGACAAGGATGCCCGGAGAGAGGTACGCGTGACGGTGCGAAACAGCGGCGAAGAGGAGCGCCGCGCCGATGATTTCGTCTTTCGAGTAGAAGCCGGAGAAGAGGAAGGGAAAGCCGGCGAGCGAGAAGGCTCCGATATACATTGTGGCGCAGGTCCACGGCATCTTTTCCGCCAATCCGCCCATTTCGTCCACGTTGCGGGTGTGCACGGCGTGGAGAACGGCGCCGGATCCAAGAAAGAGAAGCGCCTTGAAGAAGGCGTGGGAGAGAAGGTGATGGAGTCCGGCGGCGGTGGCGCCGAGTCCGATTCCGGCCAGCATATATCCGAGCTGGCTGATCGTGGAGAAGGCAAGAATCTTTTTGAAGTCGCGGTTGACCAGGGCCATCGTTGCGGCGAAGAAGGCCGTGAAGGAACCGACCCCGATTACGGCGTACATTGCGGCGGACGGAAAGAACGGAGCGGTTCTGGCGATGAGAAAGATCCCGGCGGCCACCATCGTGGCCGCGTGGATAAGTGCGGAAACGGGCGAGGGACCTTCCATTGCGTCAGGAAGCCAGCCGTGGAGGGGGAATTGCGCCGACTTACCGATCGTCCCGGCCAAGATGCACAGGGATGCGAAAAGAAGCGCCTTCTGTCCGATCAAGCCTCCGGTCGCGGCGCGGGCGATCTCCTCGAACCGCAACGATCCCGTCGCTCCGTAGAGCGCGGCGATTCCGATGAAGAAGAGAACATCACCGACCCGTGTCGTCAGGAACGCCTTGATGGCCGCCAGGCAGGCCGTGCGTTCTTCGAAGTAAAACCCGATGAGAAGGTAACTGCACAATCCCATCAGTTCCCAGCAGATGAAGAAGAAGAGAAGGTTGTCGGAAGCGACGAGTCCCAGCATCGCGAAGGTGAAAAAGGAGATGTAGGAGAAGAAGCGGGAGTAACGCGGGTGACCGTGCATATACCCGACGGAGAAGATATGGACGAAGAGTGAGACGAAGGAGACCATCGCCAGCATCGGAACAGCGAGGTTGTCGGCGTGGAAACCGAGACGGAGCCCTCCGAAGCCGAACCAGGAGAACGAGAACGCCAGCGGAAAGGCGCCGTGTCCGTGGAGAGCGGAAGCGAGATTGCGAATCGAGAGAAGAGCGGCGAGCCCCACTCCACCCGCAGTCGTGAACTTCTCGAGATGCCGGAATCTCTTTCCGAAGAAGAGTTGCACGAGGCTCATCATCAGCGGGGCGAAGATTATGAGAGCGAGCGAATTCATCCCGAGAGCTCCGTGGTTTTTTCGAGATCGGAATGACGCTTGAGAGCGAAGAGAGCGAAGACGAGAGCGAGCCCGACGGCCGCCTCGGCCGCGGCCGCCGCCATAACCGCGATCGCTGCAACGCCGCCGTCGACATTTCCATACATCTTCGAAAAGACGGTGAAGTTGAGGATCGATGCGTTGAGCATCAACTCGATCCCCAAAAGAATCCGGATGGCGTTGCGGTGGATCGCGAGGCAGAATGTCCCCAGCGAAAAGAGAAGCGCACCGGTGATAAGCAGAACAGTCGAGCCCGTCACCGTCGAATCTCCTTCCGGATGATTAAAACCGCTGCGATCAACCCGATGAGGAGCAACACTCCGATCACCTCGAACGTGAGCAGATATTGCTGGAGGAAGGCGCGGCCGATGACGCCCCCGGCCAGAGCCGGGATCCTTCCGCCGGGAACCTTGCCCGCCATTCCGGGAACGATGGCGATCAAAAGCGCGGCGAGTCCGGCCGATGCGAAAAGAGCCAATGCCGGAGGCAGGACTCCGGTGCGAAAGAGGCGTTCCGCTGGGCGATCCGTAACCAGGATGGCGAAGAGGAAGAGAACGAAGACGGCTCCGACGTAGATGAGAACCTGCAAGGCCGCGATAGTGGTGGCTCCATAAAAAGCCAGAAGCCCGGCCACTCCGCAGAGTGTTCCCAAGAGGGCGAAGGTAGCGCGGAAGATCTCGCGGCTCTTCACAACAGCGACGGCGAAGCCGACCGTTACGGCCGCCAGGAAGGCGTAGAGTCCGGTGGCGAGCATCAGGAAAGCCCCTCCTTACTCGGCGCCGACTCCGAACCCTTTGTCATCGGTTTCGTCGTCTTCGCACCGGCATCCGACTTCTTTTCCGCGGCCGCCCTCGCCGCGGCGGCCTTCTTGGCTTCGGCGGCCGCTTTCTTCGCCGCGGCCTTTTCCTCCGCTCGTTTCCTCGACGCCTCGCGCCAAGCTTTCAGTTTCTTCTCCCCGGCCACGAAATGGAACCCGATCTCGCTCTTCCGGGCGGTCGAGAAGTCGTAACGATTCGTCATAACGAGGCACTTTTCGCCTTCTTCATTCTTCGTCTTGTCCGGACACGCTTCGGTGCAGAGACCGCAGAAGAGGCAGATCGTCATATCGATATGGAAGTTGTGGAGAATACGCGTCTTGTCCGCCCCCGTCTCGAATTCCATCGAGATGCACTGGGTCGGACAAGCCTTGGCGCAGAGTTCGCAGACGACACATCGTTCGACGTCGTTGAAGAGTTCTCCGCGATAGGTGGGAGGGATATCGAGTTCATGGCGCGGTTCTCCCGGGTACTGCTTGCGGCCGTACTGAACCGTCACGATCTCGTTCGGATGGAAGAGGTACCGCGTCGTGACCATCATCCCCTTTACGGCGGTGACGAGATCATCGTAGATCTCGCGGACCGTGTGGGCGAACTCGGCAGCGACCGTCATCGTGGCTTCCTTTCTCCCGCCGCGGGCGTTGCCACCACCGCTGTTGGCGCCGCCGCCTGCGGTGAATTGTTTCGTGGTGGGACGCCGGTTCGTGCCGGCATCGGTCCCAATCCCTTGCGAGTCTGAAGGAGGAAGGAGGAGAGAAAAGCAAGGGTGATCAGGAACCACGCCGCTTTCCACGCCCGCGATGCGGAGAGCAGTGTCTCCTGGGCCGCGACGAGCGAAACCCCGAAAAGGGCGATCAACGCCAAGGGCAGAAGGCCCTTCCAGCAAAGCGTCATCAAACGATCCACGCGATAACGCGGCAAGGTCCAACGCAGGACGATCATCAAGAGAACCACCAACACGGCTTTTGCCAAGAGAACAAACGGTTGGAGAAGGCGGAGGGAATCGAGATAGGGGAGGCCGGTCGAGTAAGCACCGAGGAAAAAGAGGCTCGCGACGAGTCCGGCGACGAGCATATTGGCGTATTCAGCCAGAAAGAAGAGCGCAAAGCGCATTCCCGAGTATTCCGTGTTGTAGCCCGAGACGAGTTCCGATTCCGCCTCGGGGATGTCAAACGGTGTCCGGTTCGTTTCCGCAAGCGCCGCGAAGAGAAAGACGACGCCCGCGAGGAGCAGAAAGGGGTTGGAGAGGATATGCCAGTTCCAGATCCATCCGCGTTGGGCGCGGGCGACGGCGACGAGGTCGAAGGAGCCGACGGAGACGCAGACGGAGAGAAGGGCCAACCCCATCGGCACCTCGTAACTGACGACCTGGGCGACGCTGCGCATGGCTCCGTAAAGGGACCACTTGTTGTTGGAGGCATAACCGCCGACGACGATTCCGATGACCCCGAGCGAGGAGACGGCGAGGAGATAGAGGAGGCCGGCGTCGAAACGCGCGGCGACCAACCCCTCGCCGAAGGGAATCACGGCGAAAACCGCCAGCGTTGCCGTGAAGACGATGTACGGGGCCAGCCGAAAGAGTTCGGAATCCGCCTCGCGCGGAATAATGTCCTCCTTCCCCAGCAGTTTCACTCCATCCCCGACGAGCGTCCCCAGGCCGTACCACCCCGGAGGCATCCCGATCCGGCGGGTGAAGGGGAAGAGCAAGAGGCTGAGGAAGAAGCCGAGGACGCGGAGAAGAAGATTCACGAGACGGCCGAGCCCTGCGGGCAGAAGGCGTTCGAAGGGGAGGTCTTCGTAGCGGTGCGGCCCGACCTCCATCGGCCCGAGGCGGCACTGGATAAAGGACGCGATTTTTCTTTCGGCGTAGACAGCCACGGCGGCGAATCCCGCGGCGATCGCCAGAAAGATCGCCGCGAACAGGATTCCGGTGACGAACCAGGCCGGTCCGGTTCCGAGAAGAGGCGTGAGTTTTCCGGCGACGAGCGTAGAGATCACCGGTCCACCTCCCCCAGAACGATATCGATCGAGCCCAAGGTCGCCACGACATCGGCCAAGAGCATTCCCGTTCCGTATTCAGGAAAACCGGAGAGGGCACAGAAGCAGGGCGATTTTGCTTTCACGCGGAAGGGTTTGAGTTCGCCGTTGGCGACGACATAGAACCCGACCTCGCCGCGCGCCGATTCCGCCCGCGCGTAGGTCTCCCCGGGAGGAACCTTGAGATTTCTCTTGTAATTCCAAAACGGACCATCCGTGGGAAGCATTGTGATCGCTTGTTCGAGAATCCGCATCGATTCCTCGATCTCGATCAGACGCACGATGTAGCGGTTCCAGCAGTCGCCGAGAACTCCGTGTTCCCCGGTGCCCACCGCGACATCGAATTCGAAGCGGTCGTAGAAGCCGTACGGGTCGTTGCGGCGCAGGTCCCATTCGATTCCCGTGGCGCGGAGATTGGGGCCCGTGATGTTGTACGTAAGCGCCTGATCCCGTGTGATTACTCCCACCCCGGCCGTCCGTTCGATGAAGATATTGTTGTAACTGAGGAGCTGGTGGTATTCGGGAAGGCGGGTTGCGAGGTCGGAGAGGAAATCCCGAATCATCGCCGTCGCCTTTTCATCGAAGGGACGAACGACCCCGCCGATCCGGATGTAGTTGTAGAGGAGGCGCGCTCCGGAAACGTATTCGAGGATGTCGAGAACCTTCTCGCGGTCGCGAAAGGCGTGAAGAAACGGGGTTATGGCGCCGATGTCGAGCCCGTACGTGCCGAAGGCCAAAAGATGCGAGGCGATCCGCTGGAGTTCCGCCGCAATGACACGGCAGTACTCCCCGCGCTCCGGGACCTCGATCCCCGCCAGCCTCTCCACCGCCAGGCAATACGGCCACTCGTTCCCGATCGGACCGACATAGTCCATCCGATCGGTGTACGGAATCACGCCTTCCCACGAGACCCCCTCGGCCGATTTCTCGAAACACCGATGAAGGTAACCGATCTTCGGTTCCGCCTTCGTTACGACCTCGCCGTCCGTTTCGATCAGAAGGCGCAACACGCCGTGGGTCGAAGGGTGTTGCGGCCCCATATTGACGAAGAGAGTGTCGCCTTCGAAGAAGTGCCGGTTGCCGTTGAGTCTCCTCACCGCGAATTCTCCGTCGTGATCCCATTCTTCTCGGCGGCGCGGGAAGCGTCTTCGCCCGCGACACGGGATTCCGGCTCGGCCAGTTCCGCCGCCGAAGGCCTTCGAGCGTGTTCCCAAGCCGCGTAGCGTTTCGGCATTTCATAGTCTTTACGGAGCGGATGTCCGACCCAGTCTTCCGGACAGAGAATCCGCGTAAGATTCGGATGATCCTCGAAGACGATGCCGAACATGTCGAAGGCTTCCCGTTCGTGCCAGGCCGCGACCTTCCAGACGGAAGAGACGGAGGGGAGACGAGGCGTGCGTCGATCGAGCGGAGCCCTCAATGCGACTTTTCTTCGGGTCGTGACACTTCCGATGTGATACACGACGGCGATCTCTTCTCCGATCGGCTCCGGCTTGGCGCTGCGCGGAGAACCGGGCGGCAGAGGCTTGGTCGAATGCTTCTGTCCCAGCGTGTCGATCCCCGAGAGGCACATCAGCGAATCGAAGCCGAAGGCGTCGCGGAGATGGAAGGCGACGTCGCGAATACGTGCCGGCTCGACGACGATGTACGGCGAAGCCGCGGAAACAAGTTCACGTATCGCTTCGCCGAATTCCTCTTTCAGCGCGCGGAAAAGTTCCTCTTCCGGAGTGAGCGGTTCGGTTGCGGCGGGAGCGCTTTCCGATTCCGTCATCGTGATTGCTCCACGGATTCGTTCGCGGAAGCGGTGAAGGCCGGAGCCGAACCGGCAGCGCGGATTGATTCCGCGTATCCCTCCGCGGCGGCGGAGGTTTCAGCACGCATTCGTGCCGCCGCTTTCGTCCGGTCCTTCTCCCACGCCGCGCGGTAAACGCGATCCTTTCCCGTTCGAATCTGTTTCTGAAGTTCCAGAAGGGAACCGATGAGCGATTCCGGCCGGGGTGGGCATCCCGGCGTGTAGATATTGACCGGGATGATCAAATCGACGCCCTTGACGACGTGGTAGCCGTGCGCGTTGTAGGGGCCGGCGTTGGTGGCACACGCGCCCATCGCGATTGCCCACTTCGGCTCGGGCATCTGGTGCCAGAGCCGTTCGATGCATCCCGCCATCTTGTAGGTTACGGTTCCGGAGACGATCATCAGGTCCGATTGGCGTGGCGTGGCGCGGAAGACGCCGGCTCCAAAACGGTCTAGATCGAAGCGGGCCGCGGCCGTCGCCATCATCTCGATTGCGCAGCACGCCAATCCGAAGGTGAACGGCCAGATCGAGTTGACCCGCGATGTCGTGATCGCCCATTCCGCCAACTGAAACATCTTTTCGGCATTCGTCAAAACGACCTGATCGTCGTGGCAGCTGGAGTGTTCGCGCAGCCACTGCACGAGGTCGTGGTATTCCTCGATCGAGCCCTCCATTATGCCTTTTCTCCCTTGATGTCACCGGTTTCGGATTCCGTCAACGGAACTTCCCCAGGAAGTATCCAGCGCAACTCACCCAGATTCCAGAACCAGAGATATCCGACGAGAAGGATCAAAACGAAGAGGAGCATATCGAGGAAGGCCAGGAGTCCGATGCCGCGGACCGGCAGGGCGGAGCGATAGGCGGCCGCCCAAGGGAACATCAGCGCCACCTCGATATCGAAGAGGACGAAGACGACGGCGAGGATCAGAAAGCGGGGATTGTATCGCAGCCACGCGTTGCCCACGGGGATTTCCCCGCATTCGTAAGGGGAGGTTTTCTTTTCGCTGAGAAGCGAATTTCCGCGCACGAAGCGCCCGACGCCGGCCATTGTGACAAGAACGAACAAAAAGCCCGTAACTCCAAACGCTACAGCGACAATGACAGATGATTCTATCATAACAAGCGGCGAATTTATGTGAGGGAGCGATTTCGGTCAAGCGGGATTTCGGTAAAGAGTGCATGGCAAATTTTGGGCAAAGTCGAATTTAACCTAACAAGCATTCCAGGGAGCGCCGGCATCTTGCCAGCAGAAACGGTCCGCGGGGTCTTCAACCTGCGGGGCGAATCGGCGGTCGCGTTGTCATTCCGAGCGCCAGCGAGGAATCCCCGCCGCAGGGTATCCCGCCGTGGTGCCAATACGCCCCCCTCACCCCAACCCTCTCCCCGAGGGGCGAGGGAGAACGAGGCGGTTGTCAGCAATCTCGGGGGATTCCTCGTCGGCGTCGCTGCGCGCCGCCTCGCTCGGAATGACACCACGGGTGCGCGAGCGGCCAAACGCAGACTGGAGAGTCTGTGCTCCCTAACGCGGGGAATCTGGGGCGTAGGTTCTCCCTGGGAGCACCGGCATCTTGCCTGCAGAAACGGGCTCGGAGAAGGTTACCTTTCGGCCGCCCCGATCATATGCAGGGTTTCGCCCACGAGCGGCTTGATGCGATTCGGCAGAAGGTGCCCCTTTTTCGCCAAGCACCCATCGCAGAACCCTCAGGGGAATCGGGAAGCGAGGTGGGGCGTTGTGCCGCGGGAGACGAGATAATCGGCGAGATGAAAAGCCCAATCGAGATCGTCGGTGGGAAGGACGCGGCCCCAGCGTCCGAGATGGCAGCGGATCATCGAACGAATTCGCGGGCGATCGTCGAAGATGTGTTCCTTCTCGAGCCATTCCGCCATAAAAAGGGCGTGATCCGTCCCATCAGGAATCGTCCCCTCCCAACCGTATTTCAGTCCGTCGTGGAGGAGGCCGGCGATGAGCAGGTCGTCGCGCGCGTCGGGCTGATTATGCGGATCGGCCATCATAGCCGCTACGCGCGCGACCTTTCGGCTGTGCCGCGCGAGTCCGCCGAGGAGATTGTCGGCCTCGGTTCGGTGAAATCCGATAACGGAGGCGGGGATGGTCCAGAAGTAGCCGGGAAGTCGGAGAAGGAGACCGCGGACGAAATCCCGGAGCCGCTCATTCTCGATCAAGGCCACCTCCTTGCCGAAGACCTCGTTCGGATCCGGTCGAGGAAGGTTCCGGCACGCTTTAACGACGCGAAACCGCAACGCGGCCGCGTCCATCTTGCCCGCGCGAAAATCCCGGCGCAGAGCATTCAATTCGTCATTCGTCATCCGTCATTCCTCACTTTCTTTCTTTTCTCCTTCTTCTTCTCCCAAAGCCCGTTTCAAATGTTCGAGGAATTCCTCGTGTCTTTCTCTCGGCACGCGGGCGCTTCCGGCCTTTTCATGGCCGGTTCCGTCTCCGCATCCCATCCGCGCTGTCAGGTCTGCCAGGAGCGCTCCCAATGGTACGGTCGTAGAACGGTTCCGAACGGAATAGCGGGCGGTCTTTGATGACAACTCGACCGAGATCACGGCGTGGTCGGGATGGAGGTCCTGAAGCCTGTTTGCCAGAGGGGAGGCGAGCCGGAACTCTCCGGGCTCCGTGATCGCAATCACGGTTCTCTTTCCGATGTGGGCGTGTTCGATGGCGGCCGTCAATTCCCTTCGGAAATTGTTTCGACGTTCAACGAAGGGCTCGGCGCTCAGGAATTCCTCGAAAGAGGGGAGAGGCGCGAGGAAGCGGGCGGCTTTTGTCGCCAAGGGTTCGACGTACTGAATGGCAAGGAACGTATCGATGAGTTCGGCTTGCATTTCCGCGGGGGGGGCGTGACGAGCGATTATGTCGCGGGCCGGTTCGATGCAGTAATCGGCCGTCGCGGCGATCGCCGTCCAGGCGGCTGCTTGTTCCGGAAGATCGTCTCCGAGAAGTTCGAAGATCACCTGCGTGACGCAGGGGCAAGGGTCGAATCCATAATCGCGAGGATTGAGCATTTTCGGTATCGGCGTGCGATCGGGATGGGGATGGTGGTCGATGTTGAGGAAAAGGGAGGCGAGCCGGAGGTAAGAGGGCGGCATCCCTTGGGCCTCGAGGAAGACCCCGGCCTCGCAGGATCGTCCGGCCTTCTCGAAGTGGGCGAGGTCCTCGTCGCGAAACTCGGCGCGTGACGAAATCGCGACTTCGCGGCCGCTCTTTTCGAGCCAGTGCGTCAGAAGCGCCGCTCCGGTGATCCCGTCGCAATCGCCGTGATGAGCGATGAGAATTCGGCGAGGGAGGGATCCCAGCGCGTCCCGCATCCTCCGCGAGGCATCCTCGTAGGTGGGGGCCTTGCGGAAATAGGGCTCTTCGCGCGGAGCGGTATGACCGAGGATGATCCAGACCGCATCGTGGAGCGTCGGAGCGGTGATGTCAGGAGGATCGGACCATTCTTTGATCTCTTCGGCCGAGGTTTTGCCTCCCGTGACGAGTGCAAAGGAGCATCCCGCGGCGCGCGCCGCCTCGAGATCGCTGTGGCTGTCGCCGATGAACCACGTTTTGTCGAGGGAAAGATTATGACGTGGCGCGGCCTCGAGGATCAAACCGGGGCGGGGCTTGCGGCAGGAACATTCCTGGTCCGGGGAATGCGGGCAGTAAAGGACGTCGAGGAGGGGGACACGCGCTTCCGCGAAGAGAGCGCGCATCTTCTCGGTGACGCGCTCCAAGGCCTGCGCCGACATTAATCCTTTGCCGACACCCGCCTGATTCGAGACGACCACGACCGCGGAACCTGTCGCGCGGAGAAGCCCCAGGGATGCGGGGAGGTCGGGAACAGGCTCGAAATCCTCCGGTTCGTTGACATAGCGTCCCGGGCGATAGATGTTAATGACGCCGTCCCGGTCGAGCAGAAGAACGGTGCGGTGTTTCGTGGTGGTATTTCCTGACATTTCGCGGTATGATCCTCGGGAAGAAAACGATTGTCCAGTCCGAACGCCGGACAGGAATATTTCCAAAGGGAAGAAAGGAAGGAATGCGATGAAATTGGCGAAGCAGATCGAGAAGAAACTGAACGATCAGGTGAATTTCGAGATTTATTCGGCGTATTACTATCTCGGGATGGCGGCGTGGTGCGAGGAGCGGAATCTCAACGGCGCCGGACACTTCTTTCGGCTTCAGGCGAAGGAGGAACTGGAGCACGCGATGAAGTTTTTCGACTATATTCTGGAAAGGGGCGGATCGATTGCTCTGGAACCGATCAGCCGGCCGGCGGCTTCGTACAAGAGCCTGCGCGACGTCGTTTCGGCGGCATTGAAGCATGAGAGGGAGGTCACGAGCCGGATCGAGGAGATGATGGATTCGGCCAGAGCGAAGAAGGATTACGCCACTCAGAACCTGTTGGACTGGTTCGTGGAGGAGCAGGTCGAGGAGGAGAATTCGATGGAGAAGATCTTGGCCCGGATGGACCTGGCCGGAGACAAGGGCGCGGGGCTTTTGATGATCGACAAGGAACTCGGAAAGCGCGGGCGGGAGACGTCCTGAATGGGGGAAGCATTTCTCGTGCGGTAATTTCTCCGCGCGGGACTGCCTCGTGTTTTTGACAATTACGGGCGGCCGTTTTCGAGGCCGAAAGATCAAGGTTTCCCACTCCCGAAACTTGCGTCCGACTCGGCATCTTGTTCGGGAAGCGCTCTTCGATATTCTTCAGGCGCGAGTGACCCTCACGGGCTGCCGGTTTCTGGATTGGTGCGCCGGAAGCGGAGCCGTGGGGATCGAGGCCTTCTCGCGCGGCGCGGCGTTCGTCGAATTCGTGGAAAAAGATCGGAAACTTCGCGCCGGAATCCGGCGAAATCTGAAAGGTCTCGGCATCGAGGAGGACTTCCGCCTCTCCGCGGTTTTTCCTCACGGCCGTGATTTCGACCTTCTCTTCGCCGATCCTCCTTATGCCGAGGAAGCACTGGCGCGCCGTATCCTCGATGTCGCGGGAGCCCTGGTCAAACCGGGAGGCTGGATTGTCATCGAGACGGAGGGAACGTTTTCGGATTTCGGCGAGGATCCGCGAGAGTGGTCCCGATACAGGTATGGAGAAACGGTGCTCCACTGTTGTCAAGTCCCTTCTCGCGATCCGGGGGAATAAGGAGGAGGGGAGGGAGAAGGAGCGCGGATTTGAGGAGTCCACGCTCGACCGCCGCAGACTGGAGAGCCTGCGCTCCATAACAAAGGACGATGGGGTGCAGGTTCTCTAACCTGCGAAGGCCGGATGGCGATCTGCGGAGTTGAGGCTCCTCTCGACTAACGCGGACGAGAGAATCCCTGCTCGAGGTGGCGACATTCTTGATGGAAAATTTCGGCATTTTGTCCGATTTTGAACTATAATTTCCTCTAGAGGCGGACGGCGGGACTCAGGTTCGGGACCGGTTGAATAAGAAACCGGAATTTGAAATGGGTGTCTTGATGGAACCTGATGAGGAGAAAATATCCTATCCTCGAGAGATCCTTGACGATCTCTCCGTCATCTTTTGGGAGGCCGAAGCGGAAACGCTCGAACTGACCTACGTCAGTCCTCAGACGAAGAAAATACTGGGATATCCACCGGAGCGTTTCCTCGAGAATTCACGATTGTGGATCGAGAGGATTCATCCCGAGGATCAAGGTTGGGCACCTCGGTATTGTCGGCGCGCGGCCGAGGAGGGAAGAGATTACACCTTCGAATATCGGATGATCGCGGCGGACGGCCGAACGGTGTGGATGAGGGAATTCGTTCATCCGGTCGTCGAGGGCGGGCGGGTAAAAAAATTGCGAGGGTTGATGGCGGACATCTCGGAGATGCGTACGATCTCCGAACGTCTGATGCATTCTCAGGCGCTTCGCTCGGCCGTGATGGAAGCCACTGAGGAGGGGATCCTTGTCGTTGGCCTCGACGGGAAAATCCTCGACTTCAACAGCCGATTCCAGGAGATGTGGGGCATTCCGAACGAGGTGCTCAAGACGGGCGAGGACCTTCACGTTCTCGATTACGTCGAGGGAAAACTGGCGAGTCCGGAGGAGTTCCGCCGGAAAGTCGAGGAACTCGACGCGGACCGCGAGGCTGTATCGGTGGACGAAATACGTTTCAAGGATGGTTCCGTTTTCGAACGCTTCACCGCGCCGTGCCGTATCGGGGAAACGGTAATTGGTCGAGTCTGGGCCTTTCGGGACATCACGGAGCGGCTTCAGACGCAGAGAGATCTTCTTCGAAGGACGGAGGAGTTGAGGCTCCGCACGGAAGAATTGCGGAAGAGAAACGAGGAATTACGGGAGGTGGACCGCCGGCGGCGGGAGTTCATTGCGATGTGCGCGCACGAACTTCGGACCCCCATCGCGACGGTTCGCGCCAGCATCGAGGCCTTCGACAAGAAGTGCATTGTTCCCGAGAAGGACCGTTATTGTCGCAGATTCAGAGAGATATTGATTCGCAACAGCCGCCGGTTGGCTCACCTGGCGGACAATCTTCTCGTCCAGGGGCGAATGGATGGCGGCCGATTCGGAATCAGGAAGACAACCCTATCGCTTTCGACTCTTTTGGCCGATCTTATTGCCGAGTATGAAACTGTCGGGATACCCTCGCATCTGTCCCTTTCCTACGAAAATAAAGCAGGGCAGGTGACGATCGCGGGGGATGCCGCGCGGCTGGAGCAGGTGTTTGTGAATATCATTGACAACGCCCTCCGCTTCGCCGCCTCCGAGGTGCGCGTGACGCTTCGACGGAATCCGACCGTTATCGAAGTGGGGATCGACGATGACGGAGGACGACTCGACCACGAGTGGTGCGTGAACTTCAATAAAAGGGGAGGAGAAGCGGCGGAGTTTGCACCATCTTCCGGCGCGGGGTGGCATTTCGGATTCGGGCTCCGAATTGCCCACAGCCTCGTCAATCTTCACGGGGGAACTCTGGAAGCAATCCCTCCGAACGAGGACCGCTGGAACGGTTTTCGAGTGACTTTCCCAAATAGTGCCGGGCATTAACTTTTTAACCGGATTCCTGCAGGTTCCCGAAAAAAGGGATACAACACAGAGACACAGAGATCACAGAGGATGAAATGAAAAAAGGAAGAGACCCGAGAAAACCCGCGGATTCA